>NZ_LT607412.1:1807744-2109035 GCF_900091455.1 Micromonospora coriariae | reverse complement strand
CGGCGTTCCGGGATCGGCCTTGCGTGCGGGTGGTGACGCTGAACTGGCCGTCGGACTCCATCCGCACCTCGCGGACCTCGGCGAGGTCGGTGACGCCCTGCTTCCGCAGCAGGGCGTGCAACTCCTCGTCGGTGATCAGCTCGCGCCGCATGTTCGTGCGCATGATCCGTCCGTCCCGCACCAGCACCAGCGAGCCCGGCCGGACCAGCCGGGCGGCGGCGGGCCAGCGGTAGGCGACGGCGTTCAACAGGTACGACCAACCGATGATCACGGCGACCAGCAGCACCCCGTCGGTGACCGAGCTGTAGCCGCCCGACAGGCCGTTCTGCGCCGCGTCGGCGAGCAGCACGATCACCAGCAGGTCGCTGACGCCGGTGGTGCCGCTCTCCCGCTTGAGGATGACCCGCAGCAGCGTGAAGAGCGCGAGGTACATGACGCTGCCCCGGACCACGATCTCCAACAGCGGGGTGTCCGGGAGTAACACCTCTGACCAGTCGGCCATCCGGCGGGCTACCCGCCGGCCGCCCCGCCATGCCTGCCACCCGCTCGACCGACGGGCAGCTCCAGTGCGGTCAGCGGCGCAGGAGCACCGGCCCGGCGTCGATCCGGGTGCGGAACAGCGCGTACGGTCGGCGCCGCAGGTCCTGCCCCCGCTGGTACTGCGGTTGCCGGTGCAGCTGGTTGGCTGTCACGTAGAGGTGCCCGTCGGCGGCCACCGACATGGTGTCCGGCCAGAGCAGTCGAGGGTCGTGGACCAGGGTCTCGTACTCGCCGTCCGGCCGCCGGCGCAGCACCGCGTTGTGCTCGTACGAGGTCAGGTAGAGCCGCCCGGCGTCGTCGGTCTCCAGCCCGTCGGACGCGGTGCCCTTGTCACCCTCGTCGACCACGGTCGCCGCGACCGCCTCCTGGGTGACCGCCGGGTCGGCCAGCGCCTCGGTGGACACGCTGTACCAGCGCCGGGACGCCAGCGGGCAGTAGTGCAACCGGGTGCCGTCGGCCGAGATGGCGATGCCGTCGGCGCCCATCGACACGGGTTTCGGTGGCCCGTCCGCCGGCCGCTCGAGGAAGGGCCGGCCCTCGACCACCGGGCGGAACGTTGTCAGCGGCTCCGCCTTCGTCGACGGGTGGTCGTGCAGCCGCCGCCAGGAGGCCCCACTGGCCAGGTCCACCACGATGATCCCGTTCGGCCCCGTGCTCGCCGAGTCGGTGATGTACGCGACCCCCGACTCGCCCCGCCGCAGGTCGAAGCGGACGTCGTTGAGGTACGTCGTGGGCAGCGCCACGTCCGGCGGAAAGGTGATCACCTGGGCCACCATGTCGGTGTCCAGATCGATCCGGACCAGCTTCGGCCCGCCCGGCTTCGTCGGCTGGAACATCGGGCTGCCGGTGTCCAGCACCCAGAGCCGGTCGGCCGGGTCCACCACGATGCTCTGCACCGAGACGAACGCGTCCGCGTCGTCATCGCCCGACGGGTCGTTCCACGGCTGGTCGGGGTAGGGCACCTCCCGGCCGTCGCGCAGCTCGACGACGGTGGCCGGCACCTCGTCACCCCACTTGGGGAAGTTGACGAAGATCCGGCCCCGGTGCGAGACGCTCACCCCGGTCGGCATCGCGCCGGTGAAGGTGTGCACCAGCTCCAGCTCGCCGAGCGGCTCGTCGCCGACCGGCCCGTTCATGACGCCCACCGCACGGATCTCATCGCCTCGCCCCCTACCGGTCGGCCGGGCCCACGCCGACCGCAGGTGGTCATTCCCACCCCGGCGTCCGATATGCCTCCGGTCAGCTGACGTCGGGCGCGGCGGCGAGCGCGGTGGGCAGGCCGGGGACCGGGACGTCCACCGCGAGCAGCGCGCCGTCCAGCGGTCCGGCCGGCGCGAGCCCGTACCGGGCGGTGCCGATGAAGAGCCGGCGCAGGTCCGGGCCACCCAGGCAGATGCCGGCCGGCTGCGTCGCCGGCAGCCGGATCTCCCGGTCCAGCGTGCCGTCCGGTCGGTAGCGGCGCACGGCCGAGCCGCCCCACAGCGCGACCCAGAGGTGACCTGCCGCGTCGACCGTCATCCCGTCCGGGCCGCCTTCGGCGGTGGTCAGCCGCAGGAACGGCTCCCGCCCGTGCAGTGCGCCGGTGTGCGGGTCGACGCGGAACCGATCGACCTCGCCGCGCGGCGAGTCGGCCAGGTACATGGTGGTGCCGGCGGCGTCGAAGGCCGGGCCGTTCGGCACCGTCAAACCGGTCACGGCCGGCACCGGGGCCGCGCCGGGAGCCAGCCGGTACAGCGTGCCCCCACCGGGCACCGCGGCGTACGTCATGCTGCCCGCCCAGAACCGGCCGTGCGGGTCGGCGACAGCGTCGTTCATCCGGGCCGGCTCGGGTCCGCCGGAGACCAGGTCGGCGACCGGTCGGGGGTCACCGGTGGCGGGCAGCAGCGCGACGCCGGTGCCGGCGGCGGCGAGCCAGCCGCCGGGACTGCCGGCCACCGGGGCGACCGCGCCCAATGGGACGTCAAGCCGGCGCAGCTCCCGCAGCGGGCCGCGCCGGTCGCCGGCGGTCTCCAGCAGCCGACCGGCCAGCAGGTCGACCAGGACCAGCCGGTCGGCCACCCAGCGTAGCCCCTCGCCCAGCTCCAACCGGTCGGCGCTCCACACGGTCGGTTCGGTCAGCTCCATTTCGCTCCTTCAAAGATCCGTCCCGGTGGTCAGCGCACGGTGCCGCCGGGGCCGTGGTCGAGCAGCGTCAGCTCGGCCCGGTCGGGCAGGCCCTCCCAGTCACCCCGGGTGGCCACCGCGAACGCGCCGGTGGTGACCGCCCGGTCCAGCCGGGCCGGCGCGTCGGCCCCGTCCAGCCAGGCGGAGAGCAGACCGGCCACGAAGGCGTCGCCGGCGCCGACGGTGTCCACCACCGGCACCGTGCGGGCGGGCCGGTGCACTGTGCCGTCCGCGCTGTGGCTGGTCGCTCCGTCGGCGCCGTGCTTCACCACGACCTCGGTCACGCCGGCCGCCAGCAGGTCCGCGACGGGGTCGGCGGCGTCGGTCAGCACGGCCAGCTCGTCGTCGGAGGCGACCACCAGGTCGACCGACGGCAGCAGCGGCCGTAGCGCGGCACCGGCCTCGGCGACCGACCAGAGCCGGTGCCGGTGGTTGACGTCCAGGCAGACGGTGCTGCCCGCCGTGCGGGCGAGTCGTACGGCCGCCACGACGGCCTGGTACGGCTCGGCGCCCAGCGCGCAGGTGATGCCGGTGATGTGCAGCAGCCGGGGCGGTGGCCGGGACGGGTCGAAGGCGGGGGTGACGTCGGCGGAGCGCAGCCGGGAACCGGCCGACCCGGTGCGGTGGTAGGTGACCCGGTTGATGTCGGCGACCCGGGACTCGAAGAGGATCAGTCCGGTCGGGGCCGTCGGGTCCACCCGGGACCAGGTCAGGTCGACGCCCTCGGCGCGCAGTGTGCGGCGGACCAGCTCGCCGGGCTCGTCGGCGCCGGTGACCCCGACCCAGGCGGCCCGGTGGCCGAGCCGGGCCAGGCCGATGGCCACTGTCGACTCGGACCCGGCGACCGAGATCCCGGCGGTGCCGCCCAGCCGCAGGGGACCGGTGGTGCGGAAGGCCGCCATCGTCTCGCCGAGGGTGAGCAGGTCGGTCACGGCCGGACCGCCGTCAGGAAGACTGCGGCGCGCTCGCGCAGCGCCGCCGGGTCGCCGCCGCGGACGGCGTCGCCGAGCAGCGGGGAGCCGACGCCGACCGCGACGGCCCCACGGTCGAGGTAGCGCCGTGCGCCGTCGGCGTCGACCCCGCCGACCGGCACGAACGCGGTGCCGGGGAACGGGTCGCGCAGCGCGCCGAGGTAGTCGGGCCCGCCCATCGAGCCCGCCGGGAAGAGCTTGATCGCTGCGGCTCCCGCGTTGTTGGCCTGCACCACCTCGCTGGGGGTGAGCGCGCCGGCCAGCACCGGCAGCCCGAGCCGGCCGCCCTCGGTGACGCTCGGCGCCACCGCCGGGGTGACCAGGAACCCGGCGCCGGCGTCGGCCGCCGCGCGGGCGTCCTCGACGCTGAGCACGGTGCCCGCGCCCAGGGCGAAGTCGGGCCCGAGGGCGGCTCGGGCGCGTCGGATGGTGCCGAGCGCGTCGGCCCCGGTCAGTGAGACCTCGACCAGCGCGACGCCGCTCTCGGCGAGGGTGAGCACCGCCGACAGCGCGGCGGCCGGGTCGGGGCCGCGCACGATGGCCAGCAGTCGGTGGGTGCGCAACTCGTCGAGCAGGTTCATCGCGATCGTCCTCAGTGGAAGCGGTGGGCGGAGATGGTGAGCCGCCAGGCGACCTCACCGGCGGGCGGGACGACCGCCGCGTCGGACGACCCGGCATCGGCCAGGTCGAAGGCGGCGCCGAGCATCGGCTCGACACCGATACTGCGGTAGGGCGTGGTGGCGGGCCAGCCGCCCAGGTTGCGCCAGAGCGCGGTGCTGCGGGGCTGGCCGGCGCACTCCAGCTCAAGCGTCAGCCGGTCGGTGCCGTCGGTGACCTGAACGCGGGGGCAGTCGAGCAGCACGGCGCCGAGCGCGGTCCCGTCGTCCGGGCCCAGCGTATCCAGCGTCAGCCCGGCCGGTGCCGGCCAGGGGCCGGTCAGCCAGGGGCTGCCGGCGGGCCAGGTGCCCGGGGGCAACAGCGCGGCGGCCTCCGGGTGCAGCCGGGTGAGGGTGCCGGCGGGTGCGTCGAGACGGGCCCCCTCGGTGAGGTCGAACAGGGCGTGCGCCGCCCACACGAATCGGTGGCCGGGCTCAGCGGCCAGCCGGTAGTCGGCCACCACAACGCCGTTCCGCTCGGTGATCCGGCGGGTCAACGTGAACGCGGGGCGCTCGATGACCACCGTGCCGGGACCGGCTGTCCGCCAGGGCCGGGACCACACCTCGCCGTGGTCGGGCCGACCACGCACTGTGGGCAGGCACTCCTCCAGCCCTCCGGCGTCGATGAACGCGGCGCCGGGGCGTACCTCGTGCCGGCCGGGCTCCGGCCCCCGCCAGAGCCACTCCCGGCCGCCGCCGCGCAGGCTGGTCCACCGGCCGCCGCGCGTCGGGTCGTACGCCACCCGCAGCGGCACCGGCACGGGCCCGGCCGCTCCGGTCACCATTCGGCGAACGACCCGTCGCGGTGCTGCCAGACCGGGTTTCGCCAGGCGTGCGGGGTACGGGCGGCCTGCCGCACCGCCGCCTCGTCCACGGTGATGCCCAGCCCGGGCCGGTCGGGCCGGGCGATGTGCCCGTCCACGAACCGGAACGGCTCCGGGTCGACCAGGTAGTCCAGCAGCTCCGAGCCGGAGTGGTAGTGGATGCCGATGCTCTGCTCCTGGATCAGGAAGTTCGGCGTCGCGAAGGCCACCTGGAGGCTGGCCGCCAGCGAGATCGGGCCGAGCGGGCAGTGCGGGGCCAGCAACGCGCCGTACGTCTCGGCCAGTGCCGCGATCCGGCGCACCTCGGAGATCCCGCCGGCGTGCGACAGGTCCGGCTGCACCACGGCGACCCCGGCCTGCAACGGGCCGAGGAACTCGGAGCGGCCGTAGAGCCGTTCCCCGGTGGCCACCGGGATCGGCGTGCCGGCGACGATGTCGCGCAGGTGGTGGGCCTGGTCGGGCAGGACCGGTTCCTCCACGAAGAAGGGACGCAGGGGGGCCAGCTCGGGCAGGATCCGGCGTATCGCGGCCAGCCCGGCCCGGCCGTGGAAGTCCAGTGCGATGTCCCGGTCGGGGCCGAGCACCTCCCGGGCGGCGGCGACCCGACCGACCACCGCGTCCACCTCGGCGGAGGTGGGGATGGCGGAGAGCCGACCGCAGGCGTTCATCTTGACCCCGGTGAGACCGGCGGCGGCCTGCGCGGCGGCGGCGTCGGCCACCTCGTCGGGCTCGTCCCCGCCGATCCAGGAGTAGATCCGCACCCGGTCCCGCACGGCCCCACCGAGCAGCGCGTGCACGGGGGCCCCGTACGCCTGCCCGGCGATGTCCCAGAGCGCCTGGTCGAGGCCGGCGACCGCGCTGGAGAGGATCGGACCGCCGCGGTAGAAGCCGCCCTTGGTGAGCACCTGCCAGTGCTGCTCGATCCGGAGCGGATCCTCGCCGATCAGGTATTCGGAGAGCACCTCGACCGCGCTGCGCACCACCTCGGCACGCCCCTCGACCACGGGCTCACCCCACCCGACCAGCCCGTCGTCGGTCTCCACCCGGCAGAACAACCACCGTGGCGCGACCAGGAAGGTCTCGATCCGCTCGATCTTCACTGACTGCCCCTCTGTCCCCGTGCCTTCTCGACGTCCCGGACGGCCTTGTCCAGCAACTCACGCATGGCGGTCTCGGTCGCCGTCTCGTCGCGTGCGCGCAGCGCGTCGACCACCGCGCGGTGGCTGGGCACCGGGTCGTCGTGCGGCGCGCCGCCGTGCACCAGCCGGTCCCGCTCGGCGAGCCCGGTCTCCATCACCACCTCCATGCGCTCCAGCAGCTCGTTGTGGGTGGCGGCGAGCAGCGCGCGGTGGAAGGAGAGGTCGGCGGCGACGGCTGCGGCGGGATCGCCGTTGGCCTCGGCCATCTCGACCAGCGCCCGGTCGAGCGCGGCGATGTCATCCTCGGTGGCCCGGCTGGCGGCCAGCCGTGCGGCGGCCGGCTCGATGATGGCGCGTACCTCGTGCAGCTGGTCGAGCAGGCGCTCGTGGGGGCCCTCGGCGAACTGCCAGCGGATCACGTCACCGTCGAGCAGGTTCCAGTCCGCCCGCGGCCGGACGAACGTGCCGCGCTTCTGCCGGGCGTCGACGATGCCCTTGGCCGAGAGGACCTTGAGCGCCTCGCGCAGCGCCGTCAGGCTGACGTCGAACTCCTCCTGCAGCGCGACGATGTTCAGGGTCGCCCCGGCGGGGATCTCACCGGTGAGGATGCGGCGGGCGATGGCTTCGACGGTCTGCCCGTGGACGCCGCGGCGTGCGTACTGTGCCAATGCTCTCCTGGCCTTCTCGCTGGTCGGTATCGATCTCTCAGGCCGAGGCTTTCACCGCTGTCCAGCCACCGTCCACCACCAGGCTCGCGCCGGTGACGTAGGCGGCGTCCGGTGAGGCGAGGAAGGCCACCGTCGCGGCCACCTCGTCCGGCGTGCCGAACCGCTTCGCCACGGTCTCCGCGACGCTGCGTCGGCGGTCCTCTTCGGACACCTCGGCCCAGGCGCCGGTGAGGATCGGCCCGGGCAGCACGGTGTTGACCCGCACCTGCGGGCCGTACTCCACGGCGAGCTGGCGGCCGAGCGCGACGAGGCCGCCCTTGGCCGCGGCGTACGCGGGCCGGCCGGGCAGCCCGACCAGCGCGTGCACCGAGGAGATCAGCACCACCGCGCCGGCGCGTGCCCGCAGGTCGTCCAGGCAGGCGCGTACGCCGAGGAACGAGCCGGTGAGGCTGACCCCGAGCTGGTGGTCCCAGGACTGTCGGCTGGTCTCGTGTGCCGGGGCGACCTGCACCGCGTACGCGGTGCTGACCAGGATGTCCACCGGGCCGAGGCTGCCGTGCACCGCCGCCACGGCGGCCGACCAGTCGGCCTCGTCGCTGACATCGCCCACTACGGACAGTGCTCGATCGCCCCGGGCGGTCAGCTCGTCGGCCAGCGGGGTCGAATCGGCCACGTCGAACAGCGCGACTGTCGCTCCCTCGGCGGCGAGCCGTCGGGCGATGGCTTGGCCGATCCCGCCCATCGCGCCGGTGACCAGCGCGTTCTTGCCCTCAAGCCGGCGCATAAGCTGATCCACCTGACCCTCGCCTTGATCTCATCTAATCATTAATTACGAAGATATCTTGACAGCCGCCGAGGGCCGATGCAACCTTCTGGTCACACCATTCACATGGCCGACACATTGCGCCGTGACGCTACGTGTCGTAGAGGAAGGACACCCCCCGTGAGCGACTTCGACCCCGGTCGCCGGCGATTCCTTGGCCACCTCGGGCTCGCCGGCCTGGGCGCCCTCGGCGCCAGCTCGTTCCTCAGCGCGTGCGCCAGCTCCGCGAGCGGGCCGACGGCGGGCAACGGCTCCGGCGCGGTCACCATCCAGTCCAATCTCTCCTCGCCGCAGGCCAAGGCGGCGATGGAGAAGCTGATCGCGAACTTCAACGCGCAGGGCAAGGGCACGGCGAGCCTCAACACGATCGCCTCGGAGACCTTCCGGACCCAGCTGCCGACGTACCTGACCTCGGCCAACCCGCCGGACCTCTACACCTGGTACGCGGGCTCGGTCGCCAACGACTACGCCAGCCGCAACCTCCTGCTGGACGTCTCCGACGTCTGGAAGTCGCTGGGCGACTACCCCCAGTCGCTGCGCACCCTCTCCGCCGACGCCAGCGGCAAGCAGGTCTTCGTGCCGATGAACAACTACTGGTGGGGCTTCTTCTACCGCAAGTCCAACTTCGCCAAGTGGGGCGTGCAGGAGCCGAAGACCTGGACCGAGTTCCTGGCGCTGTGCGAGACGCTGAAGAGCAAGGGCATTCCGCCCATCGGCATCGGTCTCGGCGACACCCCGTGGGTGGCGTCCGCCTGGTTCGACTACCTCAACATCCGGATCAACGGCGCCCCGTTCCACCGCGAGCTGCTCGCCGGCAAGCAGCGCTTCGACGACCCCAAGGTCAAGGCGGTCTTCACCCGCTGGCGCGAGGCCCTGCCCTACTTCGACCCCAAGGGCAAGGCGTACCCGTTCCAGGAGGCGACCACCGCCCTGCTGGCCGGCAAGACCGGCATGTTCCTGATCGGCACCTTCTTCGCCGACGCGGCGCCCAAGGATGCTCTCGGCGACCTGGACTTCTTCCGGTTCCCGATCATCGACCCGGCGGTGCCGCTGGCCGAGGAGGCCCCGACCGACGGCTTCTTCGCCAGCGCGAAGACCGCCAACCCCACCGGCACCAAGGCTCTGCTCACCTACCTGGCCGGCGTCGAGGCGCAGGAGGCGTACGTCAAGGCCAGCTCCGGCATCGTGCTGCCGGCCAACCCGAAGGCCAAGGCATCCGACTCGCCGCTGGTGGTCAAGGGCAAGGCGATGCTCGACGAGGCCAAGGAGCTGACCCAGTTCTTCAACCGCGACTCCAGCGACGCGCTCCAGCCGACCGCGGACACCGCGCTGACCAAGTTCATGGACAAGCCGGACCAGATCGACGCGATCCTGCGGGAGTGGCAGAGCAGCGCCGAGAAGGTCTTCAAGGGCTGACGTGACAGCAACGATCTCCACGACTTCGGTCACCCCCACCCGGCGGCGGCGACGGTCGGCCCGACTGTCGCCGCTGCTGGTGGCGTTCGTCCTCGTGCCGTTCCTGGTCGAGAGCGTCTGGGTCTTCTGGCCGGCGGTCCAGGGTTTCTGGTTCTCCCTCACCCGCTGGGACGGCATGTCGCCGCCCACCTTCGTCGGCGTCGACAACTACGTGGAGATGGCTGGCGATGCCACCTTCCGGGGCGCGCTGCTCAACACGGTGATCTGGCTGGTCCTCTTCGGCGGCCTCTCCGTGCTGGGCGGCTTCGGCATGGCGCTGGTCCTGCAGAAGGAGCGACGCGGGGTCGGCTTCTACCGGGCCGCGCTGTTCACCCCGGTGGTCTTCTCGCTGGTGGTGACCGCGCTGGTCTGGCGGGTCTTCTACCAACCCGACGGGATCGCCGACACGCTGCTGCGGGCCATCGGCCTGGAGCAGCTGATCCGGCCCTGGCTCGCCGACCCGCAGACCGCGCTGTACGCGGTGATCCTGCCCGCGCTGTGGCGGCAGATCGGCTACGTGATGGTGCTGTTCCTGGCCGGGCTGAAGGCGATCGACCCGGCGCTGCACGAGGCGGCCCGGATGGACGGCGCCAACTCGTGGCAGCGGTTGCGGCACGTGACCATCCCCCAGCTCAAGGGGGTCAACGCGGTCGTGCTCTCGGTCATCGTGATCGACTCGCTGCGCTCGTTCGACATCGTGTGGTCGCTCACCAAGGGCGGGCCGTACCACTCGTCGGAGCTGCTGAGCACCTACATGTACTCGACAGCGTTCCAGGGCCTGCGGCTGGGCTACGCCTCCGCGATCGCCGTCGTGATCTTCGTGCTGGCGCTGGCGGTCATCCTCGGCTACCTGGTCCGCGCGTTCCGGGAGGAAGCGTGATGAACAAGCTCCGCACCGGGGCCTTCCACACCGGAATGATCCTGCTCTCGCTGCTCTGGCTCGGGCCGGTGCTCTGGGTCGTGGTGATGTCCACCCGGTCGTTCGACGACATCGCCGCGCACGGGGTCGGCAGCCTGCCCCGCTCGTTCACGCTGGACACCTACCGGCAGGCGTGGACCGACGGCGGCGAGCTGCGCGCCCTCATCAACAGCATGCTGGTCACCATCCCGTCGGTGGCGCTGAGCCTGGGTCTGGCCGCGATGGCCGCGTTCGCGCTGAGCCGCTTCCGGATCCCCGGCCGGCGGACAATCCTGCTGCTGATGCTCGCCGGCAACCTGCTGCCACCGCAGATCCTGCTCATCCCGGTGTCCAAGTTCAGCGAGCTGACCGGCCTGTACGACACGCTGTGGGCGCTGATCGCGGTACAGGTCGGCTTCGGGCTCGGCTTCTACACCTTCGTCCTGCACGGCTTCATGCGGGACCTGCCGGGTGAGATCCAGGAGGCGGCCACGATCGACGGCGCCGGCACGGCGCAGATCTTCACCCGGGTGATGCTGCCGCTGACCAGGCCCGCGCTGGCCGCGCTCGGGGCGCTCTCCTTCACCTGGATCTTCAACGACCTGCTCTGGGCGATCACCGTGCTGCGTACCGACGACAACATGCCGGTCACCCCGGCGCTGCTCGGCCTCCAGGGGCAGTTCGTCTCGTCCTGGAATGTCATCGCCGCCGGCACGGTCATCGCGGCCGTCCCCACCGTCGCGGTCTTCCTGCGCTTCCAGCGGCACTTCGTCTCCGGCCTGGCGCTCGGGGCGGTCAAGTGACCGCCCCCGCGCCGGGCGGGCAGCGCTGGACGCTGCGCGGCGCGCACACCGAGTACACCGTGACCGTGCCGGCGCACGGCCGCTGGCTGGAGCTGGTCGCGTGGGGTCCGCACGGCGTGTCCGACGGCCCGTCCCCGGTCGCCTACGACGGCCCTGTGCCGTTCCTCACCGCCGGGGACGCCGCCCCGATCGAGTACGCGACCGACGCCGACCGGCCGTTCACCGGCGCCGACCTGGTGGTGGAGACCGCCAGCGGGGAGCGCCGGGTGGGGTTCGGCCACACCGACGTGCGGATCGACGCCGACCAGCGGGAGCTGGCGGTCGGTTTCGCCGACCCGGTCACCGGGCTGCGCGCCATCGTGCACTACCGGGTGCCCGCCGGGACCGACGTGGTGCAGCGGTGGGTCGAGCTGATCAACGACGGCACCGGCTCACTGCGGGTCGTCCGGGCCGGGTCGGCCGGGTTCTGCGTGCCGACACCGCACGGCGCGCTGCTCAGCCACCAGTGGGGGCAGTGGGCACAGGAGTTCCAGCTCTCCCACGTCGAGCTGGGCCACGGCACGTTCACCATCGGCAGCGCGCAGGGCGTGCCCGGGCACCTGCACGTGCCCTGGCTGGCCGTGCGGGACGCCGCCGAGCCGACCGGCCCGGCCTGGGCGATGGCGCTGGCCTGGACCGGCTCGTGGGAGATCAGCGCCGAGCGGGACACCGGCGGCCTGACCCGGGTCCGCGCCGGCCGCCAGTTGGTCGACGGCCCGCTGGAGCTGGGCCCCGGCGACCGACTGACGCTGCCGGTGGCCACCGGGGCGTACAGCCTGGACGGCCTGGACGGCCTGGCCCGGGTCTGGCACACCCACCAGCGGCTGCTCGCCGGGGAGCGGCTGACGCCGCGCCCGGTGCTCTACAACTCGTGGGAGGCCACCTACTTCGCTGTCGAGGCGAAGAGCCAGTTGGCGCTCGCCGAGATCGCCGCCGAGATGGGCGTGGAGACGTTCGTGGTGGACGACGGCTGGTTCGTCGGCCGCGACGACGACACCGCCGGGCTGGGCGACTGGACGCCGGATCCGGCGAAGTTCCCGGCCGGGTTCGACGCGTTCATCGCCGACGTCCGCGCGCTCGGGCTCAACTTCGGGCTCTGGGTCGAGCCGGAGTGCGTCAACCCACGGTCCCGGCTCTACGCCGAGCACCCGGAGTGGGTCTATGCCGTGCACGGCCGTCCGCTCACCCCCGTACGCAACCAGTACCTGCTCGACCTGGGCCGGCCGGAGGTCGCAGAGTTCGTCCACTCCACAGTGGATGATCTGCTCCGTCGGTACGACATCGACTACCTGAAGTGGGACTTCAACCGGCCGCGTACCGAGCCGGGGCGTCCGGACGGGGTCGGCCCGCTCGACCTGGACGGCGCGCACGTGACCAACCTGCACCGGATCTACGACCGGTTGCGCCGGGACCACCCCGGCGTGCTGATCGAGGCGTGTGCCGGCGGGGGAGCGCGGACCGACCTGGCGATGGCCGCCCGGGCCGACGTGTTCTGGCCCAGCGACAACACCGGCCCGCTGGACCGGCTGGCCATCCAGTACGGCTTCCTGCATGCCAACGCACCGCACCTGCTCAGCTCCTGGGTCACCGACGCGCCCGGCCTGTTCGATCCGCGTCCGCGCTCGCTGGCGTTCCGGTTCGTGCTCGCGATGGCCGGCGTGCTCGGCATCGGCGCGGACATCCGGGCCTGGACCGCCGTCGAGCGGGCCGAGGCGGCCGGCTGGATCGCCAGGTACAAGGAGATCCGGGACGTCGTCACGTACGGCGAGGCGCACCTGATCGGCGGGCCCGACCAGGCCCGCTGCGCGGTGCAGTACACCGCGCCGGACGAGCGCCGCGTGGTCGTGCTGGCCTGGCACACCGGCCGGCTCGACGGCGCCGGCCTGCTCCCGTCCCGCCCGGTCCGGCTGCCGCTGCGGGGCCTCGACCCGGCCGCCCGCTACCGGCACGGCGACCGGCACTACTCCGGCAGCCACCTCAGCTCGGTCGGCCTGCCGGTGCACTGGAGCGCGACCCACGACGCCGACCTCATCGTGCTGAGCCGCGACTGAGGCCGGGGCACCACCGCACCCCACCCTCGAGGGACAGGAGTACCCCCATGCGCCTGATCCGACCGCTGACCGTCGCCCTGGCCGTGCTCGGCCTGGGCCTGGTCGGCCCGCTGCCGGCCACGGCCGGTCCACCGCACGCCGATCCGTCCCAGGCAGGTGGCCACGGCCACGGCCGGCCCGGCCACACCCCGGCCGCCACCGGCGCCGAGGACCAGGGGGCGCCGACCTTCTTCAACAGCGGGTTGGCCCCGACGCCCTACCAGGGCTGGAACACCTACTTCGGTCTCGGTGGCGATCCCACCGAGGCCGAGGTCCGGTCGGTCACCGACTTCATGGTCAGCAGCGGCCTGCGGGACGCCGGCTACACCTACGTCTGGATCGACGGCAACTGGGCCGCGCCCACCCCGCGTGACGAGGCCGGCCGGCTGGTCGCCGACTCTGCCCGGTTCCCCGGCGGGATGGGCGCACTGGCCGCGTACATCCACAGCAAGGGGATGAAGGCCGGCATCTACACCGACGCCGGGCCGTACCTGCCCGGGCAGTGTGGGCTGGGCAGCAACGGCCACTACCGGGCCGACGTGGCCCAGTTCGCCGGCTGGGGTTTCGACGCGCTCAAGGCTGACTGGCTCTGCGGCCGTGCCGCCGGCCTGGACCCGGAGGCGACCTTCCGCGAGCTCGCCGACGCGGTACGCCAGTCGCCCCGGCCGATGCTGCTCAACATCTGCAACCCGGTCAGCTCCGACTGGGGCGGCGGCCCGTACACCCCGGAGCAGCTCTCCACCTGGACCTACACGTACGCGCCGACCGTGGCCGACTCCTGGCGGACCTACACCGACGTGGGGCTCACCGACCCGACGCCGCAGTGGGCGTTCCCCTGGGTGCTGCGCAACATGGACGTCAACGCGTACCACCCGGCGGCCACCGGGCCGGGTCACTACAACGACCCGGACTACCTGCTGCCGATGCGTCCGCTGCCCGGCGGCGGGTACGAGCTGAGCCTGGATGAGTCCAAGACGCAGCTCGGCATGTGGTCCATCATGGCCGCTCCGTTGGTCATCGGCTCCGACCCGCGCGGTCTGCCCAGCGAGATGATCTCGGCGCTGACCAATCCGGAGATCATCGCCGTGAACCAGGACCGGCTGGTCCGGCAGGGTGTCAAGGTCGCTGACACCGGGGTCGACGCGCAGGTCTGGAGCAAGGTGCTCACCGGTTCCGGCCGGCGGGCGGTCGCGCTGTTGAACCGGCACGACACCGCCCAGGAGATCACTGTCAACTTCGCGGACGTCGCGCTCGGCGGGCCGGTCGCGGTCCGCGACCTGTGGGCCCGCACCACCGTCGACGCCGAGCCCGGCACGGCCGGGGTCCAGCCGTTCACCGGCTCGTACACCGTCCAGGTGCCGGCGCACGGGGTGGCCATGCTCGGCCTGACCGGCGCCGACCAGGTCGCCGGTGCCAGCCTCGGCGGCTCCGCCAGCGCCAGCCCCGCGCTGGTCCGGGTGGACGACACGCACGCCACCGCCTTCGTCCGCACGACGCAGGGCGCGTTGGCGGTGAACACCCGCTCGGGCGCGACCTGGGGAACCCGGTGGACCTCCCTCGGCGGCCCGGTCGGCGGCCGGATCCTCGGCCAGCCGGCGGCGTACGGCTCCGCCGGCGGACGGATCGACGTGTTCGTGCGGGGCACCGACAACGCGGCCTGGCAGCGCAGTTACGTCGCCGGGAAGTGGGGGCCGTGGCGCAGCCTCGGCGGCTCGGTGACCGACGGGCCCACGGTGGCCTGGACCAGCCCGACCGGGTGGACGCTGATCGTCCGCGGTGCCGACGGCAAGCTCTTCTCGCGTACCCCGAACAGCGGCTGGACGGGCATCGGCGCACCCGAGGACCGGCCGATCTACGGACGGCCGAGTGCCGTCGTCGACGACGCCGGCGTGCTGCACGTCGCGGTGCGCAGCCGGACCGACGAGTTGTGGTGGCGCAGCCGGACCGGCACCACCTGGTCGGCCTGGACCAGCCTCGGCGGCACCACCAGCGGCAGCCCGACCCTGCTCGCCACCGAGGGACGGGTCTACCTCTTCGCGCTGGCCGCCGACAACCGGCTCTGGCAGCGCAATCTGGTCGACGGGGCGTGGGGCGGCTGGTTCCGGCGTGGCGAGTTCGCCACCGACGCGTTCCGGGGCGCACCGGGTGCCGCGGCCGGCGCCGACGGCAGCGCCTGGCTGGCCGTACGCGGCGTCGACGACCGGGTGCACCAGATCGTTCTCTGATCCATTGTGGCGTGCCGTCGGCGGCTCCGTTCGCCGGCGGCACGCCATCCGCGTCAGGCCGGCACGAGTTCCCGGCACCGGCGCAGGACGGCCCAGGCGAGTGGTGCGTCGCGGCCCTCGATGCCGGCCTCCAGCTCGGCCACCGCCGACGCGGCCCGCGTCGGTTCGCCCGCCGCCACAGCCGCCTCGGCCAGCACCAGGACGGCCTCGTAACCTGCCGGAAACCTTGGAAACAAGCTAGTAACGTCACGGGTACTTTGCGCGTCATTTTGGACCGCCGGCCCGGGCTGAACCACCCGCCGCCGCGTCGGCTCGCCGCTAGCGTCGGACCGGACGGGACGCGGCGGGGCCGACGGGAGGGGCGGCGGTGAAGGCACTGGTGTGGCAGGGCGCCGACGAACTGGCGGTGACCCAGGTGCCGGAGCCGCAGCTGCGCAACGAGCAGGACGCGATCATCCAGGTGCGCAAGACGGTGACCTGCGGCTCCGACCTGCACCTGCTGGGCGGCTACATCCCCTTCATGGAGCGCGGTGACGTCCTCGGCCACGAGTTCCTGGGTGAGGTGGTCGAGGTGGGCCCCCAGGTGCGTAAGCACCGGGTGGGCGACCGGGTGGTGGTCTGCTCGTTCATCTCGTGCGGGCGCTGTTGGTACTGCCAGCAGCAGCAGTTCTCGCTGTGCGACAACGGCAACACCAACCCGGCGGCCACCGAGAGCGCCCGGGGTCCGATACCGGGCGGCTGCTACGGCTACTCCCACGCCCTCGGCGGCTTCGCGGGCAGTCATGCGGAGTACATCCGGGTCCCCTACGCGGACCAGGGGGCGTTTCCCGTTCCGGACGGGGTGAGCGACGAGCGTGCGCTGTTCGCCTCCGACGCCGCTCCCACCGGGTGGATGGGCGCCGACCTGGGCGGTGTCCGGCCCGGTGACGTGGTGGCGGTGTGGGGAGCCGGCGGGGTGGGCCAGATGGCGGCGCGGGCAGCGGTGCTGCTGGGCGCCGAGCGGGTCGTCGTGATCGACCGCTTCGACGACCGGCTACGGATGGCGGAGACGCACCTGGGGGTGGAGACCCTCAACTACCAGAGCCACGATGTGGGCGGCGAGCTGCTGGAACGCAGCGGCGGGCGGGGGCCGGACGTGTGCATCGAGGCGGTCGGGATGGACTCGCACAGCACCGGCCCGCAATCCTGGTACGACCAGATCAAGCAGCAGTTGCGGCCGGAGTCGGACGGACCGGTCGCCGCCCGGGACGCGATCCACAACTGCCGCAAGGGTGGCAGCGTGTTCCTGCTCGGTGCCTACGCCGGTCTGGTGGACAGGTTCCCGCTCGGCGCGGTGATGAACAAGGGCCTCACGCTGCGCGGCGCCCAGCAGCACGGCCACCGCTACATTCCGATGTTGCTCGAACGGATGGCGCGGGACGAACTGGTCACCGAGCACCTGGCGACCCACACCATGCCGCTCGACCAGGCTCCGCAGGGCTACAACATGTTCAAGAACAAGATCGACGGCTGCGTACGGGCCGTCTTCGAACCCGCCGGATGACGCCCGCGGTCACCCGCGTCGGATCAGGCCCGGCCCGGCGAGGATGTCGGTCTCGTTCTCTTTCACGTCGTGGCCGGCTTCGCAGCGGAGCACCGCGCGGATCGGCTTGCCGCAACCGCGGTGGGTGACGAGGAGGCCGGGGCCGGTGTCGTCGGCGGCCCAGGTGTCACCCCAGTTGCGCAGGGCGGTGACCACCGGGAGCAGTTCACGGCCCTTGGGCGTGAGCTGGTATTCGTGGCGGGTGCGCTGCCCCGGCTCCCGGTAGGGGATCCGTTCGAGCAGGCCGGCCGCGACCAGTTCCTTGAGCCGCGCGGCCATGGCGGGCTCACCGACCCCGACCCGGCGGACGAAGTCATCGAAACGGCGCGTACCGAGCAATGCCTCACGCATGATCAGCATGGTCGATCTGCTGCCGACGATGTCCATCGCGCGGGCGACCGAGCAGTTCGCCATCGACCAGGAGTCACGGTCGTCAAGTAGATCCGCCATGCCACAAGCGTACGACCTGACTTGCGCAACTGCTAGTCAGGTGCTTCACTGGGGGCATGCTGACTTCGCTGTGCGCAAGTCAGCACATCTCAACCGGCGCTGCCTGATCGGCGCCGTCCGCCTCCCCGCCGTGCGCCGTCGACCCCGGCACCCGCGCGGATCGAACCCCTAGGACGCCCTGTGACCGACCAGCGCACCACGGCCCCGAGCGGATCAGCACTCCCGCGCCACGCGAGCACGCCCGCGTCGGCCGCCACCGCGCGCCCATCCGTTCGGGGCTCCCACGCGGTGACCTTGATCGCCATGTGCCTGGGCTCGATGATCACGTTCCTCCAGATCACCGCGACCGTCTCCGCCCTGACCACCATCCAGCGGGACCTGGGCGTGGATCCGACCACCCTGATCTGGATTCCCAGCGCCTACACCCTGGTGGTGGCGAGTCTGGTCCTGTCCGCCGCGACGTTGGGCAACCGGTACGGGCGCAAGCGGATGTTCGCGGCCGGCATCCTCGCCATGATCCTTGGCGGTGCCGTGGTCGCCGAGGCCCCCACCGTGGCCTGGGTGATCGCCGGGCAGTTGGTGGCGGGCCTCGGCGGGGCCCTGAGCCTGCCGAACAGCCTGGCGATCCTCGGCGCGACCTTCACCGACCCGCACCGACGCACCGAGGTCATCACCGCCTGGTCGGCCGCCTCCGGCATCGGCCTGGCGGTCGGGCCTTTGATGGCCGGCACGCTGCTGCGGCACTTCCACTGGCACAGCGTCTTTCTGTCGGCGATCGTGCTGGGCGTGGTCACCCTGGTCGTGGCCGCGATCGGGGTGGCCGAGTCCCGCCAGGGCGCGGGCCGCCTGGACGTGCCCGGCCTGCTGCTCGGCACCATCGCCATCGCCGCAGCCGTCTACGCCATGATCAGGGGCGGCCGGGACGGCTACACCAGCCCGGTCGTGGCGACGACCTGGATCGTCTCCGCCGCCGCGCTGGTCGGGTTCGTGCTGGTCGAGCTGCGTACCAGCGCGCCGATGCTCGACGTACGGCTGTTCCGGTCCGCGTCGTTCAGCGCCGTCATGGTCGTCGCGGCGGTGTCGCTGTTCGGCTTCACCGGCGTGGCGATCCTGCTCGTCCTGTTCCACGAACGTGCTCAGGCGCTCAGCCCGCTGGACACCGGCTGGCGGATGCTGGTGCTCTTCGGTGTCTACGCGGTCGTCGCCTTCGCCGCCGGGCGGACGATCCGCCGTACCGGGTTCAAGGCTCCCCTCACCGTCGGTCTCGTCCTCGGTGCCCTGGCCAGCTTCGGTCTGGCAGCCCAGGGCCCGACCACCCCGTTCGACCACCGCTGGCCGCTGCTGGCGCTGTTCGGCGCCGCCAGCGCCCTCGTGGTGGCCCCGGCGACCGCGGCGGCGCTCGCCAGCGTCGCGCCCGCCCAGGCGGGCATGGCGTCCGGCGCGGTCAACGCCGCTCGCCAGGTCGGCTCGGTGCTCGGCTCGTCCCTGCTGGGCACGCTGCTCACCACCACGATGCTGGCCGACCTGCCCGACCGGCTCGCCGCTCACCAGGTGGGCGAGCCCACCCGGACGGCGGTGCGGACGGCGGTGGTCGGCGGCGCCAGCGGTGGCCCGGCGCTGCCCGAGCCGGTCCGATCAGCGCTCGCCGAGGCGCTGACCGCCGGCGTGCAGGCCGGCCTGCGGGTCAACGGCATCGTCTTCCTCGCGACCGCCGTGCTCGCCCTCGCCCTCGTCCGGAACCGGCCGCACCGGCACTAGGGCTGTCACACCCGCCGCCGGTGTCAAGGCCCGGATCGCCTCGGACGGCAGCCCACCGAGCCGGAGCGGCGGCTGCGTGACCGGAGGGCTCAGGGCTGGTGCTGGCGGGGTGCCGGCTGGGTCGGGATGTGCTCGTAGCGCTTGCGCATGATCTCGCCGGCGGCCGGTCCGGCGGCGAAGACGAAGTCGGCGTCGTCGAGCGGGCGTCCGGTGTTGCGGTCCACGATCACCGGATCGGCCTCCACGCCGGTGTTCCGGTCGACCAGGATCATGCTGCGTTCACTCGGGTCCAGGCGGGAGTTGCCCCACGCGGCCAGGGCGACGACGACCGGTCGCAGGCTGCGGCCAAGGTCGGTGAGGACGTACTCGTAGCGGTCCGGCCTGGTCTGGTAGCGACGTCGTTCGAGCAGCCCCTGGCCGGTGAGGGTCCTGAGCCGGCTGGTCAGGATGCTGGATGAGACACCCAGGTTCGCCTGGAACTGGTCGAACCGGGTGTACCCGTCGAAGGCGTCATGCAAGATCAGGAGTGTCCACCACTCGCCCACGTAGCCCAGCGCGCTGGACAGCGGGCACTCGCGGTCCTCCAACCGGATCTTTCCTGCCACGGATGTGCCCTCTCCCGAGTCGGTGCTAGTGTCGAAGTCAGTAGGTGCTGTTTCAGAAGTAACTATACGGCGTCGTGACGGCGCTCGCCCCATGCTGCACAGACAGGAGTAACAGATGTCCGAGCGGGACTCACTGCACGGCCGACGCGCCCTGGTAACCGGGGGAACGAAGGGTGCCGGTGCGGCGATCGCCGCCCGGCTGCGCGAGGTCGGTGCGGACGTGTGGGTCAGCGCCCGCAGCGAGCCCGAGGGGTTCGAGTTTTCCGACCGGTTCATCGCCGCCGACACGTCGAGCGTCGACGGCGCGGAGGCGGTGGCCGAGCGCCTGCTCGGCGAGGGTGGCGCCGACATCGTCGTGCACGTCGTCGGCGGGTCGAACGCCCCGGCCGGTGGCTTCGCCGCGCTCACCGAGGAGGCCTGGATGGAGGAGTTGAACCTCAACCTCCTGGGCGCGGTACGCCTCGACCGACACCTCGTTCCAGCCATGATCGAAAAGCGTACGGGTGCGATCGTGCACGTCTCCTCGATCCAGCGCCGCAAGCCGATGTACGAGGCCACCCTGGGGTACGCGGCCGCAAAGGCGGCGCTGACCGCGTACAGCAAGGGCCTGGCCAACGAGCTCGCGCCGTACGGCATCCGGGTCAACAGCGTGGCACCCGGCTTCATCCAGACCACCGCCGCCGACGCGCTCGTCGACCGTCTCGCCGCCGGGAACGGCGTCGACCGCGACACCGCCCTCGGGCAGTTGATGGACTCCCTGGGCGGGATCCCGCTGGGCCGCCCGGCGCGTCCGGCCGAGGTGGCCGACCTGGTGGCCTTCCTGGTCTCCGACCGCGCCTCGGCGATCGTCGGCGCGGAGCACGTGATCGACGGCGGCACCATCCCGACGGTCTGACCCGACCCGCACCGCAGCATCCAGAAGGGACACCGAACCATGACCGTCAACCAGGTGACGCCGGACATCATCCGCCGCTACTTCGAGCTTGCCGGCCAGCCGGATTCCGAGGACTACTTCGCCCTCTTCGCGCAGGACGCCGTCGTCGAGGACGAGTCGACCGAGTACCGGGGCATCGGAGCCATCCGCAGGTGGCGCCGCGAGGTGCCGCTGGTGTCGTACGAGATCACCGACGTGGAGGACACGCCCGCCGGCACAATCGTGACCACGACGATCACCGGGGACTTTCCCGGCAGCCCGTTCGCCGGGCTCAGGTACCGCTTCAGCGACTACGACGACAGCACGATCAGGGCCCTCCGCATCGCGCCCTGACGACCTCTCGGCGGTCTGCGCCGGAGGTTCGTCGGTCTGCCCAAGAGGGCTGTCGCCCTACGTCGAGGGTATCGGTGGTTCGGGTGGGTTTCCGTGGGCTCGGATGCTGTCGGTGACGGCAACCCCGGCGAGTACGAGGGTGGCGGTGAGGCCGGCAACCAGCGTGGGCGTGAGCACCAGGACGGGGGCCGCGACCACCAGCACGAGCAGCGCGACCAGCCGGGACGGCGACACCCGGCTGAACACCTCGTACTCGAATCGGGCGCGTCCGGCCAGGAACAACGCGGGCCCACCGAGGAGAACGCCGGCAAGCCAGGGCGCCGTCTGCTCGGTGGGGTGGGCGATGACGACTTCGATACCGGCGGCGGTGGCGACCACACCGGCCACCATGAGCAGGTGCGTGTAGGGCGCGGACCGTACGAATCTGCCTGGATCCCGGGATGCTTCGATGGCAGCTTGCAGGAGGGCCCCGGCGCGGTGGACGTAGATCTGCCACAGCAGCACGGTGGCGGCGAAGCCGACCAGGAGCGCCACCGTACGGACGGTCGTCGGGTCGTTGTCGGCGTAGGTCAGCGTGGTGACGAGGATGAGGTCCCCGAGGGCGAGAGTGAAGAACTGCTGGTAGCGCTCCGCCAGGTGGTCGGCTGCCACCGCGTACTGGGGCATGGGCACCCGGCCCAGCCGCGGCGTGGGGTAGCGGAGCCAGGCTGACCCGTAGTCGATCGCGAGCGCACCGGCCCACAGCAGGCCCCGCGCCGGGCCTGCCACGAAACCGCCGGCGAGCCACGGTACGGCGGACACGACGAACCAGAAGATGAACCGGCTGGGGGGTAGTCGCGCCGCGCGGCCGTGCAGCGAGGCGACGAGAAAGATGCCACGTCCCACCTGGATCGCCACGTATGCGCCCGCGAAGAGCAGGGCGTGCGCGGTGAAGGCTCCGGGCAGTGAGCCTGCCATCAGGATGGTCCCGAGCATGACCCAGAGCGTCGTGACGAAGATGGGGGGCCGCTGCGCGTGGTAGACGTCGGTTGCCAGCGCGGTGGCGGACCAGACCCACCAGATCGCCATCAGCAGCAGCAGGGCCTGGAAACCCCCGATCCAGTCGAGACGCTGCGCCAGGGTTCGTGACGTCAGGGCGAGCGCAGCGACAAACACCAGATCGAGAAACAACTCCAGCAGGGTGGCCCGCTGGGGCCCCTCATCCCTACGGATCAGCCCTACAGCTTGATCGATCGTCATCAGGTGCCCGTCTACTGACTCCGAGGTCTGGTGGGACTCGAGAGCGGCTTGCGACAGGGAGAACGGGCCGAGTCGTATGCGGCGGGAAGGCCCCGAATGATGTTACGGGAGCAGCAGCCGCAACTAGGGCAGATGGGATGTTCTCGTCTCCGCCCGACCGGACGCCCCTGTCATCTCCTGTCCTGATGCTCCCGGCCCCTCATGGCGACTCCGTCGC
Organism: Micromonospora coriariae; assembly: GCF_900091455.1. Taxonomy (NCBI): domain Bacteria; kingdom Bacillati; phylum Actinomycetota; class Actinomycetes; order Micromonosporales; family Micromonosporaceae; genus Micromonospora; species Micromonospora coriariae. The sequence goes on along the minus strand of NZ_LT607412.1, from coordinate 2,086,623 downwards.
TACCACCTTCGTTGTCCCAGACCTCGTGCCGATCGGCGTTCGTAGTCGCCGCCGCGCCCGCTCGCGCCAGGGCGGCAGCCAGGATGTCCGGCGCGTGTCTGAGGTTGGCCGGGTCGGCGGCGGTCGTCATCGCCCACTCGGCTGCCGCCCGTGGGGTGGCGGGTGGCACCACGAGCAGGTCGACCTGGATGTCCCGGCCCGTGGTGGCGACAAGAACGGCCGGGTCAAGAGTGTCGAACCAACCAAGATGAACCACGTCCGGCCCCACGGTCAACCGCCGGAGCCGGGCGTCCCAGGCATGGATGTTGAGCATGAGATGCCGGATCCGGCCATGTCGTTCAGCCAGGGCGTGCAGAAGGCCGGGGAGTTCGGCGGTCGGGTCCCAGGACCGCGGCCACCAGCCGCCGTCGAGCACTGTGCTTCCCGGATCGGTGGCGAGGACGAGCCGAGGTGCGGCCGGCGTCGAAGCGGAGGCCGTGGCGGCGTTTCGCTGGGTGACGGACATGGCTCGCTCAGCCTTCCTGGTGGGGCCGGTGTGTCCGTTGACGGTGGAGGGTTGGACGTGCCTGTCTCGGGGTGCGGTCATGACGAGCCGCCGCCTTCCGATGGGTGCCCGGCGTAGCTGGCCGTCTGTGTGCGCCAGCGGGGCGAGGGCTTTGGGCGAGCGGCGACAGACTGTCGGGGCCCGGGAGTGCAGGTCGGGGGGAGGGGCCGGCCATCGGCGCCGCGGAGAGGCGGCGACCTGGTCGATGGATGTGCGGCGGCTGGTGATTTCAGCGTACGCCGCGCGGCCGGCGCCGCTGTGCAGGCGTTTCCGGCGCGCCCGGCCACCGTGCGGGTGCAGCTGCACAGGCCGAGGGCGTACGGTGAACATGTCGCCCGGGACCCCGGTGGCCGCCAGATGCCGTCGCCACCAGCCCATGAGGGGCGTTAACGATCGTCATCCCCATCGCCGCGAGGTGCTGGTCGTGTTGGTTGATCACCGACCACGTCCGGCCGTCGGATTCACCGGTCACCGCACATTCGGGTTCGGCGCGATGGCCGGTGGTGGATTCCGACCCGTTCACACCGCCGTCCTCGAGCATGACCGTTTCGGACGGCTCAACAAGGGAGCACCAGATGAGGATTGCCAGGCACAGGATCGTCAGCGCACTTCGCGACCGCGGCCAGCAGGCCAGGGCCGACTGGGTCGAGCGCGAGCTGCCGGAGCGGGTTGACCCGGCCAAGCACTCCGGCCTGCTCGCCACCCTGCATCTCGACCCGGCTGACCTCGCCGACGCGCCCTCTCCGTGAGGGTGGCGCTGCTCGGACCAGTCGCCTGGCGTACGCCTCCGCACCACTACGGCCCCTGGGAGCAGGTGACCGGCCTGCTCGCCGAGGGGCTGGTCAGCCGCGGCGTCGACGTGACGCTCTTCGCGACGCTGGACTCGGTCACGTCGGCCCAGCTGGACGGCGTCTGCCCCCGTGGGTACGCGGACGCCCCGGACATGGACGGCCGGGTGTGGGAGGCGATGCACGTCGCCTACGCGCTGGCCCGCTCGGCGCAGTTCGACCTGGTGCACAGCCACCTCGACTGGCTGCCGCTGGCCTTCGCGGAACACTGTCGCGCTCCGCTGCTCACCACCGTTCACGGCTTCTCCGGCGCGGGGATCCTGCCCGCCTACGCCCGAGCGCGCTCGTCCTACGTGTCGATCTCCGACGCCGACCGGGCCCCCGAGCTCGACTACCTCGCCACGGTGCAGCACGGCGTAGACCTCACCGGGTTGCCGTTCACCAGCGATGCCGGCCCCGGACTGGCGGCCTTCGGCCGGATCCATCCCGACAAGGGCACCCACACCGCCATCGAGATCGCCCGCCGCGCCGGCCGGCCTCTGACCATCTGCGGCATCGTGCAGGACGAGCGGTACTTCGCCGAGCAGGTGGCCCCGCACATCGACGGTGACCAGGTCGTCTTCCTCGGATCGGTCGGTCCCCGCCGGCGTGCGGAGGTGCTGGGCGCCAGCACCGCCCTGCTGCACCCGATCGCCTTCGACGAACCGTTCGGACTGTCGGTCGTGGAGTCGATGGCCTGCGGTACGCCGGTCGTCGCGTACGCGCGAGGGTCCATGCCGGAGGTTGTCGACGACGGTGTGACGGGATTCCTCGTCCACACCGTCGAGCAGGCCGTCGACGCGGTGACCCGGGCCGCCCGCCTCGACCGCGAAGGTTGCCGGGCGCGGGCTCAGCAGCGCTTCAGCGCGGACCGGATGGTCACCGACTATCTCGCCGTCTACGACCGCCTCCTGCACCGCTGAACCCCTCGAATCCGTTCCGCCGGTCACACACGCTGACCGGTGTGCGCCGTCACGCGTGAGGTTCGTCCCTCGTACTCCCGGGGCGGCCGACAACCGGAAGGCCCGACACCCATGCCCAGCTACGGATTCCTCAGCACCCACCCACCGACCCGGTGTGGACTTGCCACCTTCAACTCCGCCCTCGCCGCCCAGTTGACCGCCGACGGCGCGCGCGGCGGCATCGTGCGGGTCACCGACCACGGCGATGACCAGCGGCCCGGACCCGGGGTGGTGCACACCTGGTCGGCGCACACCCCGGCCGGCTGGCGGGACGCCGCCGCGGTCCTGAACACCTTCGACGTGGCCATCGTCCAACACGAGTACGGCATCTACCCGGGCAACGACGGCGAGGACGTCCTGCCGCTGCTGCGCCGGCTCACCGTGCCGAGCATCGTGGTCCTGCACACCGTGCTCCGCCAGCCCTCCGCCCGGCAGAAGTCCCTGCTGGAGCAGATCGTCGCCACCGCCGGTGCGGTCGTCACGATGACCGACACCGCCCGTGACCGGCTCCTCGTCGGCTACGCCGTGTCGCCCGGCAAGGTCACGGTCATCCCGCACGGCGCCGCCGAGCACGTCGGCGTACGCGTCGACCGACGTGCCCGCCCGCACCTGTTGACCTGGGGGCTGCTCGGTCCCGGCAAGGGCATCGAGTGGTCGTTGCAGGCCCTCGCGCGGTTGCAGGACCTGGAACCGACACCCACCTACACCGTCGCGGGCCGGACCCACCCCAAGGTGATCGAGCACCAGGGCGAGACGTACCGGTCGGGGCTGCACCGGCTCGGTGCGCAACTGGGCATCGCGCACGCCGTGGACTACCAGGACGTCTACCACGACCTGGAGGCACTGGGCCGGTTGATCCGGTCCGCCGACGTGGTCGTGCTGCCGTACGACTCCCGCGAACAGGTCACCTCCGGCGTGCTCATCGAGGCGGTGGCCGCCGGAGTGCCGGTGGTGGCCACGGCGTTCCCGCACGCCGTCGAGCTGCTCACCGGTGGACCCGGTCTGGTCGTACCCCACCAGAATCCGGCGGCGCTGGCCGCGGCGATCCGGCGGATCCTGATCGAGCCCGGTCTGACCGCCCGGCTGGCCGGCCGCGTCCGACCGCTGGCCGCGCATCTGCGCTGGCCGGCGGTGGCGGCCCGGTACGGCACGCTCGCCGAGCGGCTCACCGAGGCCCGCCCGGCCGTCGTCGGCGCGGCGTCGGCGTGACCGCGACCACCGGCCGCCCCACCATGGCGGCCGCCAGACGCTGGGCGGCGGCGCCGGCGCCGGATTTCGCGCACCTGATTCGGCTGAGCGATGACACCGGCCTGTTCGAGCACGCGCGGCACGCCATCGTCCGCCGCGAGCACGGCTACTGCACCGACGACGTGGCCCGCGGTCTTGTCGTGATCAGCCGCGAGCCGGAACCGACCGAGGAGGTGCTCCGGCTCGCGGAGCGCTACCTGGCCTTCCTGACCCACGCCCAGGACGACGGCGGCGCCTTCCGCAACCGGCTCGGCCACGATCGGCGCTGGGCCGACGATCCCGGGCTCGGCGACTGGTGGGGCCGGGCACTGTGGGGGCTGGGCACCGCCGCCGCCCGCAGTCCCGCAGCCTGGATACGGGAGGAGGCGCTGGTCGCCTTCAGCAGGGGGGCCGCGCGGCGCTCCCCGGCCCCGCACGCGATGGCCTTCGCCGGTCTCGGCGCGGCCGAGGTGCTGCGCCGCCACCCGGGCCACGTCGCCGCGGCCACGCTGCTGGCGGACGCGGCCACCAGGGTCGGCGCCCCCGGATCCGACCCGCGGTGGCCCTGGCCGCGTGAGCACCTGACCTACGCCAACCCGGCCCTCGCTGAGGTGATCATCGCCGCCAGCCAGCTGCGCCACGGCGGTCCGCCCCTCGACGACGGTCTGCGGATGCTGACCTGGCTGCGGGCGGTTCAACTCCGCGACGGACGACTGTCAGTCGTGCCCGTCAAGGGATGGCGGCACGGTGCCGTACGACTCCACCATGACCAGCAGCCGATCGAGGTCGCAGCCCTCGCCGATGCCTGCGCCACAGCCGCCACGGTGACCGGCGACCCTGGCTGGGAGACCGGGATACGGCAGGCGGTCGGGTGGTTCCTCGGCGACAACGACCTCGGCACGCCGATGTGGGATCCGGCGACCGGCGGCGGCTACGACGGGCTGACCCCGCACGGACCCAACCTGAACCAGGGCGCCGAATCCACGCTCGCGCTCATCTCCACCCTGCAGCACGCCCGGCGGTTGTCGTGACCGGCATCCGCGTCGTCCGGCAGGACCGCATCCTCACGCCGGATCCACGCCGGGTCATCGTCAAGCTCTTCGTCCCGGGTGAGGACGCCGCGGTGGTACGCAGCCGCGCGGGTGCGCTCATCGACCGTGTGGCGCGCCTCGACGACGAGGAGACCGGCAGGCTGTTGAGGGACACCTTCGACCGCTTCGGCCCCCGGCACCGCGACCTGGCCGGTACGTTCCACCACCACTACGGCCTCGTCCGGCACCGCGCCGCGCGGGCCTGGGATCTCTCCCCCACCAGCCGGCTCCTGGTGGGCGCCTACTTCAGTCACGAGTACGCGGTCGAGTCGGCCGCCCTGTGCAACCCGTCAATGGTGGCCCATCCCGACCAGACCGAGTTGAGCGCCGGGCAGCTGCGCGTCGCGGTCAGCCTGCGCCAGATCGGCGAGGGCCACCTGTCGTCCATCGGCTTCGCCACCGCGGTCCTCGGACCCGGGCGCCAGCTCGTGGTCGCCGACCGGTCCGGCCCTCTGGCCGTTGGACAGCGGACGGGCGTACGGCACCGCCGGGACCTGCTCGCTGCCGGGCTGGCCGAGGAGGACGTCGACAACGAGGTCAGCGCCACGGTGCTGGACGCCCTGCCCGACCGGTATGACGAGGCCACTTTCGAGCGGGTGCTCGGTGACCTGCCAGCGGATCTGCTCTCCCGCAGCACCGGGATGGGCACCCTCGAGCACCTGCGTCGCACCAACGCCGGCAGCTACGCCACGGCCTTTCCCGCCGACACGGCTCTGCACGAACGGGTGCTCTGGCCGGCCACCCCGGCGGAGAGCAACGGCATGGAGGACGCCCGGTTCGTTCGGTTCGTGGACGAGTCCGGTCCGGTGTACCGGGCGACCTATACCGCGTACGACGGTTCGAACATCGCCACCCGCGCGCTGGCCAGCAGCGACCTGCGCCGTTTCGAGATGACCCCGATGCGCGGGCCGGGCGCCCGCAACAAGGGGATCGCGCTGTTCCCCCGTACCGTCGGCGGCCGGCACCTGGCTCTCTGCCGCGCCGACGGCGAGACCATCGGTCTGACCGTGCTGGACGGCGACAACCGCTGGCAGCTCCCGGTCCCCATACACACCCCGCGGGACAGTTGGGAGTTGATCCAGGTCGGCAACTGCGGGTCTCCCATCGAAACCCGCGCGGGCTGGCTCGTGCTCACCCACGGTGTCGGGCCGATGCGCCGGTACGCCATCGGCGCGCTCCTGCTCGACCTGCACCGACCGGAGCGGGTCCTCGCGCACCTGCCCGGCGTGCTCCTGTCACCCGACCAGGGCGACCGGGACGGGTACGTACCCAACGTCGTCTACTCCTGCGGCGGGCTCATCCACGACGGCGAGCTGTGGCTGCCCTACGGGGCCAGCGACACCCGGGTCGGTTTCGCAACCGTGCCGGTCGCCGCCCTCCTTGCCGCAATGGTGGAGTCCCCATAGACGAACGGCAGGGACGCATGAGGGCCGGCCGTCGCGCCGCCCCGAGCCGCGGTGAGTGGGATTTTGCACTGAGAGTGCACTTGTCTCCGTTTCCTGGGCTGTCTAGCGTCAGACCATGCCTGCCTCATGGACATTCGCCGTGGCCCGTGGCGACCTCGGCCGGACCACCATCGTCGATGGCGCGACCTCCGCTCTGCCCGACGGTGCGGCGCTGCTCCGGGTGGACCGTGTCGGTTTAACCGCCAACAACGTGACCTACGCGGTGCTCGGTGACTCGATGCGCTACTGGCAGTTCTTCCCGCCGGACGCCCGTGGGCTCGGACCGCAGTGGGGGCTCCCGCCGCTGTGGGGCTTCGCCGAGGTGGTCGCGTCGACGGTTCCGGAGATCGCGGAGGGGCAGCGGGTCTACGGCTACCTCCCGCCCGCGGGTCACCTCGTGGTGCGGCCGCAGCGGGTGGACGCGTCCGGGTTCCGCGACGCGAGCGCGCACCGGGCCGAGCTGCCCTCGCCGTACAACGCCTACCGGTCGACGGCCGGCGACCCGGCGTACCGGCCCGAGCAGGAGGATCTGCTGGTCCTGTTCCGGCCGCTGTTCTTCACCTCCTTCATGCTGGCCGACCAGGTCGCCGACAACGGTTTCTACGGCGCGACCTCGCTGGTGATGTCGTCGGCGTCCAGCAAGACCGCCTACGCCACGGCGTTCGAACTGCACGGCCGTGGCCCACGCCTGGTCGGGCTCACCGCACCGGGCAACCTCGCCTTCACCCGCTCACTCGGCTGCTACGACGAGGTCCTCTCCTACGACGACATCGGTGTCCTCGATGTGGCTCCGACCGCCTATCTCGATCTGTCCGGCGCACCGTCGACCCGTACCGCTCTGCGACGACACCTCGGTGGCCAGCTCGTGCGGGACATCGCGGTCGGGCTCACCAACCAGACCCCGAACGCCGACGCCGCCGAGGAGGTGTTCTTCGCGCCGGTCCAGATGCGCAAGCGCAGCCAGGAATGGGGCCGCGAAGGGCTCGACCAACGGTTCACCGAGGCCTGGCAACGGTTCACCGCCGTGGTGAGCGGCTGGCTCGACGTCCGGGTCGGTGCGGGCCCGGAAGCCCTGCGGCACGCGTGGCTCGAGGTCCTCGGCGGCCGTACGCCACCACGGGTGGGTCACGTCGTCCAGTTCTGACTGGTCGATGGCCGACCGGAACCGGTTTACGGGATGATCGCGTCGACGTAGCCGCCGTCGACCCGGACCGCGGCGCCGGTCGTCGCGGAGGCGAGGGGAGAGGCGAGGTAGGTGACCATGTTGGCGATCTCCTCGGGTTCGATCAGCCGCTGAAGCAGGGACTGCGGCCGGTGCTGTCGCATGAACTCCCGCTGCGCCTCGTCCCACGGCAGTTTGTCGCCCATGAGTTCGGAGATGAAGGCCTCGACGCCGCCGGTGTGGGTGGGCCCGGCGAGCACGGAGTTGACCGTCACGCCCGTGCCGGCGGCAGCCTTCGCGAACCCGCGCGAGACGCCGAGCAGTGCCGTCTTGGAGACACCGTAGTGGATCATTTCCGCCGGGATCGCGACCGCCGAGTCGCTGGCGATGTACTGCACGCGTCCCCAGCCGCGTTCCATCATCCGGGGCAGGTAGGCGCGGGTCAGTCGGACGCCGGCCAGGACGTTCACCTCGAAGTAGCGACGCCACTCGTCATCCGAGATCTCCAGCGCGGGAGTGGGGCCGAAGACGCCGAGATTGTTTACGAGAATGTCGACGGCGGGCAGCAGGTCGAGGGTCCGGGCCGTGCCCTCGTCGCTGGCCACGTCGGCATCGACCTCGATCACGTCGGCGCCGGAGACCTCGCTCCGCAACGCCACCGCCGCCTGCTGGACGCTGGCGGCGGTGCGGCCGTTGACCGCCACCCGGGCCCCCGCGCGGGCGAGGCCGGCGGCGATGGCGGCGCCGATCCCCTGGGTCGAACCGGTGACCAGCGCGGTCCTACCGGTGAGATCGATCTGAACCGTCATGGCTGTCCTGTTCGTTTGTGCTTCCCCGGCCACCCCGGGTCGGGGGACCGCTTCCGGCAACCTCGACCGTAACGGTGCCGGCCGAACCCGGCAGCGTGAGCCGGGCGAATCCCGGCAGGCTCGGGACAGCCCGTCCGTCGGATTGGTGTCGGACCTCGCCGCCGAAACTGGCCGCGTCCGGCTCAGAAAATCTATGCCGGACCAGGTAGATATCCTCGGCAAGCCGAGGTAATGTTCTGCGAGTCGACAGCAGAGAGTTGCAAGAACGCAGACGGGCCGCCCGGCCGTGAGGTCACGACGGGCGACGGGATACCGCAGGCGGGGCCAAGGCTGTTTTCGGGGCTCCGCTTGATTTCCGCCGTACGTGTGCGGGGCCATGAAGTCGCGTGGGCTCCGCCACCGGCGGACCGCACGTCAAGAAGGAAACAGCAAGCAGAGGAAAGGGAGGGCGTACACCGTTGGATCGCCCGCCGTTGGCCGTCATGACAGGCCGGGCGGACACCGCAGTTTCCATCGAACGAGAGGTGGTCTCCGGTCACGCATATGCGATCCTCGCACCCGATGCCTGTTCTGAGGGCTGGTGCGGATACGACAAGCCGACGCTCCTGTCGGCAGATGGTGTTCTGACCCGCAAACCCTGGGCCCCGGCGCGTAAGCGCCGGGGCCCTCGACGTGGAGGTGACATGGGGCTGAACCCCGATGACATGTTCGGCGATGAGGACTACCCCGCCTACACCATTGGTCAGGCGGCGGAGATGCTCGGCGCCTCGCAGGACTTCCTGCGCCGGCTGGACGAGGCGAAACTGATCCACCCCCACCGCTCCGCAGGCGGGCACCGCCGCTACTCGCGGTACCAACTCCGCCTGGCCGCCCGGGCCCGGGAGATGGTCGATCAGGGCACGGCCCTGGAGGCCGCCTGCCGGATCATCATCCTCGAAGACCAACTCGAAGAAGCCCTGCGGCAGAACGAGAAGCGGCAGAACGGGACGTAACGGCCGCCTGCCCTCGCCGATGGTCGGCATGACGAGCATGGGCAGGTGCAGTCGAAGATTCGGAACCGGCGGTCCAGGCGCGGTCGGTGGAGACGTCGCCGCGCAGCCTGGCCAACGACTGAGTGATCAGCCGGGAGGCGTGCATCTCGGCGCTGCCGCGTCTGGTCGGCGATCTGTTGCCGGGGTCAAGCTGCCGTGAGAGCGCGGGTTCGGGCCCTGCGCCACCGCGTCCGGCAGCGCGGCGAGGGCGGGGCCTGGATCAGTCCCGCTGATCCGGGTGGTCGCCCGCCACCGTGGTCGGCCGGGTCGGCTTCACCGCGAACGGGTGACGTAGGCGCCGCATGGCCTCCTCGCTGCCGTCGAAGGTCACGTCCGAGCTGTCCAGCCCGTCGGTGGTCGCGTTGGCGAGGAACAACACGGGTCGATCATTGCCGTTCGATGTCATGCACGAGTCCTGTCTTCAACAAGGAGTGAGTCTGGGCCGTCGGCAACTCCTGCCGCACGACCTCGTGACGAACGCGGCGCTCGCACTGGCGCCAGAGCGCGGTGTCTCGATCCCGAACGTAGGCCCGGTGACACCAACACACCGCACCATACCCGGCGTCGCCGTAGGTCATGCGCGGCCACATGCCCTCAGGTGCGCGACCGCCCTCCGCCGCCGGTCGAGTCCGCAGTCAGGCCGGAGTCGGGTGGTCCGATTCGAACCGCGGGCGTGTGAGGAAAGCGAGCTGGGCACGGGTGAGGCCCTGGGCGAGCCGCCGGTCGGGGCTGAGCAGCCGGTGCATCCGCCCGTCGCCCCTGGACGGGGTAGCGTCGGCAGGCTGTCGACGAAGGCGTAGATCTCGCGTACCTGTTCCAGCGTGTGCCACCCCATTCCCCAGAAGGAGTTGCGGGGGCGGGTAACCCAGGCGTGCAGGAGTTCGGCGTGCCGGTCGGGGTCGACGGTCACCGGCGCGCTCTGGCGGATGTCCTCGACGCGTACCCCGGTCTGCGGCTGCGCATCGAGCCGGGCCGGTCGCCAGGATGGGACTACGCGAAACTGAGGCCGTCGGCCCGGGCGCGTTTGAGTTCGGAGAAGGCTCCGCAGCCGGCGAGCAGGCGTGCGCCGTCGAAGACGCGCAGGGCCTCTTCGCCGCGCGGGATCGAACTCAGCACGGGGCCGAAGAAGGCCACGTCGTCGACCACCACCGTCGGGGTGCCGAGGTCCTCGCCCACGAGTTGCTGTGCGCGGGCGGTGCTTGCCCGCATCTGTGGGTCGACGTCGCTCCGATGGGCGGCGTCGGCCAGGTCGAGGGGAAGGCCCGCCTCGGCCAGGGCTGCTGGGATGACGGTGTCGAAGTCCTTGTCGCCGTCGTCGTGGATCCGGCGACCGAGTGCCGGGTACAGACGCGCGAGGGCGGCGGGGCCGTGTTGTTCGGTAGCCGCCACGCACACCCGCGCCGGCCCCCACGCCCGGTCGTTGAATTCGCGGTACCAGGGCTCCAGTTCGCGATGCTCGTTGAGCACCGCGAGGCTCATCACCTCGAACCGCAGGGCTATCGGACGCATCCGCGCCACCTCCAGGAGCCAGCGAGAGGTGATCCAGGCGAACGGACAGGACGGGTCGACGTACGCCGTGACCGATGGAGACGGCGCATCGGCAAATTTTCCTTCCATGGAAGGAAAACTACCTTCCATGGAAGGTAAGATGCAACAGTGGATGACGACCGCATCGCCGAGATCGTTGGTCAGTGGCGCCGTGAACGACCGGACCTCGACCCCAGCCCGCTGCTGATCATCGGTCGGATCCAGCAGTTGGCCGACGTGCTCGACGCGGCCCTGCGGCCGCCATTTGCCGCAGCGGATCTCGGGAACGGTGAGTTCGACGTGCTCGCGGCGCTGCGCCGCGAGGGTGAGCCGTACACGCTCACGGCCGGGCAGTTGAGCCAACGGATGCTGGTCACCACCGGAGCGGTGACCAAGCGGGTGGATCGGCTGATCGCCCGGGGGCTGGTGTCGCGCTCGGTGCACGAAGCCGACGCGCGCGGCAGAGTGGTCGGGTTGACCCCTGCCGGTGTCGCGTTGATCGACCGGCTCATCGAGGAACATCTGGCCAACGAGGCGGCCATCCTCCGTGGCCTCACCGACAGCGACCGCAGAGCACTTGAGCGCCTACTGGCGACGTTGGCTCGAACCGTGGGTTCCTGATTTTCCGGGCTCGGGATGAGTAGCGGACGTTCATCTGGTCCACGTACTTCTTCCAGGTCCTGATGGACAAGGGGCTCAAGTGTGAGCTGTAGATTTTCTGACCGGTTGTAGGTCGGGATTACGACGGACAGTTACTCGCCCTCTCCTTCTCCTGCGGGACATCTCGTGGCAGGCGAGCAACGCGAACGCCGCGGCCGTCAGCAGGCCGCCGAACAACGGGATGACGCGCACCTCGGCCATCGTCAGCAGGCCGGCGCCGATGAACGAGCCGGCCGCGAGGCCGAAGTTGAACGCGACGCTGAGGCTGGCCGACGCCATGTCGGTGGTCGACGGGGCCACCTGCATGATGCGGTGCTGGATTCCCGCGATCAGCGAGCTGAACGACATCCCCGCCAGGGCGAGCAACGGGATCGTCAATGCCTTGCTCGCGCCAACCGCGTAGAGGCCGAGCATCGCGGCGGTAATGAGCCCGAGTAGACCCAGCACGACACCGAGCGGAAACCGGTCCAGGACCCGGCCGACCGCCCAGGTGCCGACGACGCCGAACGAGCCTTGGATGAAGAGCAGCATGCCGAGAGATGCTGCGGCGAACCCGCTGACGTCGAGGAGGAAGACGGTCATGTAGGTGAACGCGCCCATGGCGCCGGTGACCGCGAGGATGGTGGCGACGAGAAGCACTACGAAGCGGTGCCGATCCGGCGTTGGTCCGATGTCCCCCGCGCTCTGTTGCGGTTCGACGCTCGGCAGGAGCAGGGCGACCGCGATACAAGTGAGGAAACCGAGGACGGCCATCGCGACGAAGGCGGCCCGCCACCCGGCCTGCCCGCCCAACCAGGTGCCCAGTGGCACGCCGAGGACCGGGCCGAGAGCGTTACCGATCGACAGCCGGGCCACGATGCGGCCTCGGATGTTCGCGGGGAACATCGAGATCGCTACGGGGAACACCACCGCCCAGAAGACACCGTTGGTGGTGGCGGACAACAGCCGCGCGGCGAGCAACACCTGATAGGAGGTTGCGAAGGCCGACACCGCCGTCGCCGCGGCGAACACACCGAGGGAGCCGGCGAGCAGCGGGCGCCGGGGCACTCGCCGAGTGACCCGGGTAAGCGGGAGCGCCACAATCATGACCACCACGGCGTACCCGGTCACCAGCAGACCGGCCTCGGACCTGGAGCGTCCCAGGTCCGGTGCGATCAGCGTAAGCAACCCGATCGGAAGCACCTCGGTGGTGACGTAACAGAAAGTGGCGGCGGACAGCGCGGCGAGGGCATAGACCGCGCGCCGTTGGTGCGCCATTGGCTACCTCCCAGTTCCTGAACGAGGTGTAGCAGGAAGCCGCCACGGAAGCGGTAGGCAGTGGACACCCGATCGTCTCGATGGCGCTACTCAGTCGCAGTGCGCTCGCCTGATTCCGGCTAAGGCATGTTTGACGGTAGCATGTGGTCACCGCATGTTCCTCCCGTAATCAAGCGGCGAAACTATCGCCGACTGCCAGTCGGGTGCGGGGGTGCCACAGTGGTCGCAAGTCCAGTTAGGCGCGTTGCCATCGACCCGCGCTCAGTGGCCCTGGATTGAACAGATCACAACCTCTGTGGACGGTCTAGATGGTAGCCTTCTGGGTATGCCACTCGACGTGTGTCAGCTGCCGTTGGTCGGCGGGCACACGGCACTCGATCTGGTCAACACCCTCGAGCGAGGGGGCAGTTCGCCTCACGACTTCCTGTCCGACGGTTCCGCGTTGCTGCGCTGGTCGGTCCGGGTGGGGATGATCATCGATGTGGAGGCGGACCAGGTTGGCCGGGCGTGGCGCGAGGAGCCCGCGTCGGCGCACGCGGGACTGGCAGCCGTGCGGGACATCCGTGAAGGGCTGTACCTCGTGATGCTTGCGGTAATCGCTGACGCGGACGGTGGTACGGCGGGTGACCCTGTCGCGGCCGGCGCCGCGCTGGTCGCACTACATCAGCGCTGGTCCGGCGCGGCTGCCCGAGCAAGATTCGTGCTCGATTCGTCGCGGGTACGGCTGGCCTACGGCACGGTGCCGGCCATGTTGTTGCCCGACCGGATAGCCGAGGCCGCCCTCGACGTCATGCTGGCGGCCGACCTGACCCGGGTGCGCCGTTGCCCGGTGCTCGAAGGTGGCTGCGGCTGGCTGTTCCTCGATCAGAGCCGCAACGGTTCCCGTCGCTGGTGCCGCATGGCCGACTGCGGCAACGCGGTCAAGGCGCGACGGCTCACCGAGCGTCGCCGTGCCGCCCGGCCACCACGCTCGTAGGCAGTCGACGACGAGGAAAGCCTCTTCGAGGGCCCAGAGGTAGCGCTGCCGGACACGCGGTCACCGCTGGGACGGTCGTCGTTCCCGCGGATCCCGGGCAAGCCTCGACGCAAACGCAGTCGCTGCCTCAACGACGAGTCTTCACATCTTGGCAGCGGCGCGCGCCTCCGCTACGGTCCATGGGAACGCTCCCATAAACTTAGCAACATCTATGTGATCAGGAGGCAACACGCCGTGCCTACCCTCTCCTCGCTCCGCCGCAGATCGGCAGCCATCAGTGTGGCGGCCATCGCGGGCACCGCCGCCGCCAGCGTCTGCCTTGCCGTCGGCGGCGCCTCCGCCGGCGCGGTGTCCGGATCGCTCTACCGCGACCCGAGCTCGGCAGTTGTCCGTTGGGTCGCCGCCAACCCCGGCGACTCGCGTACCGCCGTCATCCGCGACAAGATCGCGAGTCAGCCGCAGGCCCGCTGGTTCGCCAACTTCAACCCGTCGACAGTCCAGTCCGAGGTCTCCGGATTCGTCGGCGCTGCCAACGCGGCGCAGCAGATCCCGGTGCTGGCGGTGTACGAAATAACCAACCGGGACTGCGGCGGGGCCAGCGCCGGTGGGGCTCCGGACCTCAACCAGTACCAGACGTGGGTGTCCAACTTCGCCAGAGGACTCGGCAACCAGACGGTCATGATCATCCTGGAAACCGACTCGCTCGCCCTGCAGACATGTTTGAGCGGCGACGAGATCAACGCACGCAACCAGGCGATCACGACGGCCACCCGGACCATCAAGTCGGCCAACCCCAACGCCAAGGTGTACCTCGACGGCGGCCACTCCACCTGGAACAGCGCGGGTGAGCAGGCCAACCGGCTCCGCGCGGCCGGCGTCCAGTACGCCGACGGCTTTTTCACAAACGTGTCGAACTTCAACTCCACCTCCGGCGAGGCGAACTTCGGCCGGGCGATCATCGCCGCCCTCGCCGGCATGGGCATCCCGGGCAAGCGCCAGGTCATCGACACCAGCCGTAACGGGGGCGCCAGCGGGGACTGGTGCGCCGACGACAACACCGACCGGCGCATCGGGTTGTACCCGACTACCAACACCGGCGACTACAACATCGACGCGTACCTCTGGGTGAAGCCGCCGGGGGAGGCGGACGGCTGCCGCTTCACGGCCGGTTCGTTCCAGCCCGACCTTGCCTTCAGCCTGGCCAACGGCGCGCCCAATCCGCCCGCAACCACGCCGCCGACCACCGCGCCCCCGACCACCGCGCCGCCGACCACAACCCCGCCGACGACCGCGCCGCCGACCACAGCTCCCCCCACCACGCCGCCACCGACGGGTAACGGCTGCTCCGCGTCGGTGTCGGTCAACCAGTGGTCCGGCGGCTTCACCGCGAGCGTGACGGTCACCGCCGGCTCCGCGGACATGAACGGCTGGACCGTGACCATCGCGCTGCCCGGCGGCGCCGCGGTCACCAGCACCTGGAACGCCCAGGCCAGCGGCACCAGCGGAACCGTCCGGTTCACCAACGTCAGCTACAACGGACGCGTCGGCGCCGGGCAGTCGACCAACTTCGGCTTCCAGGGCACCGGCACCGGCCCGGGCGCGACGGCCACCTGCGCGGTCAATTAACCCCACCCAATGCCACGGCCCGGCGCGGAGGAACCACTCTCCGCGCCGGGCCCGTCCCTGCCGGACCACCATCGGCGCGCCAACCGACTACGACGCCTGGGCGCCTACTCCGACAATGCGTGGGACTACGCCGCGATTGCCGAGATGTCCGGTGGGTACTGGCATCCCGTCGATACCTGCGCGACGGGACCGGACAGTGGTCCCGCGGTGGTGGCGGGTGCCGGCGGGCGCATACACAAACTGTCCAACGTGTACGTCGCGGCCGCCTCGCTGATGCCGGTGATCCCACGGGCCAACACCCACCTGACCACTGTCCCGCTCACCGCTCGCCTGGCGGAGTCCATCGGGTGAGGGAGGGGACGGGATCGACCTGAGGGCCGAGGTGGCGACGGTGGGGCCGGCGTGGCGGGCGATCGACGGCGTCGACCGCCCGCCGGAGAGGGGATGACCAGGTGCGTACGAGGGCCGTTCCGGTGTTCGTCGTCTTCCTGCTCAACGGGATCATCGCCGGCTCGTGGGCGGCGCGTATGCCTAGCCTCGCCGAACAGATCGGCGCCAGCCCGGGGGTGCTCGGTCTAGTCCTGCTCGGCGCGAGCGTCGGGCTGGCGGCGGCGGCCTCGGTCGCGGGCCGGTTGTGCGCCCGCTTCGGCGCCCGGGTGATGATCCTGGTGTCGGCCGTCGCGGCCGGGAGCCTGCTGCCCGTCCTCGCGCTGGTCACCTCGCCGGTACAACTCGCCCTCGTCCTGGTCCTGCTCGGCGCGTCCTTCGGCGTGTTCGACGTGTCGATAAACGTCGCCGCCGTGACCGTCATCCGCCGCGCGGACCGGCCCCTCATGCCGGTCTTCCACGCCGGCTTCAGCTTCGGCGCGCTGGGTGGCTCGCTGGCCGCCGCGGTCGCCGCCGGGCACCGCGTGGACCTGCTTCGTTACTTCACCCTGGTCGCGCTCGTGTCGCTGGCCGTGACCGCCGTCGTGATCCGGTTCGTGCCGACCGCGGAGCCGGCCACCGGCGCCCTCCGTGAGCGCGGCGGGCTCGACCGGAGCATGCTGCGCCGCCCGGTCCTGTGGCTGCTGGGCAGCGTCGCGTTCATCTCCGCCGTCGTCGAGGGGTCCAACGGCGACTGGTCGGCGTTGTTCGCGGTCCGGGAGCGGGGCATGTCCGAGGCGGCCGGCGCCATCATGTACTCCGTTTTCTGCCTCGCCATGGGAGTGGTCCGGCTCTTCGGCGAACGGATCCAACGCCGCTTCGGCGCCATCCGGATCCTGGTAGCCGGCTCGCTGCTCGCCGGGATCGGTCTGCTGATGGCGGCCATCGTGCCGGTGGCCTGGCTCACCTACGCCGGGTACGTGCTGGCCGGCGGCGGCGTGGCGTTCGCCTTCCCGGTGGTGATCGAGTTGGCCGGTGCCGTCGGCCGGCGCAGCGACGGCACCGGCGGCGAGCGGGAGATCGGGTTCGTCACGACCATCGCCTACTCGGGGTTCCTCATCGGTCCGCCCATGATCGGCGGGGTGGCGGAACTGACGAACCTGTCGGTCGCCGTCGGGTTCATCGGGGTCGTCGCGATGCTCATGGTGCCGGCCGCACTCGCCGCGGCCGCCGCCCGCCGCCGCGAGGACCGCGGCCGGCGCACGCAGACCGAACCCCCTCGGGACTACGCGCACACCGAAAATCGCGGATAGGAGCACGACGACACGTCCTTTTCGCCCGCATCCGTCCCATCGGCTCGGAAGGAATCGACACGAGCCACCCCCGGTCCAGCCCGCCGTCCCACCATGTCCACCAAGATCAACGGGGGCCACACGGAGGCTGCTCCAGCGGATGCCAACCGGTGCCAACGCGGATCACTGCGGCCGACCGCCGTTCGTAACCCGGGGTTCGGGTGCTCGGGTGTGGTCCTGGGCTGGGAGAACGGCGGTCCGGATGACGTGGGTGAATGTGGGCCACTCCCTGCCAGCCCAGGTGAACCCCAGGTCGCTAGACTGGGCCCTCGCGCCCTCGTAGCTCAGGGGATAGAGCATCGGTTTCCTAAACCGTGTGTCGCAGGTTCGAATCCTGCCGGGGGCACCAGGTCAGAGCCTTGATCACCGATCACCGATCACCGATCACCGTTCCGCCCGCGGGCGGTGCAGAATCACCTGGTCGCCGCGTCCCTCTCAATCGACGAGGGAGATCCGGTGCCGAGGCGGCGCAGTGAAAGGCGACCAGGAACAGTCGACACCGCTCATCCGGCACCCAGCTCGACCGGCTGAGGTAGATCGACTCGGTGTCGCCGATATCGGGCCATCCGGCCGCCCGGGACACCCCGACATCGCTGACATCGAGTCGATCACCGTGAACGAGGCTCACCACAGCGACCACCGTCCGAGAGGAGGCGGCGGGGCTGCGTCCATGGCGGGGACTGGGCCGGGGGCGGCACTGCATGCGCGTTGGCTGCCGCGCCTGGTGCCGTACCCGTGCTGGCCGGTGGAGTGGGTGACCGGCCGGCAGGCCCGAACAATCATGACCCGCTTCCCGGGCTGGATCCGATGAGCATCTTGCGACGACCAAAAAGGTCTGGTGAGGGCCAGGGGGACCGGGCGAAAATGCCTGGCCATCAGGACGGCACAGATGCGCGGGTTTTCCTGCATGGCGCCGGGCTGGTGATCAAGCGCGCCGGTGGCAGTTTGTCTCGAGCAACGACCGTAGCCGCGCGGGATCGCCGGTCACCAGGCCGCGCTTGGGCAGCACGAGTACCGCTGCACCAAGCCGCTCAGACGCGCGCAGAACGAACGACTTTTCCGTCTCGACATACCGCAGGTATTGGGACCAGGCGGCTGTTTCGCTTCGGCTTGCGCTGGTGAGACGTAGCCCGGTGTCATCCACGGTGGCTCGGATGGGCTCGGACAGCCAGGGATTCCCGCGCATCAGCAGCCGTACCTGCCAGCGATAGATCCAGCGGGCGGAGACCATGAACCGAAACAGCAGCAGGCCGAGCCCGAGGCCGACGAGAGCCACCATGGCGACGGCTGCGACGTCGGCCGCCGACATGGCGCGGGGGCCGCCAGAAGAGATGAGCCCGGGGAGGAGCCCGACGAGCGCGGCGACGATGAGTACCGGGATCAGCCAGGGACGCCGGACATGGCGCCGGTGGGCGACGAAGCCGTCGAGCCAGTCGTCCTTGGTGAGGGTGTAGCTGAGTTCGACCGGGCCGACGGTGACCTGCTCGGATGACATGGCAGGGCAGTGTATTCCCAGCGTCCCGTCCGTCTGGCGGATGGGTATGCCTGGTCGGCTGACAACTGGGCCCTCGCGTTCGACGGTCGGGCGACAGAAGCGTGGGCTGCGGAAACACCCGCGGCCCACGCTTCCGGCGACGCCGGGGACGTGCTGACCGCTCAGAAGAACTTGTACATCTCCGCGGAGGCGGCCTCGGTCTCGTTGGCGGGCGGCGCGGTCACCGTCACCTTTTCGCCGAAGTTGCTCATACGCATGTCGGTGACCAGGTCACCCACCGTCTTCGTGGCAACCGTGTAGGACAGTGCGGTGAGGCGGCCGTCGGCGTCGACAGTCGCTTCGAACGGGACCGCCTTCGGGTCCTTCGCCAGCTTCGCCGTCGACTCCAGGCCCTCGCGCATGCCGCCATCGGAACTGGCGGCCTCAGCCGCCTTGCTCAGGTCGGCAGTGCCGGTGTAACGGCCGTCGCCCACCTCCTGCGCGGACACGACGCCGCCGATGATGCCGGTCTGCGCCTTGAGGTCGAAGGACTGGCGCAGCGAGCTGGTCGGCTTGAGCTTGCTGAGGTCGATCTTCATCCACGGCTTCTCGCCCTCGAGCGAGTCCGACTTGATGTAGGCGGCGTCGCCGATCAGCCGGGCCTCCATCGGCTCCGGGGCGTTGCCGGTGACCTGGACCGCCCGGGAGGCGGGGTCCATCTTTCCGCTGAGCGTGATCGACTGGGTGCCGGCCTTGATCGAGGCGTCCAGGGTGACCGTGTCGGCGAGGCTGCGATCCATGGCCTGCCGGATGGCGGTGACCGGGTCCGCTTTGGACGTTGCGGGCGCGGTGGAGTCGCCGGTGGAGTTGGTGCCACAGCCGGCCACGAGGGCGACGGCCAGGGCGATCGAAAGGGTTGGGATCAGTCGACGCATAGACGTGACCCTAACGGGCCGCCGCTGGCCGATTGCCGCCGGCATCACCCCCATCGCGATGCTGGGGTGCAGTCAGCCGCCGATGCTGATCGGTCGCGCGGGCCCCGAGCCCCGCACGGCCGGAACGCCGCCAACGGGAAGGCTGGAGCTGGCCGGCGGGCACAACGAATTCACCCTTATCTCTGTAACGAGAATCTGCGTAAATGCGCTGCGCCTTTCCAGCCGAGCCCATTCCCACTGGTGGGAATAGGCTCCGACGTATCGGGGCCGGCACCACTCAGGCTCGCCCGTGCCTGGTCGGACGCGGATCGAGGGGGCCGCGTCCGGCGTTGGCACAGGTCAGACCGACGGTAGCTGCTCGGCCCTGGTGAGCACGTGGTCGATCAGGCCGTACTCCAGGGCCTGTTCGGCCGTGAACCAGCGGTCCCGGTCCCAGTCCCGCTGGATCTCGTCCAGCGTCCGTCCACTGTGCTGTGCAATCAGCTCCTGCATGGTCCGCTTCACGTGCAGCATGTTCTCCGCCTGGATGGTGATGTCCGCGGCGGTGCCGCCCATCCCGCCGGATGGCTGGTGCATCATCACCCGCGAGTGCGGCAGCGCGTACCGCTTGCCGGCCGCGCCGGCGCACAGCAGGAACTGCCCCATCGAACCGGCGAACCCCAGTGCCAGCGTGGCCACATCGTTGCGGACGTAGCGCATCGTGTCGTAGACGGCCATCCCGGCGCTCACCGAGCCGCCCGGCGAGTTGATGTAGAGGTAGATGTCCCGCTCGGCGTCCTCGGCGGCGAGCAGCAGGATCTGCGCGCAGATCTGGTTGGCCGATTCCTCGGTCACCTCGGTGCCGAGGAAGACGATGCGCTCCCGCAGCAGCCGCTCGAACACCTGGTCACCGAAGGACGGCTGCCCGCCGTCCAGCATCCGTACACCATTGTCGATCATTCGTAGCCGCCCTCCGCCGTGCCGGCTGGGCGGTGGGACCGCCCGGTGGACCGGCCCGTCCAGCGTGCGCGCGGCGATGGTGGCTGGCCCAGGGATTCTGCCGGCGGCAGATCCGCCGACGGCAGAACCGGCGCGGCCTACGCGGCGGTCAGCCGCCGCGCACCCGCCCGGGCCTGCGGGCCACCCGACAGAGCTGCGGTACGCGGACCGGGGTGGGAGCCACCGCTGGTGGCCAACGCGCCGACGCGCAGGACCGACGTGCTCTCCGCTGGCCCCCGGTGCAGGACCAGCCCGCCGGTACGCGGGCCCACCAGCAGGGTCGCGTTGCCGGTGTCGCGCCGGGTCACCTCGACCCGCTCCAGTCGGGTCAGCATCGCCCGCGGCGCGGCCGGCAGGCGGGGCTCGACCCGGCGCATGTCGTCACGGGCCTCCCCGAGCAGGTCGGAGAGGCTGATGCCGAGCGCCCGGCAGATCGCCGCGAGCACCTCCGAGGAGGCTTCCTTGCGGCCCCGCTCCACCTCGGAGAGGTAGGGCACGGAGACGCCGGCCGACTGGGCCAGGTCGCGCAGCGTGCGGCCCTGGCGCTGACGGTGGCGGCGCAGCACACCGCCAATCACTCGTCGCAGCAACGACATGCCGGCCTCACTCTCGCTGTCGTCGTCGGAAGCACAACCCCATCATGCCCGTCGCCGGCCGTCCGGACCGACCCGTGCAGGCCCGCACCGTCGAATCGGCGCGGGCCCGACACCTCAGCGGTACAGGTGGGTGTGCCAGGCGGCCGGTTCGGCCACCAGCGTGACCGCCGGAAACAGCGCCCGGGTGCCGCCGGCCGGAAGCAGTGCGCTGTCATCGATCGTCACGTTCGCCCCGTTCACGTCGTAGACGGTCAGCGACTCGTTGCCGTTCTGTCCACCGAACCGCGCCGGGTGCCCGTCGACAGTGGTGTTCGGGTTGACGTATGCCTTGTCGGCGGGATCGGTGATGTGGCGGTACCGGGAGACGCCGACGGTCAGTGTCCGTGCCCGCTGCCGGCCGGGGTCGGTACCGGGCTCCGCGGTCCAGGTCCATCCGGCGTACCAGCCCCGGGGCTCGTCCAGTGACTCGCTCACGTCGACGGTGATGAGCCCGAGGTCGGCCGGCACGCCCGTTACCGCCGCCGGCATCGGGACGGGGCCCGTGTCGAACCGCAGCCCACGGGCCACCTGCACCGCAACGCTCGGTGCATCCGGTCCCACCCCGAACACCCGAACCTGCACCCAGCCCTTCGGGGCGTACTCCCAGCGCAGAATCGCCTCCGGCTTCTCGGCACCGGAATAGTTGGTGAAGACGCTGGGCCCGCCGTTCAGTTCGGGACCGGCGCTGGTGCCAGTCGCGGTGGCGGGTTGCCCGCTGTCCCGCTGGGGGGCGGACGGCTGTACGCCTTTCTGGAGGAGCGAGACCGCCACGAACTGCCGCTGGTCGTCGGTGCGGCCGTTGGACGCGCTTAGGTGCACGCCGGGACCGGAGAGGAGCAGCCCGGCCTGGTACTGGAGATTGCGCAACCCGTCCGGCAGCCAACCGAATCGGACGTACACCTGCTGTGGGTCAACCGTGGTGAGCGCGACCGGCAGGCCGGTCTCGCCGCCGGCCGGCGCCGCACCGATCGGGGCGGTGGCCGGTGGCCGGTCCGGGATCAGCAGGTCCGGGACGGTGAGCCCGCCGACGGTCAGCGCCGCCACCAGCAGCGCCGCACCGAGCCCCTGAGCGCGGCGGCGCTGCCGCCGCGCGGTGGTCATCGCACGGCCCACGTCCAACAGCGCGGAGGGTCGCTCCGCCGATTCGATCTCGGCCAGCATCAGGTCGCCAATCTGGCGTTCATCCAGCATCGTCGCTCCTCTCAGTTGCCGGTCAGGCTGGGGGTCAGCAGGGCGCGCAGGGTGGCCAGACCTTTGGCGGTCTGACTCTTGACGGTCCCGGTCGTGCAGCCCATGACCCGCGCGGTCTCGTCGACGCTGAGGTCCTGGAAGTACCGCAGGACCAGCACCGCGCGTTGACGCGGGGGTACCTGGCGCAACGCGCCGACCAGGGTGATCCGGTCGGTCGGGTCGGTGGCGGTCGTCGACACGTCGGGCAGTGCGGTGCCGAGCCGTACCCGGGACCAGCGCAACCGCCGTTCGTCGATCAGCCGTCGCAGCAGCATGGTGCGGACCAGCGCGTCCAGGTGGTCGGCCTGCCGCATTCGGCTCCAGGAGCGGTACAGCTCGGTGAGCACCCGTTGCAGGATGTCGTCGCCCCGGTCCCAGTCCCCGCACATCAGGTACGCGGTCCGCCGCCACTGGACCATCCGGGATCTCACGTACTCGGTGTATTCGTCGTCGGCCTCGGCTCGCCGTCCGCCGCTCGTCGTCACGAGGGTCGCGCCCCCTCCGTCTGCCGGCCTGCACCGGTTCGTCGTTGTCGTCAGGTAGTCGGGTGCGGGCCAGGGGTCGGTTGTCCGCTGCGCGACCCGGACGTGCGGTGTACGGCCTACCGGCTATGTTGTGGGCGTGCAGGTGACAGTGGTGGAGCGGGTCCGAGGGTGATCCATTTTCCTGCGCAGCGACGGGGTCCGCTGAGCGCGCTGAGCCTGCGGCTGGCCGCCGCGCTGGGCCTGGTCCTGGCCGTGGTCAGCGCGGTCTACCTGGGCCGGGACGGCTACCGCGACGTCAACGAGGACGGCCTGACGCTGCTCGACTGCTTCTACTACGCGGTCGTCTCGCTCTCCACCACCGGCTACGGGGACATCACCCCGGCCGCGCCGTCGGCCCGGCTGGTCAACGTCCTCTTCGTCACGCCCGCCCGGGTGCTCTTCCTGATCATCCTGGTCGGTACCACCCTGGAAGTCCTGACCGAGCAGTACCGGACCGGCCGTCGCCTGTCGCGGTGGAGGAGAACCGTGAAGGACCACGTCATCATCTGTGGCTACGGCACCAAGGGCCGCAGCGCGGTCTCCGCCCTGATGGAGAACGGCCTCGACCGGTCGAGAATCGTGGTGGTGGAGCGCAGCAGCGCCGCACTGCGGCAGGCCACCTCGGCCGGGCTGGTCGCGATCGAGGGCTCGGCGACCCGGTCGTCCGTACTCAACGAGGCGCACGTCCGGCACGCGAAGGCAGTGATCATCGCTACCGACAGTGACGACGCCTCGGTGCTGGTCGCGCTGACCGTGCGGCAGCTCACCGCCGGTCAGGTCCGCATCATCGCCGCTGCCCGGGAGGCGGAGAATGCCCCGCTGCTCAAGCAGAGCGGTGCGCACCACGTGATCGTCTCCTCGGCCACCGCCGGTCGGCTGCTCGGTCTCTCGACCTCGGCGCCGCCGCTCATCGACGTGGTGGAGGATCTGCTCACCCCCGGGCAGGGCATGGCGCTGGCGATGCGGTCGGCGGAGCGGGACGAGGTGGGTCGTTCGCCGCGTGAGCTGGAGTCGCTGGTGATCGCGCTGGTCCGGCGGGGCAAGGTGGTCAGCCTGGCCGACCGGGCCGGCGCGGTGATCGAGACCGGCGACATGCTGGTGCACGTCCGCGACGACCGCCCGCAGTCGACCTCAGCGATCTGAGCAGCGGCTCAGCACTGGTCGTCGGGCGACCCGTCGGAACAGATCGCCACGCTGCAGTTGAGCGCCGCACCGGTGGCCCGCCGGAGCAGTAGGTAGAGCGTCTCCCGCTCGTCCGACTCCAGCGCCCCCAACACCTCGTTCTCGGCGCCGGCGAGGGCGCATTCGGCCTCGCTGAGGCGTTTTGCCCCGTCTTCGGTGAGTTCGACGACGTGCCGGCGACGATCCTCGGGCGAGCGTCGCCGCTCGATCAGCTGCTTCGCCTCCAGGTCGTTGAGCAGCCCGACGATGTTGGTGCCGTCCATCTCCAGGGTGCTCGCGAGCGCCTGTTGGCTGGTTCCGCCGCCGTCCCGCAGCACGGTGAGCGCGACCAGGTGCCGCGGGCGTAGGCCCAGCGGTGCCAGCACCGACTCCGACCGCAGCCGCATCCGCCGGGCCAGGTGGTCCAGCAGCGCGCCCGAACGGTGCTCCGAGGGGTCGAGCGGCGCGGCGGACATGTGAGCCAGTCTACCGAGCCGGAGGAACATCGGCCTGCTATAAATAGTTGGTGCCTCACATACGATCCCTGGAGGGGGAACAATGAACCTGCTGCATATCGATTCGAGCATCCGTGGTGACTGGTCCGTCAGTCGGCGGCTCACCGCCCGCGCTGTCGCCGTCTGGCAGGCCGCGCACCCCGGCGGCAAGGTGACGTACCGAGATCTGGGCGCCGAGCCGCTGCCGCACCTGGACGCGGCGGGTGGCCTGGCGCGGATGACGCCCGCCGACCAGCACACCCCGGCGCAGCGTGAGTCCTGGGAGCTCAGCGAGCGGCTGGTCGACGAGGTGAAGCAGGCCGACGTGGTGCTGCTCGGGCTGCCGCTCTACAACTACGGCGCGCCCAGCAGCGTCAAGTCCTGGGTCGACCACCTGATCGTCCCGGGCCTGGCGTACGACCCGACAACCCAGGAGGGCCTGCTCGGCGGGCGGGAGTTCGTCGTGCTGGCCACCCGTGGTGGTGGCTACGGCGAGGGCACGCCCCGCAACGGCTGGGACCACGCGGAGCCGTGGCTTCCGCACGGCCTCTCGCTGACCGGCATGGAGCCGCGCTTCATCAGCGCCGAGCTGACCCTCGCGCCCACGGTCCCGGCGATGGCCGAGCTGATCCCGCTGCACGAGGCGAGCCTCGCGGCGGCCGAGAAGGAAATCGACAACCTCTGGCTGCCGGCCTCCGCGCAGCGCTGAGCAGGACCTCCCGTCTGGACGGTGGCTGGCCGTTCCACACCGAAAGGCCAGCCACCTCCGACCGATGATGTTGGGGCTGTGCGTTTCGACCCCGAGGCCGAGTGAAGACCCTCTATTTGGAGCTTCTTTCGCGCAGTGATGCTTGCTACGGTGTGGCGGCTTGGAACTGTCAATGAGGTCGCCGCAGCGAGTGCTCAGCGCGGTGTCGTTGGCGCAGGCACGACGGGGGAAACAAATTTTGCACGGGGCCACAGGCTCCTGGCGTCGGTCGTCATCTTCCCGTCCGTTCGGACGCATCTCATCCGGGCCGTTCCGAGCACCTCGTTAATCGGACGACGGGAAACAATCAGTGGCTGAAGTGGCAACATCCGCAGGAGCCCGACGGCGGTGGTACGCCGGTGTCGCGGCGGGCCTCGCTCTCGCGGGCGCGGCGGCGGTCGCACCCGCGACCAGTGCTCACGCCGCCCCCGCCGGGGGCGGCGTGTACGACGCGGCGAGCAGTTCCCAACCGGACCGGTTCAGCAAGCTGCCGAACCTGCACAAGGGGAAGCTCACGCTCCCAGAGCCGGGCGCCAAGGGCCCGAGGTTCCAGTCCGGAACGGGTGCCTCTCCGAAGGTCTTCCAGGGGAGCCTGGCAAGCGCCTCCGAGTTCCCGTACATCGTGGGCATCGTCACGAGTTTCCAGGAGGGTGCGTACTGGTACTGGTACTGGTGCACCGGCACGATCATCGCCCCCAACAAGGTGCTGACGGCCGCGCACTGCACCGCCGACGGGCCCGGCACCACTCGGGTCCTCGCCGGCAAGGACCGCCTGTTCGACAGCAACGGTCAGATCATCGGCGGCAGCGGCTTCGTCGCCGAGGTCGGCTCAACCTGGACCCACCAGGGCTGGAACATCACCCAGCAGTACGCGGACCCCAAGGCACCGATTCTGGACGACGTCTCGGTCCTCACGCTCAAGCAGAACCTGCCCAGCGAGTACAAGCCGGTGGCGCTGAGCGCCCAGGGTGACCAGCGCCCGTACGCGGCTGGCACCTCGGCCCAGATCGCGGGCTACGGCGTCACCTCGTCGAACGACGCCGACCCGGACAGCCGTCTGCGCAAGGCGACCGTCCCGATGCGGTCCAACGCGGACTGCGCGGCTGGCGCGCGCTACCGCGCCGACCGGATGATCTGTGCCGGTTCGGGCACCGACACCACGCCGAGCAGCGACACCTGCGCGGGCGACTCGGGCGGCCCGCTGCTCGTCAACGGGGTCCAGGTCGGTATCACCGACTGGGGCTTCGAGCCGTGCGGATCCTCCCCGGGCTACTACGAGCGGCTGAGCTACTACAGCAACGCCATCAAGGCGGACCTGACCCGGCCGAAGCTGATCAACGCCGACTGGTCCGGCGACGGGCACACCGACCTGATCGGTCGGGACAGCGCAGGCAACCTTCAGCTGTACTACGGCAGCGGCTTCGCCAACGACGGTGCCGGCGGCTTCTACTACAAGCAGAAGATCAACGCGGGGTGGTCCGGCTTCACCCGGGTCTTCCGGGTCTACAACTGGAACGGCGACAACAAGCCGTCCATCATCGCCATGAAGCCGAACGGTGAGCTGTACATCTACAACACCGACGGCGCGGGCAAGTTCGTCGGCGGGGCCCGCAAGATCGGCACCGGGTGGGCGGGTTTCACCGCTCTCATGGTGACGAACAACTGGCTGGGTAACAACCGGCCGAGCCTGATGGTCCGCAGGTCCAACGGCGACCTGATCCGCTACACCAGCAACGGTGCGGGCGGCTGGGAGAACCCGTCGGGCACCCGGATCGGCACCGGCTGGAACGGGTTCAACCTGTTCCTCACCCCGGGCGCCTGGAAGGGTGACGGGCTGGAGGTGCTGATCGGTCGCACCTCGAAGGGCCTGCTGAGGATGTACCAGTCCAACGGCAAGGGGGGCTGGACCAACCCGTCCGGCACCCAGATCGGCAGCGGCTGGGCCAACTACAAGAGCATCATGGTTCCGGGTGACTGGAACGGCGACAACATGATGGATCTGTTGGGCGTCAACAGCAGCAACCAGATGCGCCTCTACACCACAAACGGCCATGGCCAGTGGCTCGACGCGAGCGGCAAGGTGATCTCCGGCGGCTGGGGCGGGTTCAACCCGATCTTCTGATCGAGGGCTGCGCCACCGCGAACGGAAGGGGCCCGCAACCTGATCGGTTGCGGGCCCCTTCTCGTGCCCGGCCGCACTCGGGCGCGGCCGCGAGGGTCAGAGGATGGTCCAGGTGTCGCCGCTGCCCAGCAGGCCGGCGAGCTGCTGCTCGGGCGTCTCGGTGACCTTCGCCTTGGCGGCGGCGAGCTGCTCCTGCACCACGCTGTCGTACGACGGCCGGTCCACCGAGCGGAACACTCCGATCGGGGTGTTGCGCAGGTCCAGGCCGGGCAGCCGGGACAGCGCGAACGCGTACGCCGGGTCGGCCACCGTCGCGTCGTGCACGACGATCTCCTCCGGGCGGACCGAGCTGGTCTCCCGGACCTCCAGGCCGAACCCGCCCGGCGGGTGCACCACGCAGAACCGGCCGTCGGCGCCGAAGGTGATCGGCTGCCCGTGCTCCAGGCGGATCAGGTAGTCGTCCCGGGTCGCCGGATCCTTGAGCTGGTCGAACGCCCCGTCGTTGAAGATGTTGCAGTTCTGGTAGATCTCCACGAACGCGGAGCCCTGGTGCTCGGCGGCGGCCCGCAGCACCGACTGCAGGTGCTTGCGGTCCGAGTCGATGGTCCGGCCGACGAAGCTGGCCTCCGCGCCGAGCGCGAGGGAGAGCGGGTTGAACGGGGCGTCCGCCGAACCGGCCGGGGTCGACTTGGTGACCTTGCCGACCTCGGAGGTGGGCGAGTACTGCCCCTTGGTCAGCCCGTAGATCCGGTTGTTGAACAGCAGGATCTTGAGGTTGACGTTGCGTCGCAGCGCGTGGATCAGGTGGTTGCCGCCGATGGAGAGCGCGTCACCGTCACCGGTGACCACCCAGACCGACAGGTCGGGCCGGGACACCGAGAGACCTGTCGCGATCGCCGGAGCGCGGCCGTGGATCGAGTGCATCCCGTACGTGTTCATGTAGTACGGGAAGCGGGACGAGCAGCCGATGCCGGAGACGAAGACAGTCCGCTCCCGCGGGATGTTCAGCTCCGGCATGAACTGCTGGATGGCCGCCAGGATCGCGTAGTCGCCGCAGCCGGGGCACCAGCGGACCTCCTGGTCGGACTTGAAGTCCTTGGCGGTCAGCTTGAGGGCGACGGGCTCAGACATTCTTCAGCACCTCTTCCAGCGTCGTCTCCAGCTCCGTGGACGTGAACGGCAGGCCGCGGACCTGGTTGTAGCTGATCGCGTCGACCAGGTAGCGGGCCCGGATGACGTGGGCGAGCTGGCCCAGGTTCATCTCCGGGATGACCACCCGGTCGTACGAGCGCAACACCTCGGCCAGGTTGGCGGGCATCGGGGCCAGGTGCCGCAGGTGCGCCTGGGCGATGGACAGGCCACGCTGGCGGAGCTGCCGGCACGCCGCACCGATCGGCCCGTACGTCGAGCCCCAGCCGAGCACCAGCACCCGGGCGTCGCCGTCCGGGTCCTCCACCTCGATGTCCGGCACGGGGATCGTCTCGATCCGGGCTGCGCGGGTGCGGACCATGAAGTCGTGGTTGGCCGGGTCGTAGGAGATGTCGCCGGTCTTGTCGGCCTTCTCCAGGCCGCCGATGCGGTGCTCAAGGCCCGCCGTGCCCGGGATCGCCCACGGCCGCGCCAGGGTCTCGGGGTCGCGCAGGTACGGCAGGAAGGTGGTGCCGTCCTCGCCGTTGGGCTTGGTGGCGAACTCCACCCGCAGGTCGGGCAGCGACTCCACGTCGGGCAGCAGCCACGGCTCCGAGCCGTTGGCGACGTAGTTGTCGGACAGCAGGATCACCGGGGTGCGGTAGGTCAGCGCGATCCGGGCGGCCTCCAGCGCGGCGAAGAAGCAGTCCGACGGCGACCTCGGCGCGATCACCGCGACGGGTGCCTCGCCGTGCCGACCGTAGAGCGCCATGTTGAGGTCGGCCTGCTCGGTCTTGGTGGGCATGCCCGTCGACGGGCCGGCGCGCTGCACGTCCACGATCACCAGCGGCAGCTCCAGCGCCACCGCGAGGGAGATCGTCTCGCTCTTGAGCGCCACGCCGGGGCCACTGGTGGTGGTCACCCCGAGCGACCCGCCGTACGACGCGCCCAGCGCCGCGCCGACCGCGGCGATCTCGTCCTCCGCCTGCATGGTGAGCACGCCGAAGCGCTTGTGCTTGCTCAGCTCATGGAGGATGTCCGACGCTGGCGTGATCGGGTACGCGCCGAGGAAGACCGGCAACCCGGAGCGGACTCCGGCGGCGACCAGACCCAGCGAGAGCGCCGCGTTGCCGGTGATGTTGCGGTAGGTGCCCGGCTTCATCTTCGCCGGCTTGACCTCGTAGCGGACCGCGAAGTCCTCGGTGGTCTCGCCGAAGTTCCAGCCGGCCTTGAAGGCGGCCACGTTCGCCGCGACCAGCTCGGGACGGGCCGCGAACTTGCGCTCCAGGAAGCGCAGCGTCGACTCGTACGGCCGGGAGTACATCCAGGAGAGCAGCCCGAGGGCGAACATGTTCTTCGACCGCTCGGCGTCCTTCTTGGACACGTCGTACGCGGCGAGGGCGCCGACGGTCATCGAGGTCAGCGCCACCGGGTGTACGACGTACCCGGCCAGCGAGTCGTCGTCCAGTGGGCTGGCCTGGTAGCCGACCTTGGCCAGGTTGCGCTTGGTGAACTCGTCGGTGTTGACGATGATGTCCGCGCCGCGGGGCAGGTCGGCCAGGTTGGCCTTGAGCGCCGCCGGGTTCATCGCCACCAGCACGTTGGGCGCGTCGCCCGGGGTGAGGATGTCGTAGTCGGCGAAGTGCACCTGGAAGCTCGACACGCCGGGCAGGGTGCCGGCGGGCGCCCGGATCTCGGCGGGGAAGTTGGGCAGTGTCGAGATGTCGTTGCCGAGCTGCGCCGTCTCCGAGGTGAAC
This sequence comes from Micromonospora coriariae, assembly GCF_900091455.1. NCBI lineage: Bacteria > Bacillati > Actinomycetota > Actinomycetes > Micromonosporales > Micromonosporaceae > Micromonospora > Micromonospora coriariae. The sequence continues at coordinate 2,056,575 of NZ_LT607412.1, read as the reverse complement.
CGGTCGCCGGTCAGCTGCATGCCGTCGCCGGAGTCACCGGCGAACCGGATGACCACCCGGTCGAGTTGACGGATCTGCTTGGTCACTGTGCCACCTTCGTTCGCGACTGCGGGGCCCGCAAAACCGGCTCACTCCTCGCGCTCACGCCTGCACCTCGCTTCGCTGCGCGCGGTCGCGCGGGCGGCTGAACATCATGGTGACCTCGCCTTGCCCGGTCACGGGACCTCCTTGACGCAACGCTGCACCGCACCGCTCCAGGCTGGTCCGGTCCGCTGTTGTTCCTCACCTGAGAGCCTACGTCGAACGGACCCCCGACCCTCCCCGGAGGTCCGCCGACTGGGACCGGATCCGGTTGAGAATTGTGGGGTATTGCGGCGTTTCAACCAGCCCGCCGTAATCCAGATCACCGTCGACGTCCCGCCGGCGGCCCTCCCCATGGCGGCGGACGCGCGGTGTGGCTGGTCAGTCGGTGCGGATCGTGGTCGGGTCGGTGAGGCGGCGACGCAGCGAGGTGGTGGCCAGCGTGAGGGCCAGCACCACGAGCAACGCGGAGACCGCGATCAGGGTGATCGCGGTGCGCTGCACCGAGGTCATCCCACCGTCGTCGGCGGAGCCCCCGGCGGGAAGCACGCCCTGCGAGCCGGTGGGCGCGGGCGGGGAGACCACCGGCGTGGCCAGCGCGGCGGCCGCGGTGATCCGGAAACTCATCTGCACCTGTCGGGTCGGGCCGCTGCGGGGGTCGAGTTGCCCGATCACCGCGCCGGACAGCGGCGCATCCCGCTGGGCCTGCGCGGTCGCCTCCAGCGGCAGCCGCAGGTCAGCGGTCCTGCCCGCCGGCACCGGGCCGGTGTCGCACCGGGTGCGGGTGGGGCCGATCGCCACGCAGCCCTCCGGTGGGGCCGGCACGCTCACCCCGGCCGGAAGGATCACCTCGACCCGACCGACCGCGTCCACCGTTCCGGTGTTGCCCAGCCGGACCGAGAGGGTGCTCGCCGCGCCGCTGATGTCGAAGCTCACCTCGTCGGCGGCCAGCGAGATCCCCGGCACCGGTGGACCCGGCGGGAAGAGCACAGCGAAGCCCTGGACGTCTTCCGCCTCGCCGGTGACTCCCGGCGCGTTCGCGGTGACCCGCACGGAGCCGCTGAGTGGCATCCGCTTCCAGGCGGTACCGGCGACCCGCAGCCGGAGCAGGCTGCTGAACCGTGCGCCCGCCTCGGCCGTCCAGGCCCCGCAGCGGTACGCGCCACCACCGGTGGCGGCGCAGCCCTTCGTGCCGGCGTCGGTCAGCCCGGCGGGCAGGGCGTACGAGAGCCGGATCCGCTGGGCGGTGGTGCCGGTGTTCGTCACCGTGACCCGTAGCGCGGTGGCGGTGCTGGCCGCGTTCCAGTACGCGCCGGTGAGGGTGACGTCCTCGGTGGTGACCCGTACGCCCAGCGGGTTCCGCGGCGGCGCCTCCGGGCCCGGTGCCGGCGGACGGACCGGGGGCGTCGACGGCGCTGGCGCCGGGGGCGGCGGCGTGGGGATGGGCGGCCGGTTGCTGCTGCTGCCCGGCGCGGGCGCGGTGGTGGATGGTGCCGGCGGTCGGTCCGGCGCGGTGGTCTGCGGTGCCGGTGGCGTCGTCTCCGGCGGCGGTGCGGTGGTCTCCGGGGCCGGTTCGGTCGGCGCGGGGTCGCCGCCGGGCTCCTCGGTCGGAGTGGGCTCCTCCGCCGGGGTGGTCTCGGGGACGGGCTCGGGCTCGGTCGCCGGATCGCTCCCCACCGCGACCGGGCTGGCGTCCGGCACCGCCGCGCCGGCCCAGGCCGGTGCCACGGCGAGCGCCGCGAGCAGGCCGAGCGCGAGCGAGGTCGCCAGCAGGGGCGCGGGACGCCACCCCGCCGCCCGGGAGCCTGGCGGAACCTGGACGCTGGCCATCTGTCCTCCGGTGACATGGGTGGGGGTCCAGTATTCGGTAACAGTTGCCTTGGAGCACTAGTCCCATTCGGAAACAAATCCGTAACGTGTTCGGGACGCCCGTTCCGGGCGGGCGGTAGGCTCCCGGACGTGACCGGTTACCTGGGCTCGTACGCGACGCTCGGGCTCTTGCTGCTCGCCAGCGTCCTGTTCTTCGTTACGGCGTTCTCGGCCAACCGGGTGTTACGCCCCGCCCGGCCGGCCGAGCCGTACGGCAAGCGGACCAGCTACGAGTGCGGGCTCGACCCGGTCGGCGCGGACTGGGCGCAGATGCAGATCCGCTACTACGTCTACGCCTACCTCTACGTCCTCTTCGCGGTGGAGGCGGTGTTCCTCTTCCCCTGGGCGGTCGTCTTCGACCGGCCAGGCTTCGGCCTGGTCACTGTGGTGGAGATGGCGGTGTTCGTCGCTGTGCTCGCACTGGGAATCCTCTATGCCTGGCGTAGGAACATCCTGCGCTGGACCTGACCGCCCGGGCCTCCGGCGATCGTGCCGGTCCGTCCGGCCGTTCGCGGCCGGTTGTCGGGACGAGCGGTCAGGCCAGGCCCCGGCGGGCCACCGTGGGCGGCCGGTCGCCGCGGATCGAGGCCACCATGTCCAGCACCCGGCGGGTGGGCGCGACCTGGTGGGCCCGGAACACCCGGGCACCGAGCCAGGCGGAGATCGCCGTCGCGGCGAGCGTTCCCTCCAGCCGTTCGGCCACCGGCAGGTCAAGCGTCTCGCCGATGAAGTCCTTGTTGGAGAGCGCCACCAGCAGCGGCCAGCCGGTCCCGGTCAACTCGTCGAGCCGGCGGGTGATCTCCAGGGAGTGCCGGGTGTTCTTGCCGAAGTCGTGTGCCGGGTCGATCAGGATTCCGTCCGGACGTACCCCCGCCGCCACCGCCCGCTCGGCGAGCCCGGTCACCGTCGCGACCACGTCGGCGACCACGTCGTCGAAGGCGGCCCGGTGCGGCCGGGTCCGCGGGACCAGCCCGCCGGCGTGCGAGCAGACCAGGCCGGCGCCGGTCTGCGCGGCCACCTGGGCGAGCGCCGGGTCGGCCCCCGACCAGGTGTCGTTGAGCAGGTCGGCGCCGGCCGCCACGGCCTCCACCGCCACCTCGGCGCGCCAGGTGTCGATGGAGATGACCACCTCCGGGAACGCGGCCCGGACGGCGGCGATGGTGTCCACCGTGCGCCGGATCTCCTCGGCGACGTCCACCTCGGCGCCGGGTCCGGCCTTCACCCCGCCGATGTCGATGATCGCCGCGCCCTCGTCCACGGCCCGTTCGACGGCGCGCAGCGCGCTGTCGGCGGCGAAGGTGGCGCCCCGGTCGAAGAACGAGTCGGGCGTGCGGTTGACGATCGCCATCACCACCAGCTCGCCGGGGGCGAACGTCCGCCTACCCAGCCGAAGCGCCCCGGCCATGTCCGCCTCCTGAGAGTCCGCACCGTCGCCGCCGCGTCGGCCGGTCCCGACGCTAGCCGGTCGGCCGACCGGGACGCTGGGCGGCGTCGGCGCTGATCGTGATCGGGGTGGGTGGTGGGCTCGCTCACGGCCGGTCGCCATGCCACGATCAGTGCATGGGTCAGCTTCTGCTCTTCCTGGTCGTGGCGTTGACCGTCGCGGCGGTGGTGTTCGGCGTGACGGTGCTGGTCACCGGTCGTGATCCGGGCCTGGCGCCCGCCGAGCCGGACTCGCAGGCCGTGGCGTTGCCGGTCACCCGGCCGTTGCGGGAATCCGATGTGGGCGTGGTCCGCTTCGACACCGGGCTGCGCGGGTACCGGATGGCCCAGGTCGATCAGGCGATGCGTCGTGCCGCCTACGACATCGGCTACAAATCCGAGCTGATCGGCGTGCTGGAGGCGGAGGTCATCGCGTTGCGTGCGGGACGCACCGCCGACGCGGACGCGCTGCGTCAGGCCCGTGAGCAGTCCGCCAGCGCGGCGACGAATGAGGATGCGGCGGCTCGTCAGGTTGAGCGGCCGGGCGCCGACGCCGGCTCCGGCGCTGCCCCGGTCGGCTCGGCCGTCGCCGGCCCGCTGCCCGCTGTCACCTCCTCCCCGGCGGACGCCGACGGCGTGGCCCCGGCCGTCGCGCCGGCGGATGACGAGCCGGCCGACGGTGAGTCGGCCGACGGCACCGGACAGCACGGCGCGGTGGTCCGGTCGGAGTCGACGTGACCGACCCCGGCGCCGACGATCTCCGCGAGGCTGCCCAACCCGGAGCCGGCGAAGTGACCGCCACGGTGATCGTGAACGCCCCGGCGGAGCGGGTCTTCACCGCGCTGCTCGCCTGGGAACGTCAGTCCGACTGGATCCCGTTCACCCGACTGCGGGTGGTCGAGGGCGACGGCCGTGAGGGCAGCCTGATCGAGGCGGTGACCGCGCTCGGCCCGGTGGTGCTGCGCGACGAGATGCGGGTGGTCCGGGTCGACGAGCCGTACGAGATCGGCGTGGTGCACTGCGGCCGGCTGCTGCGCGGCCCGGGTGTGCTGCGCTGCACCCAGATGGACCGGTCCCGCACGCAGGTGGTCTGGCACGAGTGGTTCCACCTGCCGGGCGGCCCGGCCGGTCGGCTGGCGTGGCCGGTGCTCTGGCCCGGCTCCAAGGTCGGCCTCACCCAGTCGCTGAAGAGGTTCGCCCGTCTGGTCGAGCAGGGCCGGCTGCCCTGACCACGCTCGCGCCGGCCGCCGGCCGGCGGCGTTGGGCTGTCGGCCCGATGGCCTAGCGTGTACGAGGTGACTGACCTGGTGATCGGCGCCGACGGGCTGCCACGCTGCGCCTGGGGGTCGAGCACCCCCGACTACGCCGTCTACCACGACACCGAGTGGGGGCGGCCGCTGCACGGCGACGACGCGCTCTACGAGCGGATGACCCTGGAGGCGTTCCAGTCCGGCCTGTCCTGGCTGACCATCCTGCGCAAGCGTCCGGCGTTCCGGCTGGCCTTCGACGAGTTCCGGATCCCGACCGTCGCCGGCTACGGCGACGCCGACGTGACCCGGCTGCTCGCCGACGCCGGCATCGTCCGGAACCGAGCCAAGATCGAGGCGGCGATCGCCAACGCGCGCGCCGCGCTCGAGCTGCCCGACGGGCTGTCCGCGCTGCTCTGGTCCTTCGCCCCGGCGCCCCGGCCGGCCCGCCCCGCCTCGTTCGCCGAGCTCGCGGCGATCACCCCCGAGTCGACGGCGATGGCCAAGGCGCTCAAGAAGCGCGGCTTCCGATTCGTCGGCCCGACCACCGCGTACGCGCTCATGCAGGCCACCGGCATGGTCGACGATCACATCGTCGGCTGCCACGTCACGCTGCCACCCGCGGCGTGATGGGATGGCAGGCATGAGGACCGAGACCGCGCACCGGGCCGACGAGGCCGGCCACGTGGACGGGACGGGCACCTGGGCGGTGCTGCTGCCCGCCGAGCGGTACGAGGCCGAGCGGCTCGTGCACCACGACACGCTGGAGCTGACCGGGCTGACGGGCATCAGCCGGCCGGGCCCCGGTGACCGGGTGGCGGTGCTGGCCGACACGCCTCCCCGGCTGGTGGCGCTCGGCCGGGTCACCGCGCCGGCCCAACGGCACCGGGAGGACCCGGACGATCCGCAGTCCCCGGTCGAGCCCGGGGTGCTCGTCGTGGCGTACACCCGGCGGGCCTTCGACGAGCCGGTCCCGGCCGATCGGCTGACGCTCGACGGGCCCCTCACCGCGCTGGACCCGGCGGCCTTCCGGGCGCTGGCCGACCGGCTCGGCCCGCCTCCGGCGCGGCGCACCTGGCTGGTCAGCCTCGACCTGCCGATCGAGGCCGGCACCCCGGCCGAGGCGGTCCGGCTCTTCTGGTCCTACGTGCAGGAGTTGGGCCCGCGTGAGCTGCCCGCCTTCGTGTCACCCTCCGGGGACGAGCTGGCCATGCAGGCGTTCGTGCTGGGCGCGGAGGCCAACCAGGACCCGGAAGAGGACGACTAGAGCCGGCCGGTCGGGCTGCCGGGTTCAGTGTCCTTCGAAGACCGGTTTCTGCTTCGCGACGAAGGCGAGGGTGGCCGCCCGGTGATCGGCGGTGGCGCCGCAGATCGACTGCGCCTGCGCCTCGGCGGCCAGCGCGTCGGCGAGGGTGCCGGCGTCCGCGATGGAGAGCTGCCGCTTGATCGCCCCGTACGCGACGGTGGGGCCGGCGGCGAGGCGTGCGGCCAGCTCCTGCGCGGTCGGCAGCACCTGCTCGTCGTCGTCCACCAGACGGTTGAGCAGCCCCAGCCGACAGGCCTCCTCGGCGCGTACCGGCTCGGCCAGCATCAGCAGCTCCACCGCCTTGGCGTGTCCGACCAGTCGCGGCAGCGTCCAGGACGCGCCGGTGTCGGCGGCGAGGCCGACCTTGGCGAAGGCCATCAGGAAGCTCGTGGTCGGGCCGCCGATCCGGATGTCGGCGAGGAAGGCCAGCGACGCGCCCGCCCCGGCGGCCATCCCACGGACCGCGGCCACCACCGGCTTGGGCAGGTTGGCCAGCCGGGCGGCGATCGGGTTGTAGTGCGCCCGGACGGTGTCCAGCGGGTTGCCCGAGGCGCCCTGCAGCGTCGACACGTGCTCGCGCAGGTCCTGACCGGCGCTGAACGACCCACCCGCGCCCGCCAGCACGACCGCCCGGCAGGACCGGTCGGTCTCCAGCTCCGCGAGGGTGTCCCGCAGGGCCTCCTTGAGCGCCACGTCGAGGGCGTTCATCGCGTTGGGCCGGTTCAGCGTGAGGGTGACGACGGCGTCGGTCCGGTCGACCAGCAACGGTTCGGTCACGTGTCTAACGACCCTTCTGTCGGACGATGCGGTTGCCGGCGTCGAGGCACTGCTCGACGTACCGGTCGGCGGCCGGACGCAGGCGGGCCGCGTGCCGGTCGAAGAAGCTGGCCGCGGCGGTGCCGGGCCAGCGTTCGGGCAGCAGCGCCGGGGGCAGCTGCGGGTCCCGGAACAGGAAGGTACGCCACGCGTGCACGAGCCGGAACCGGGCCGCGTACGCCTCCTCGTCGCTGCTGCGTGCGGTGACCGCGGCGAGCAGCGTGCGCTGGTCGGCGACGAACCGTTCGTAGGCCCGGCCGATCTCGGTGAGGTTCCAGGCCCGGCGGACCACGCCCATCGCGCCGGGGGTGCCGGCGAAGTGCGAGGCGGTGAATCGCTCGAACCGGACACCGGCCTCGGCGAGCAGCAGGTCGACGTCCTCGGCGGGCCGGGTGGCCACCCAGGTCTGCTCGTCCAGCGTCCCGTAGCCCAGGAAGCTCAGGTTGGCGGCGAGTCGCTGCCGGTCCCGCCGGGAGCCGAGGGCCTCCAGCACGAGCAGGTCGAACCGGCCGTCCCAGCTGACCCGGCCGGTCCGGTAGATCCGGGCCGCCGCCTCGTCCAGTCGCCGGGCGGCTTTCGGTGTGATCGAATATCCCGGTCCGGACGCCAGCCGGAGTGGGTCGAGCCAGCCCTGACGCACCATCCGGGACACGGCGGTGCGCACTGCCGGCGGCGCAATTCCCAACGGCGCCAATAGCTTGACCAGGGCGGCGACCGGTGCGCGGCCACCCCTCGGCCGGAGGTGGTCGCCGTACAGGTCGAAGAGTGCCGACCGTGCCTGCATGACCGCACATTGTGACAGGCCTTCTCAAGATAAGCTAGATGCTGTTACATCAATGCTGCTCCGGTTTGGGTCCGGCGGTGTTCATCAGGGAAAATCGTTTGTCGACACCCCCGCGACCGTTGCGGGTGGTCGTGACGAAGTGGCTGTGGGGCAACCCACCGACCCTGGTGTAGGTCTGAGGGGAGACAACATGGCGGCGATGAAGCCGCGGACGGGCGACGGTCCGCTGGAAGTCACCAAGGAGGGTCGGGGCATCGTCATGCGGGTCCCGCTGGAGGGCGGTGGCCGGCTCGTCGTCGAGATGACTCCCGACGAGGCCAACGCGCTCGGTGACGCGTTGAAGGCGGCCGCCGGCTGAGTGAGGAATGATCCGGGCGGTGCACGCCGCCCGGACCTTCCTCGGTCCCTGAGCCACCGGCATCGCCGGTGGCTCAGGGTCTTCATCTGTGCGGAGAGACGGGCCCGGCCCCGCTCCGCGACACTTTCCTGGAGGTGCGGTTCCGCGTGCTCGCCATCCGTCCGATCGCCGAGCCCGACCGGCTCGACGTCCTCGTCCTGCCCGTCCGTCCCGCCGATCCGGCGGCGGATGGCGACGCCTCCGCCGTACCGGTGCCCACAGCTGTCGCACTACCGGACGGTGTCGCCGAGGAGGCCGCCGCGCTGGCACCGGTCGCCCGGCTGACCGGCCGGGCCGGTGAGATCCGCACCCACCTGTGCCCCGGGCGTACCCCGGGCCGACTGCTCCTGCTCGGCATCGGCGACGGCGACGAGGCGGCCTGGCGGACCGCCGGCGCGGCCCTGGCCCGCGCCGCCGTAGATGAGACGCACATCACACTCGCCCTTCCGGCGGAGGTCACATCGGCCGCAGTTCGCGGGTTGACCGAGGGGCTGCTGCTCGCCTCGTACCGGTTCCGGTTGACCGACGCCGGTGACCCGCCCGCGCTCGCCGGCGTCGACCTGCTGCTCGCCGACCCGGCCGCGCACGAGGCCGCCGTCGCCACGGCCCGGACCACCGCCGCGATGACCCGGCTCGCCCGCGACCTGACCAACACGCCTTCCTCGGTGAAGAACCCGCAGTGGTTCGCCGACCAGGTGACCGAGGCCGCGGCCGACCTGCCGGACCTGCGTCTACGGGTCCGTGAGCCGGACGAGCTGGCCGCCGAGGGCTTCGGCGGGATCCTCGCCGTGGGCGGCGGCTCGGCCAGCGGCCCCCGTCTGGTGGAGCTGGACTGGCACCCGGCCGGCGCGCGTACCCATGTGGTGCTGATCGGCAAGGGCATCACCTTCGACACCGGCGGGATCTCGATCAAGCCGGTGCCGGCGATGAAACTGATGCGCAAGGACATGGCCGGCGCGGCCGCGGTCGTCGCCGCCACCCTCGGCGCCGCGACGCTGCGGTTGCCGGTCCGGGTCACCGCGTTGGCCCCGCTGGCCGAGAACATGGTCAGCGGCTCGGCGTTCCGTCCCGGCGACATCGTCCGGCACTACGGCGGGATGACCAGCGAGACAACCAACTCCGACGCGGAGGGCCGACTGGTCCTCGCCGACGCGCTGGCGTACGCGGTGCGGCAGCTCGCGCCGGACCTGCTGCTCGACCTGGCCACCCTCACCGGGGCCAACGCCGTGGCCTTGGGCAAGCGGACCGCCGCCCTGTATAGCGAGAACGACCGGCTGGCCGCCGATGTGCTCACCGCGACCGAGGCGGCCGGCGAGGCGGCCTGGCGGATGCCGTTGCCCACCGACTACGTCGAGTACCTGGGCAGCGAGATCGCCGACCTGTACAGCGCGCCGACGCAGGGTGCCGGGTCGGTGGTGGCCGCGCTCTACCTGCGCGAGTTCACCGGCGATCTGCGGGACCGTTGGCTGCACCTGGACATGTCGGCACCGTCCTGGGCGGACGGCGACCACGCCGAAGTCAGCCGGGGCGCGACCGGCTGGGGTGTCCGCTCGCTCCTGCGGTGGCTCGCCAGCGTCGACTGACCGGGGTCAGCACTTCACCGCGGCGAGCACCCCGTGCCCGACCGGGAGCAGGGCGGGGATCCAGTGCTCGGACTCCCGCACCGCCTTGATCGTCTCCCGGACCGTCACGGTCTCCGCGTCCCGGGCGGCCGGGTCACCGATCCGACCGCCGGCCAGCATGCCGTTGAGCGCGAGCACGCCCCCCGGGCGCAGCAGCCGCAGCGCGGCCTCCACACAGGCGTGGAAGCCGGTCGCCTCGGCGTCCACGAAGACCAGGTCGTACGCCCCGTCGGCGAGCCGGGGCAGCACGTCGAGGGCGCGACCGGTGATGATCCGGGTGCGGCCGGCGGCGAATCCGGCCTCGCTGAAGATCCGCCGGGCGATCCGTTGGTGCTCCACTTCCACGTCGATGGTGGTGAGCACGCCGTCGGCGCGCATGCCGCGGAGCAGCCAGAGACCGCTCACCCCGGTGCCGGTGCCGATCTCCACGACCGCGCGGGCGTTGCCGGCCGCGGCGAGCAGCCGTAGCGCCGCTCCGGCGCCGGGGGTGACCGCGTCGAGGCCCACCTCGTGGGCCAGGCTGCGGGCGGTGCGCAGGACGAGATCCTCGGTGACGTACGACTCGGCGAACTGCTGAGCCTGGGTCGTCGAACTGCCGGAACCGGCGACCGTGGCGATGGGGCACCTCCGGGGGCGGTGGTGGTGCGGGGGCGGGTTGGCACTGTGAGCGTAGAGGCGGCCGTCGCGCGGCGCAGCCGCGCCTCCACCCCCGGCGATCACCGGGGGCAACCGCTGACTCCACCGCGTGCATCCGTGCAATCCTGGAGGCGGTATCCCGTCAGCCGCGACCGCGCCGGTCGGTGGCCGGACGACGCGGCGCGGGATCCGGGGACGGACTGGGAGGCACCGACGTGACCGACGGCTGGGACTGGCGCCGGGGCGGTGAGACTCCGGCTCCGGCACGACCGCCCGGGGCAGAGGCCCCGCCGGCGGGGTCGCCGACCGCGCCGGGGGCCGGCGGCGTGCCCGTGGCGTCGTCCGACGTGGCATCGACGGCCGGGAGCCCGCAGGCATCTACCGCGCCGCCGGCCGCCTGGCCGGCATCGACCGCGGCGCCGGCATCGACCGCGGCACCGGCAGAGCCCGGCGCCGCCGGCACGTCGCCCTGGTGGTCCGACGCGCTCTCCGATCCGTGGCGGGATCCGGCGGCGCCGGCCGCGGTGGTGGTGCCCGGGGTGGTGGCGGCGGGCACCGAGCCCGAGCCGGTCACCGACCCCGACGCGCCGGGCCGACCGACGCTGCGTCACCTGCTGCTCATCCCGGTGATCACCGCGCTGCTGGCCGGCACCCTCGGCGGCGCGCTGGGTTACGCGTTCGCGGTACGTGGCGGAGCCGGTGGGACGGTGCTCGGCGCCGAGCCGGCGCAGCCGCCGGCGTTGGCCCAGCGCAAGCCGGAGTCGCTGGCCGGGGTGGCCGAACGGGTCCTGCCCAGCGTGGTCACCGTGCGGGTGAGCAGTCTCGGCGGGACGAGTGAGGGCTCCGGCTTCATCGCCAGCGCCGACGGGCACGTGATCACCAACGACCATGTGGTGGCCGGCGGCAGCGGAAAGGCCTCGGTGATCTTCAACGACGGCAGCTCCGCGGCGGCGACCGTGGTCGGCCAGGACCCGGAGTCGGACATCGCGGTCATCAAGGTGAGCCGGACCGGGCTGCGGCCGGTGGAGTTCGGCGACTCCGACGCGTTGGCGGTCGGCGACCCGGTGCTCGCCATCGGCTCGCCGCTCTCGCTGGCCAACACGGTCACCGCCGGCATCGTGAGTGCCCTGGACCGGACGATGCAGGCCGGCGAGCCGGGAGGTCCGGTGCGGTACTACGCGGCCATCCAGACCGACGCGGCGGTCAACCACGGCAACTCGGGTGGACCGCTCGTCGACGGCGCCGGGCGGGTGGTCGGGGTGAACTCCACAATCAAGTCGCTGGTCGCCGAGGGGCAGGAGGCCGGCAACATCGGGCTCGCCTTCGCCATCCCGATCAACCAGGCCAAACGGGTGACCCAGGACATCATCGGCACCGGCAAGGCCCGGCGTACGGTGATCGGCGCCCAGGTCGGCGGTCCGGGCGCGGGAGCCAGCGGCGGCGTACGGCTCGCCGCGGTGGAGCCGTCCGGTCCGGCGGCCGGCGCCGGACTTCGGGTCGGCGACGTGATCCTGAAGCTCAACGGACGGCCGATGACCGAGCCGACGGACCTGATCGCCCTGGTCCGCAAGTTCGCGCCCGGTTCAGTGGTGACCGTCGAGTTCCGGCGCGGGGCCGATCGGCAGAACACCTCGGTCACCCTTGCCGCGGATGCCAAGTGAGCAGCGGGTCACCCCCTGCCCGAAAGCCGTCCGACGTGCGTAGTCTTGCTGCTGACGCCGAGAGGAGGCCCGCGGGATGCTCGACAACCTGAACTGGTGGGAGATCGGTGCGCTGCTGCTCCTGGCGCTGCTGATCTTCGGCGACCGGCTGCCCGCCGTGATCACCGACGGCCTGCGGATGGTGCGCAACCTGCGCAACATGGCCCGCAACGCCACCGGCGACCTGAGCCGTGAGCTGGGCACCGACATCCAGCTCGAGGATCTGCACCCGAAGGCCTTCATCCGCAAGCACCTCCTCAGCGAGGAGGACGAGGCGGCGATCCGCAAGCCGTTGCAGGGCGTCTACGACAACCTGCGCGCGGATGTCGGCGGCGTGCACAACGAGCTGAAGGACGTGGCCAACGCCGCGGACCTGCGGACGAACGGGACCCGGTCCGGCACGGCCACCGGCACCCCGTCGGCGCCCGCTCCCCGAGCCAGCTACGACGACGCCACCTGACCGGCCCGCACCCGCCGGCCGGACGGCCGGCGGGTGAACGACGAACCGGGCGCTCAGCGCCCGGCGGGCTTGAGGCCGAGCGGCTTGCCGAGCAGCGACTCCCGACGCACCGCGAGTCGATCCGCGATCGTGCCGAGCGCCTGTGCGGCCGGCGACTCCGGCTCGGCCAGCACGATCGGGTTACCGGCGTCCCCGGCCTCGCGGACGCGGGTGTCCAGCGGGATCTGCCCGAGCAACGGCACCTGGGCGCCGATGGTCCGGCTCAGCGACTCGGCGACCGCCGCGCCGCCGCCGGCACCGAAGATCTCCATCCGGGAGCCGTCCGGCAGCTCCAGCCAGGACATGTTCTCGATGACGCCGACGACCCGCTGATGGGTTTGCAGTGCGATCGCACCGGCCCGCTCCGCCACCTCGGCGGCGGCGGCCTGCGGGGTGGTGACCACCAGGATCTCCGAGTTGGGCAGCAACTGGGCCAGTGAGATGGCCACGTCGCCGGTGCCCGGGGGCAGGTCGAGCAGGAGCACGTCCAGGTCGCCCCAGTAGACGTCGGCCAGGAACTGCTGCAACGCCCGGTGCAGCATCGGGCCGCGCCACACCACCGCGGCGTTGCCGGAGGTGAACATGCCGATCGAGATGACCTTCACGCCGTGCGACTGCGGCGGCATGATCATGTCTTCGACGCGGGTCGGCCGACCGTCCGCGCCCAGCATCCGGGGCACCGAGTGGCCGTAGATGTCTGCGTCGACCACGCCCACCGAGAGCCCGCGGGCGGCCAGCGCCGCCGCCAGGTTGACAGTCACGCTGGACTTGCCGACGCCGCCCTTGCCGCTGGCCACCGCGTACACCCGCGTCCGCGAGCCCGGCTGGGCGAACGGGATGACCGGCTCCTCGCTGGCACCCCCGCCGCGCAGCTGCGACTGCAACGACTGCCGCTGCTCGGGGCTCATCACACCAAAGTCGATCTCCACACCGGTCACCCCGGGCACCGCGGCGACCGCGGCGGTGATGTCCGTGCGCAGCTTGTCCTTGAGCGGGCAACCGGCGACGGTGAGCAGCAGCTCGACCCGTACGACGCCGCTGGCGTCGATCGTGGCGGAGCGGACCATGCCCAGCTCGGTGATCGGCCGGCGGATCTCCGGGTCGTTGACGGTGGCCAGGGCGGCCTGGATCGCGTCCTCGACGGTGCTGACGGGTGCTGACATGCCCGCAATGCTACGTCGCGGGGCATCCGCTCAGGCCGCTGCCCGGGAACGGTGTGAGCGAATCGATGGCCCGCTCGACCCTCCGGTCAGCCGTCCTGGGCGCGGGGGCCGGCGGCGTCCGGCCGGGCTTCGGGGGCGAAGTCGCCGTCCAGGTCGTCGCGGGGTTCGTCCAGCCCGGCACCGTCGGTCGGCCGCTGGCCACGCCTCTCCTGCCGGCTGTCCTTCTCCTGCTGGCGGCGCTCCAACCGTTGCCGGCGCTGCCCCGCCTCGTCGAGTTCCTCGGCCAGCCGGGCCAGCTCCGAGCGCAGGAAGTCCCTCGTCGCCACCTCGCCCAGCGCGATGCGCAGCGCGGCGATCTCCCGGGCCAGGTACTCGGTGTCCGCCTTCTGCGCGGTGGCCCGCCGCCGGTCCTCCTCCAACGCCACCCGGTCCCGGTCGGCCTGCCGGTTCTGCGCCAGCAGGATCAACGGCGCCGCATAGCTGGCCTGCAACGACAGCACCAGGGTGAGGAACGTGAAGGTGTACGGGTCGAAGCGCAGCTGGGCCGGGGCCAGCGTGTTCCAGCCGAACCAGATCGCGATCACCACCGTCATGACGACTATGAAGTTCGCGGTGCCCATGCCCCGTGCGATGCCCTCGGACCACCGCCCGAACGCCTCCGCGTCGAACCGGGGCAGCTTGATCCCCCGAGGCTCGCGTGGCTGGTCGAGCCGTTCGGCCCGCCGCTGGTCAGCCATCCGCGCCATCCGCCGCCAGGTCGGGGGCGTTCATGGAGCCCAGAGCGTCCCGGTCCCGCCAGTCCCGGGGCAGTGAATGGTCCAGCACGTCGTCCACCGTCACGGCGCCGACCAGCCGGTTGTTCCGGTCGATCACCGGCATGGCGACCAGGTCGTACGTGGCCATCCGGCGGGTGATCTCCGGCAGTGGGGTGGTGGGGCGCAGCGGGTCGATGTCGTTGACTACGACCTTGCCCAGCAGGTCGGCCGGGGGTTCGCGCAGCAACGCCTGGAAGTGCACCATGCCCAGGTACCGGCCGGTCGGGGTGTTCTGTGGGGCCCGGGTCACGAAGACCTGCGCGGCGACGGCGGGGGAGAGCTGTGGCTCCCGGATCCGGGCGAGCGCCTCGGCGACTGTGGCGTCCGGCGGCAGGATGACCGGCTCCGACGTCATCACGCTGCCCGCCGTGCCGGGCGTGTACTTGAGGAGTTGGCGCACCGGGTCGGCCTCGTCCGGCTCCATCAGGTCCAGCAGCACGTCCTGCTCCGGCGGGGGCAGCTCGTTGAGCAGGTCCGCCGCGTCGTCCGGGTCCATCTCCTCCAGCACGTCCGCCGCCCGTTCCCGGTCCAGCGCGGCCAGGATCTCCACCTGGTCGTGCTCCGGCAACTCGCTGAGCACGTCGGCCAACCGCTCGTCGTCCAGAGCCGCCGCGACCTCGTTGCGCCGCGCGTCGGGCAGGTCCTGCAGGGCGTTGGCCAGGTCGGCCGGGCGCATGTCCTCCAGTACGGCGAGCAGATTCGCCGTACCCCGGTTGTCGGCGATGCCGCTGAGCCCGCGCACCCGGTCCCACTCCACCTGGTGCAGGTGGCCGCGGCGGGTGAGCCGGCCGGTCTGCTCGCGGACCGCGACCCGGGTGAGCGACCACTCACCGCCCCGGGAGCATTCCATGGCGACGTCCACCACCGCGCCGGGCTGGCCGCTGGGTTCGAGCTGAACCCGCCGGTCCAGCAGTTCCTGGAGCACCAGCAGTTCGTTCGGGCGCTTCTCGAAGCGCCGCAGGTTGAGGGTGCCGGAGCCGAGCACGACCGCGTCGGCGTCGATGGACGTGATCCGGTTGATGGACAGGAAGATCCGCCGGCGCATCGGCATCTCGGCGACCAGGCCCACGACCTCCGGTGGACGCTTGGTCGCCCGCAGCCGGGCCACCGCGTCACGAACCCGGCCCACCTGGTCGCCGTTCGGATCGAAGACGGCGACTCCGGCGAGGCGGGCGATGTAAACCCGGGTCGGCGTACTCACGGGCACCAGCCTAAGCGCCTAGTGTTTATCAACATGTCGACCTTGGCCTACGAGATCGTGGACGTCTTCACCGATCGCCCTTTCGCCGGCAACCCGCTTGCCGTGGTGTTCGGCGCGGAGGCGCTGGCCACGGAGCAGATGCAGGCGCTCGCGCTGGAGTTCAACCTTTCCGAGACGGTGTTCGTGCTGGCCCCGACCCAGGTCGGCGCCACATACCGGGCACGGATCTTCACCCCGGTGGAGGAGTTGCCGTTCGCCGGGCATCCCAGCGTCGGCGCCGCGGTCACCGCGAGCCGGCGCGGGATGTTCGGTGTGGGGCAGGTCATGCAGGAGTGCGGCGCCGGTGTGCTGCCGATCGAGGTGACCGCGTCCGGGGCGACCCTCACCGGTGGAAGCCCGACCCTCGGCCCCGAGCTGGACCCGGAGCCGCTGCTGGAGATCGCCGGGCTGGCCCCGGACGACCACATGGGGCCGCCCCCACGGGTCGCCGGCTGCGGGCTGGAGTTCCCGTACCTGCCGGTGCGGCCGGAGTCGGTGGCCCGCGCCCGGGTGAATCCGGCGGCGGCGGAGCGGTACGGGGTGGCGCACGTCAGCGTCTTCTCCTGGGATCCGACCGCGCAAACCGCGCACGCCCGGGTCTTCGTGCCCGGCCTCGGCGTACCGGAGGACCCGGCGACCGGTTCGGCGGCACTCGGTCTCGGTGTCTGGCTGGTGGCCAGCGGCCTGCTGCCCGCCGACGGGCTGTCCCGATACGCCGTGCGCCAGGGTGTGGAGATGAACCGTCCGTCCGCGCTGGCCTGCACGGTCACCGCGGAGAACGGCGTGGTGGTCGGTGCGACGGTCGCCGGCCAGGTGATGCCGGTGGCCCGGGGTGAGATCGCCGTGCCACCGTTCGTGGGCTGACCGGCGGGGGTGTTCATGCGGGACAATGCGGGTGTGACGGACGAGGACGCCCCCCGAGGCACGCCACTGGTCGACGAGGCGATGAAGAAGGCCGCGGTGGCGTGGGTCAGCGTGGCCGGCGGGCCCGCGCTCGCACTCTGGTGCGCCCCGCTGGAGGGCGCCCTGTTCGTGGTCAGCGGGCCGGGCGAGCAGGCCGCACCGGGGCTGGCCGACGCGGCCGAGGCGCAGGTCAGCCTGCGCGGTGACCACGGCGGCCGGATCGTCACCTGGCCGGCGCGGGTGACCCGGCTGCGACCGGGCACCGACGCATGGGACACAGCAGCGCCGCTGGTGGCCGGCAAGCGGCTGAACGCGCCCGGCCCGACCGCCGACCTGGTGGCCCGGTGGGCCGCCGACGGCTGCGCGGTGAACCGGCTCGCCCCGGCCGGTGACCCGCTTTCCGGCGCCGACCTGCCGGCCGACGCGCAGGCCGAACCGCCCCGGGAGACCCCGGCGGTCCGGGCCGCCCGCAAGCCGTTCCGCCTGCACCGGGTCCGCCGCCGCTGACCCGCCGCCGCTGTGCGGTCAGCCGACCCCCACGCCGATGACCTCGGCGTCGACGAGGTCGAGCACGTCGCGCAATGTGCTGAGTGTCGGGCCGCGCCAGTCCCGGTCGGCGTTGAACACCATGTGCTCGGCGAGGTCGGGCGCGGCGAGTCGGACGGCGGTCATCCCGGCCCGCTCCGCGCCGGTCAACTCCTGGCTGCCGCCGTCGCCGACGTACAGGCAGTCGCGCGGCGCGAGCCCGAGTCGCCCGCAGGCGGTCAGGTAGAGCGCGGGATCCGGCTTGCACCGTCCGACCTGCACCGAGAAGACCCGCACGTCGAGCAGCGGGGCGACCGCGAGCTGTGGCAGGAAGGCCGGCAGCTCGTGCGTACAGTCGCTGATCACGCCTGTGCACAGGCCGCGCTGGCGTAGCGCCGCCAGCACGGGCACCGCGTCGGCCCGCAGCCGGGTGTCCGCGCGGACCGCGCGGTGCCGGGAGGCCACGGCCGCGCGCACCGCGTGGTCGCTGGGGTGTACGCCGGCCTGGCCGCAGACCCACCGCAGCGTCGCCTCCGCGTTGCCGAGCCGGCCGGTGGCCCGCTCGTAGTAGGTGCGGTCCAGCACCTCGGTCAACGTGTCGGTGTGGCATCCGAGCAGCTCCGCGGTGCCGAGGTGGGCGGCACCGCGCTGGACCGGACGGGTCAGGGTGCCGAAGAAATCGAACAGCACCGCCTGGTAGTTGGGCATGGGGGAGCGCCTCCGGGCGGTCGAGGGTCGCCGGCGCGGACCGCGTGATCGTAACGGAGTGCTGACGTTCCGTGTTGTTCGCGAGCATGTGAGGATTGCTTCCCGTGCCCCCTTCCTCACACCGCCCGCCCCCGGATCCGCTGACCACCGGCGCGGTCGGCCTGGCCGTGGTCGCCGTGTCGTCGTCCGCGCCGCTGATCGCCTACGCCGCCGCTCCCGCGCTGGCCATCGCGTTCTGGCGGAACCTGCTCGCGGTGGCCGTGCTGAGCCCGTTCTCGCTGGCCCGGCGTCGCGCCGAGTTCCGTGCGCTGGCCGGCCGCGCAGGCCGGCGGGAGGGGCTGTACTGCGTGCTCTCCGGGGTCGCGCTCGCCGCGCACTTCGCCACCTGGATGCCGAGCGCGCAACTCACCTCGGTCGCCACGGCCACCGCCCTGGTCGCCACCCAGCCGGTCTGGCAGGGGCTGATCGCCCGTGCCCAGGGCCGTGGGCTGCCCCCGGTGGTCTGGATCGGCATCGCGGTGGCGGTCGGCGGCGCAGTGATCGCCACCGGCGCGGACGTGGGCATCTCCGGGCGGGCCGTGGTCGGTGACCTGCTCGCGCTGACCGGTGGCCTGTTCGCCGCCGTCTACACCGCCTTCGGTGAGCGGGCCCGGGCCAGCATCAGCACCACCACGTACACCACCATCTGCTACGGGATCTGCGCGCTGATCCTGCTGGTGGTCTGCCTGCTCGGTGGGGTCCGGATGACCGGCTTCGACGGGCGTACCTGGTTGGCCATCCTGGCCCTGGTGGCCGGCGCACAACTGCTCGGCCATTCGATGTTCAACTACGCCCTGCGCCGGATTCCGGCGACCACGGTCAGCGTGTTGATCCTGCTGGAGGTGCCCGGCGCGGCGCTGCTCGGTTGGGTCTGGCTGGGGCAGTTGCCCCGCCCGTACGCGCTGTTGGGAATGGCGCTGCTGCTGGTCGGGGTGGCCGTGGTGGTGCTCGGTGGCGCCCGGGCCGGTCGCCGCGCCACGCCGCCCACCCCGCTCCCCGCCGACGCCGCCCCGTTGAAAGACTGACCGCCCGCCCGGCCCGGGCGAATCCGGGACGACCTGAGGAACACCGCTTGCGGTTCCCTCCGGGGCGGGCCCGCCCGGCGTCTTGCGCGGGTCGTGGCGCTGGCGGGCTCGGCGGCTCGGCAGGCGCGCCTGAAACACGCCCTACGCCTCGTACACCTCGATCACGCGGGTGGTCGGCGCGGACCCGCCGAGCGCGGCGCGCAGCGCGGAACGCTCCGGGTCGGCGAGGAACGCCTCGTACCCGGCTCGCGCGTCGAACCGGATGACGTGCACCTCGGCCCGCTCGTCGATGCCGCGCAGCCGACGTTCCAGGTGGCCGCCGTGCCGTCCGAGCAGGGCCAGCACGGTGTCCTCGTAGTGTTTTCCGGCGGCCTCGGCCCCGGCGGTGAACTCGACGAGCGCGACAAGCGTCAGCACGGTGGTCACGCTAGTCCGCGATGCCGACGGCCTTGGCGCTGGCCGCCCAGAGCCGGGCGGCCAGCTGCGGGTCGGCGGCTTTGCGGTACGGCCGGCGTAGCCGCCGGTCGTGGTAGTAGCCGCCGTCGACCAGCCGGGACCGGTCCTGGTTGGCGAGCCAGACCAGGGTCTCGGCACCCTTCTCGGGGCTGCGGAACGGCAGGAGCCGCATGCCGAGGGCGACCAGCCGGCTGTCGTTGGCGAACCGTGTGCGCACCACTCCGGGATGGAAGCTGTGTGCCGGAATGCCCGGCCAACGCCGGGCCGCCTCGCCGGTGAACAGGATGTTCGCCTGCTTGCTTGTGCCGTACGCGCCCATCGGTCGGTAGCCGCGCAGCGGCGCGTTCAGGTCGTCCGGGTCGAGCGTGCCGAAGCGGTGCGCGCCGGAGGCGGTCACCACGATCCGGCCGATCCGGTCGGCGAGCAGGTTCGTCAGCAGGAACGGCGCCAGATGGTTGGCCTGGATCGACAGCTCGAAGCCGTCGACGGTGGTGAGCGGCTGGAGTGCGATGGCACCGGCGTTGTTGGCCAGCACGTCGATCCGGTCGTACGCGTCGCGCAGCCGCCCGGCGAGCCGGCGCACGTCGTCGAGCACCGCGAAGTCGGCCCGGAACAGCTCCGGACGCTCGCCCGACGTCTCCCGTACCCGTTCCGCCGCGGCCTGCAACCGGGCCGGGTCCCGCCCGACCAGCACCACCCGGTCACCGCGGCACGCCAGGTCCACGGCGGCGGCCAGCCCGATGCCGGAGCTGGCACCGGTCACCACCACCAGTCGACGCCCAGTGAGATCTTCCACAGGTCCATTCACCCCGGTCATGGCGCGAGGTTACCGTGGCGTCACCACGCCCTTTGGGATCGTTAAGTTTCTCGGATCTGTCGTCAGGTGGCGTCGGCGTGCCCGCCGGACGCTGGAAGGAGCGCATCCATGGCCAGAGTCGGTCGTCCCCGCCGGTCCTGCCTCGCGGTACCGGGTTCCAGCGTCAAGATGCTCGGCAAGGCGCAGGGACTCCCGGCCGACCAGGTCTTCCTCGACCTGGAGGACGCCGTGGCCCCGCTGGCCAAGCCGGATGCGCGGAAGAACATCGTGGCCGCGCTCAACGAGGGTGACTGGGCGGGCAAGACGCGCGTGGTCCGGGTCAACGACCTGACCACCCCGTGGACCTACCGGGACGTCATCGAGGTGGTCGAGGGTGCCGGCGCGAACCTGGACTGCATCATGCTGCCGAAGGTGCAGGACGCCGCGCAGGTGCAGTGGCTGGACCTGACGCTCACCCAGATCGAGAAGACGCTCGGCCTGGAGGTCGGCCGGATCGGCATCGAGGCGCAGATCGAGAACGCCGCCGGCCTGGTCAACGTGGACGCGATCGCCGCCGCCTCGCCCCGGGTGGAGACCATCATCTTCGGTCCGGCCGACTTCATGGCCTCGATCAACATGAAGTCGATGGTGGTCGGGGGCCTGATCCCGGACTACCCGGGCGACCCGTACCACTACATCCTGATGCGCATCCTGATGGCCGCGCGGATGCACGACAAGCAGGCCATCGACGGCCCGTTCCTGCAGATCCGGGACGTGGACGCCTTCCGTGAGGTGGCCAGGCGTTCGGCGGCGCTGGGCTTCGACGGCAAGTGGGTGCTGCACCCGGGCCAGATCGACGCCGCCAACGAGGTCTACCAGCCGGCGCAGGCCGACTACGACCACGCCGAGTTGATCCTCGACGCGTACCAGCACTACACCTCGGAGGCCGGCGGAAAGCTCGGCGCCGTGATGCTCGGCGACGAGATGATCGACGAGGCGTCCCGCAAGATGGCGCTGGTCATCGCCGCCAAGGGCCGGGCCGCCGGGATGAGCCGTACCTCGTCGTTCACCCCGCCCTCGGAGTGACCGGCCGGGCCGCCCCGCGTCGCTGACCGGGGCGGCCCGCCGAACTCAGTAGGTGCCGCTGTCGTAGCTGGACGGATCCTGGTTGGCCAACCAGACGAAGAAGATCACGATAGCGATGGTGGCCAGCACCGCCAGGGCAGTGGCGATCCAGCCCACGATGATGCCGGCGGTGGCGAAGCCCTCGCCACCCTCGCCGCGCTCCCTGATCTGCTTACGGGACACGTGGCCGAGGATCGCGCCGACCGCGCCGATGTAGCCGCCGAGGCCGTAGCCGCAGAGGCCGAGGGCGCCGATGATCGCGACGACCATCGCGGCGATGGCCAGGCCGTTCTGCTTCGGCGCCGGCGGGTACCCGTAACCCGGGTAGCCGACCGGCGGGTAGCCGTACGGGCCGGCCTGGACCGGCGGCACGTTGCTGGCGTACGGATCGGTCGCCGGGTACGGGTTCGGGACGGTCGGCTGGGCGGGAACCGGTTGGCCACCCACCACGAGGGTGGGATCGCCGAACTGCTGACCCGACGAGGCCGGGTCCTGCCAGCCGCCGGGGGGCGGGGGATTGGTCATGCGATTCTCCGTCATGTCGGGTGCGCCGTCAGGGTAGCCAGCGGCGACCAAACCCGATGCCCCCGCTCCCGGGTGCCGCGTTGCCCGGGCCCGTCCGACCGGGCAGGATCCTGGCATGGCAATGGATGCGCGCGCCGCCGATCGTTCCGGTAGTCGACCGAGACGGGACGTCAGCCGCCCCGGCGCCGGCCGGCGCGGCCGTGCGGCCACACCGGCCGGTGCCACCGGCGCGGACGAGCCGGTCGCGCTCGCCGACCCGGTGACCATGCGACTCGACGGACGGGTCGCCCTGGTGACCGGAGCGGGCAGCCCGGACGGCATCGGGTACGCCACCGCCCGCCGCCTCACCGACCTGGGCGCCCGGGTGGCCATCGTCTCCACCACCCGGCGCATCCACGAGCGGGCCGGCGAACTGGGAGTGACCGGTTTCGTGGCGGACCTGACCGACGAGTCCGAGGTCGGCGCGCTGGCCGACGCGGTCGCCGAGCAGTTGGGCGACGTCGAGGTGCTCGTCAACAACGCCGGCCTGGCCAGCCGCGCCAGCCCGGAGGTGCTGCGACCGGTCGCGCAGCTGACCTACGACGAGTGGCGCGCCGAGATCGACCGCAACCTGACCACCGCGTTCCTGTGCAGCCGGGCGTTCATCAGCGGGATGGCCGAGCGCGGCTGGGGGCGGATCGTCAACCTCGCGGCCACCGCCGGCCCGGTCAACGCCCTGCCCACCGAGGCCGCGTACGCGGCGGCGAAGGCCGGGGTGGTCGGGCTGACCCGGGCACTGGCCATGGAGATGATCGCCGACGGGGTGACCGTGAACGCGGTGGCCCCCGGCACCATCTACACCGCGGCGTCCACGATGGCGGAGATCAAGCAGGGTCTGGGCACCCCGGTCGGTCGACCTGGCACTCCGGACGAGGTCGCCGCCGCGATCAGCTTCCTCTGCTCGCCGGCCGCCTCGTACATCACCGGTCAGATGCTGGTGGTGGACGGCGGTAACAGCGTCCGCGAGGCCCGGTTCCGGTGACCGGTCGCGTCCACATGGGACGGGACCTGGCCGCCGATCAGTAGCCGCCGTTGTCGCCGGTGGTGCCGATGAGGACCAGCGCCAGCCAACCACAGCAGGCCAGCACGGTGAGCCCGGTGAAGACGTAGCCGAGGATCAGACCCCAGGTGGCGAGCTGGTCGCCCTCCTCGCCGCTGGTACGGATCTGTCGCTTGGCCACGTGGCCGAGGACCACGCCGGCCGGGGGGAACACGAAGGCGAACACGAGCGACAGGATCGCCAGCACGTTTGTGCCCCGACCCGGTCCGGACGACGGAGGGCCGTACTGCCCGTAGGGGCCCTGCGGGGGGTACGGCGGCTGCTGCCCCCAGTGCGCCGGCTGGTGCGGCCCCTGCTGCTGGTACGGCGAGGGCTCGTCCGCCGGCGGCCCGTACGGCGAGCGCTCCGGCGCCCCGAAGGCCGACTGGTCCGGCGGCGGCGGGTACGGCGACTGGCCCGCCGGCGGCGGCGCGTAGGGCGACTGGTCCGGGGGTGGCTCGTAGGGTGACGGCGGCTGCTCGTCCCCGGGCGGTCCCGACGGCGGCGGGTAGCTCACGGCTGTCCTCCTCCTGCCGGTGCCGGAAAAGTCCTTCTTGCCGGACGCTACCCGGAGCGGTGAACCTTTTCACAGCGGTTGTGTGGACTGGTCACCTTGGCCTCGCCGGCTCCGGAGGCCGATACTGACCCAGCGTTCAGTTACCCACGAGTAGTGCGCAGATCCCCGGAGGCTGAGATGGCTCGACTCGCCCAGACACCCGGCCTGACCGATGTGCAGCGGTCGATCCTGGAGACCGTCCGGGAGTTCGCCGACAAGGAGATCATCCCGCACGCTCAGCGGCTGGAGCACGCCGACGAATACCCCACCGACATCCTCGACGGGATGCGCGAGATGGGGCTGTTCGGTCTCACCATCGACGAGGAGTACGGGGGCCTCGGCGAGTCGCTGCTCACCTACGCGCTGGTGGTGGAACAGCTGTCCCGAGGCTGGATGTCGATCTCCGGCATCGTCAACACCCACTTCATCGTGGCGTACCTGATCTCCCAGCACGGCTCCGCCGAGCAGAAGGCCCGACTGCTGCCGAAGATGGCCACCGGCGAGGTCCGGGGCGCGTTCTCCATGTCCGAGCCGGAGACCGGCTCCGACGTCTCGGCCATCAAGTCCCGGGCCGTCCGCGACGGCGACCGCTACGTGCTCAACGGTCAGAAGATGTGGCTGACCAACGGGGCGTACTCCTCCGTGGTGGCCACCCTGGTCAAGACCGACACCGGCGCCGAGTCGGTGTACGGCAACATGAGCACCTTCCTGCTGGAGAAGGAGCCGGGCTTCGGGGAGACCGCACCCGGGCTGACCATCCCCGGCAAGATCGACAAGATGGGCTACAAGGGCGTCGAGACCACCGAGATGGTGCTCGACGGGGTGACCGTGCCCGACTCGGCGATCCTCGGCGGCGCCGACAAGGTGGGCCGGGGCTTCTACCAGATGATGGACGGCATCGAGGTGGGCCGGGTCAACGTGGCCGCCCGCGCCTGCGGCATCTCCATCCGCGCCTTCGAGTTGGCGGTCAGCTACGCGCAGCAGCGCAAGACCTTCGGTCAGCCGCTCGCCAAGCACCAGGCCATCGCCTTCAAGCTCGCCGAGATGGGCACGAAGATCGAGGCCGCACACGCCCTCATGGTCAACGCCGCCCGGCTCAAGGACGCCGGCCAGCGCAACGACGTCGAGGCCGGGATGGCCAAGCTGCTCGCGTCCGAGTACTGCGCCGAGGTCGTCCAGGAGGCGTTCCGCATCCACGGCGGCTACGGCTACTCCAAGGAGTACGAGATCGAGCGGCTGATGCGGGAGGCCCCGTTCCTGCTCATCGGCGAGGGCACCTCCGAGATCCAGAAGACCATCATCTCCCGCGGCCTGCTCAAGGAATACAAGCTCTGAGCTGAAAGGAAGGGTCCCTTGTTAACGCCTGGTGCATAGGAAGGGTCCCTTCCTAACGGTGGAGGCTGGGGGCGAGTCAGCCGAGGCGGGTCAGGTTGGCGGCGGCGCGTTCGACGATGAGGCAGCGGTCCTCGACGTAGTCCATCCCGGCGGCCTCGGCGATCCGCCGCGCCTCAGCGGAGACGATGCCCAGTTGCAGCCAGACCGCAGGGGCGCCGATCGCCGCCGCGTCCCGGACCACCTGCACGGCGTCGGCCGCCGGCCGGAACACGTCCACCAGGTCGACCGGGTGCGGGATGTCGGCCAGCGTCGGGTACGCCCGCTCCCCGAAGAGTTCGTCGACCGTCGGGTTGACCGGGATGATCCGCCAGCCGTACTGCTGCATCTGCAACGGCACGCCGTGCGCGGCCTTCAACGGGTCGCGGGAGGCGCCCACGACGGCGATCACGGCGGAGTCGGCGAGGATCTGCTGAGCGGTACGCACCCGCCGACTGTAGCGCCGCCCTCGGGCTAGAGCAGGGTCAGCTGCTCAGCGGCCGGCGGCGGTGGTGGTTCGGGCAGGCTGCGGTTGTCGCCCAGCTCAGCGCGGTGCAGCCCGTGCCGACGGGCCGCGATCCGCACCCGAGCGGTCAGCTCCCGCTGGTAGGCCTGCGGGGCGTACGCACCGGCCCGGTAGAGCTCGCGGTAGCGCGGGACGAGGTGCGGGTGTTCCCGCGCCAGCCAGTGCGCATACCACTCCCGGGCGCCGGGGCGCAGGTGCAGCGCCAGCGGGGTCACACTGGTCGCCCCGGCGGCGGCGATCGCCGACACCGTGGCGTCGATCGACTCGTCGCCGTCGCTCAGCCCGGGCAGGATCGGGGCCATCAGCACCCCGACGGGAAAGCCGGCGTCGGCGAGCGCCCGGACCGCGTCCAGCCGACGGCGGGGGTGCGGCGTGCCCGGCTCGACGGAACGCCAGAGCTGCTCGTCGACGAACCCCACCGAGTAGGAGATGCCGACCCTGGTCACCTCGGCGGCCTCGCGCAGCAGCGGCAGGTCCCGCAGGATCAGCGTGCCCTTGGTGAGGATCGAGAACGGGTTGGCGAAGTCCCGCAAGGCGGCGATGATCTGCGGCATCAGCCGGTAGCGGCCCTCGGCGCGCTGGTAGCAGTCCACGTTGGTGCCCATCGCGACGTGCGCGCCCCGCCACTTCGGCGCGGCCAGCTCCCGCCGGACCAGCTCCCCAGCGTTGACCTTGACAATCACCTTCCGGTCGAAGTCCGCGCCGGCGTCCAGGTCGAGATAGGTGTGAGTGTTCCTCGCGAAACAGTTGTGGCTGACCACCCCGTTGGCGATGAAGTCCCCGGTGCCGGTGGTGATGTCCCACAGCGGCAGCTCCAGCCCGAGCGCCTGGATGTCCACCACCCTGAGCGCGGTCTGATGCTTCAGCGCGGCGCCCTCGATCGACCGCTTGCGAGTGATGGCGGGGTCAGTCAGGTGGAAGAACCGGAGCCGGGCGGCCAGCCCCCCGGTCAGTCTGATTTCCCGCACACGGTTGGGTTGGCCGCGATCTTCGAGCACGAAGGAGAGCCCGAACCGCCGCAGCGCCTCCGTCGTCTGGTCGAGGATGGCGTCGTCGCTGTTGGTGATACGTAGGACACCTCTGCTGCAACTGCCCTCGGCGTCGAAGATCCCGGCCAGGAAGCCCAGCCGCCAGTCGTCACTGGGATCCACCGGCCAGCGGATCAGGTCAGTAATCGTCTCGATGTCCCGCTGCTTCGAGGTGCGGATCGCGGTCATCGCTCGCCGCCCGGTGCTGGCCTGAGTGAACGTGAAGCGCTGCGTCGCGACCCCTTCGTGGGCGAGGTAGCGCTCACTACGGCTCAACGCCTCGTCGTCGCACAGCGCCAGGCGGAACCGGTGCACCACCCCGTACGAGTACGAGAAGGTGCCGAGATGCGCATCCCCGCGCACCATGCCGCAGAGGTAGCCCCGGCGGTAGTCCGGTGACTCCTTGGGGCCGGCGGCGAAACGGCCGGTGCCGATCAGGCGATTGTTGGTGGTCAGGTAGGGGCGTCGGTTGCTGCCGTGCATGGCTCCGGTGACGTACTTCCAGCCACGTTCGGAGAGGAACCGGTGGTCGCCGCTGGCGATGAGCGTCGTGCCGTCCTCCAGGGTTACCCGGTAGGCCGCTTTGACGGTCGACCACTTGTCCAGCACCGTGGTGACGACGTATCGCCGGTACGCGCCGCGCCGCTCCGTCCCGTAGATGCGGTCGCCCGGCTCCAATTCGCTGATCGGCTTCGTGCGCCCGTCCGCCATGAGGATCGGGGTGTCCCCGCCCAGGCAGTAAACGCACCCATGGGAGCAGCCCCGGTAGGGGTTGATGGTCCACTCGAAGGGGACGCGGGACTGCCCGGGCACCCGGTTGATTATGGATTTGGCCTGCACCTCGTAGAACGTCATCCCGGCGAACTCCGGGGTGTCGAAGGTGCGGGCGACGGCGCCGGGCAGCGCCAGCGGCAGGGGTGGCGTCGCTGGCGCTGCCCGCTCGGGGTCTCCCTCAACCGGGGGAGCGGTGAGGTTGTCCCAGCGCATGGCCACTATTCGAACACGTGTACGAGTGAAGCGCAAGTGACCCGCCGGACACCGGTGCCTGATCGCGCGCTCCGGGAGGGGAGGATGGACAGCATGAAGACGTCGACCTTCGTCTACGACGGGGACTGCGCGTTCTGCACCCGGTGCGCGGAGTTCATCGAACGCCGCATCCCCACCGCCGCGCGGGTGGTGCCCTGGCAGTTCGCCGACCTGGACGCGCTCGGCCTAACCGCCGCCGAGTGCGAGGAGGCCGTGCAGTGGGTCGGTGCGGACGGCTCACGCGCCGCCGGGCCGGATGCCATCGCGAAGCTGCTCGCCGCGAGCGGACCGGTCTGGCGGGTCGCCGGCGCCGGGCTGCGTTTCCCGCCGGCGCGTGCCGCGGCCTGGCCGGCGTACCGCTGGGTGGCGCGCAACCGGCACCGACTGCCGGGTGGCACGGCCGCCTGTGCTCTGCCGCAGGAGGCACGGGAGCGGCTCTACGGCCCGACCGGTCGCCCGACCGCCGGCGGCTGACCGCCGAGTGGAGCCGGCTCGGCGTCACGCCCGACCGGCACCGGGTCCGCGCTGGGTCCCGCCGGGTCCTGGGGCCCTGCTGTTCCACGGCCGACGAGCCGGCGGGCCCAGACCAGCGGGCGGACCCTCTCCAGCGGCAGGAAGCTGGTCATCGCTGCCAGGTGCGGTGCGAACGAGATGGTGATGGTCGCGATGGTCGCCACGTGGAACGAGTAGAAGAAGCCGACCATGGCCAGCCGCCAGCGGGCCGGCAGCAGGAAGACCACCGGGCTGAACAGCTCGAAGGCCACGATGCCGAACTGGGCGACGATCAGCAGGTGCGGCACCTGGGCGATGAGGTCCGCGAGGTCGGTGCCGCGCCGGATGATGGCCCGCGCGAGCACCGAGCCGGTCAGCCAGTCCAGCCCGCCGAAGCGCAGCTTGGCCCAGGCGGCCAGGAAGTACGTGCAGATCACCGCGATCTGGGTGACCCGCAGCGCCCAGCCGCCGGCCTCGGTGCGGGTGGTGTCGCCGTGCCTGGCCCGGCCGGCGGTGGGCAGTACGGCCAGCGCGACGAGCAGCCCGAACCGGTCATGGTCGACCTTCCCGTAGCTCATCGCGATGATCATCCACTCCAGGTACAGCGCGCAGACCGACCAGCCGAGCAGCCGGGGCGCCCGTCCGGTCGCGGCCAGCAGGGCGAGCAGCAGCAGCGCCCAGAAGATCACCGCAACCATCGCCGGGGTCGGGGTGGGCAGCGGGAGGATCCGGCCGACCAGCAGCGGCTGGTACAGCTCGCCGGGCACGCTGGCCCTGGTCCGCACCCAGGGCGTGAAGACGACCAGGTCGGCGGCGACGAAGAGGTAGATCAGGGTCCGGAAGGCGGCCACCCGTCCCCGCGGTACCGCCTCGGTCAGCCAGCGGCTCATCGGGAGGCCTGCCAGCGGACCACGGTCTCGTCGGTGTGCCGGCCGGTCGGCCGGCCGGCGCGGATGCCGTGCCAGCGGATGACGATGCGGACCTCCACCAGTTCGGCGGCGTCCGGATGGCGTTCGGCGTACGCGTCGGCCACCTCGGCGAGCAGCGCCGGGTCGGCGGCGTACCGCGCCTGCTGGCCCTCGATCTCGGCGCGGCGGATGCCGGTCGCGTCCTGGTCGAGGTCGACGACGGTGCCGGTGCTGTTCACCCCCTCCACCCGGGTGTCCGGGGCGGGGTCGTTCGGCGGGTTGGAGGTCGAGTACATCCGGAACGGGCCGAACGGGAAATCGTCGTCGCTGCCCCAGAGGGTGCCGACCAGCAGCAGGGCGAGGCCGAGTGCGGTCGCGCCCAACCGGGTGGCGCGCCCGCGGGTGGTCAAGTTCTCCATCGGCCGTGACGATACGGGATGTACCGGCCGCCTCTGGTCCCTCCGACGGTCAGTTTCCGCTGCCCGGGTCGACGATCGGGCGCACCGCGCCGGGGGTACGACGAAGGCCGGGCCCGACCGGGCCCGGCCTCGCGCGTGCCGTCGCGCGGACGGCTCAGTGGTTGTGCTCGGCCAGCTGCTTACGGACGTCGTCCATGTCCAGCGCCTCGACCTGCTCGATCAGGTTCTCCAGCGCGGACTCCGGCAGAGCGCCGGGCTGGGCGAAGACGATGACGCCGTCGCGGATCGCCATGATCGTCGGGATCGACCGGATGTCGAACTTGGCGCCCAACTCCTGCTGGGCCTCGGTGTCGACCTTGCCGAAGACGATGTTCTGGTGCTTCTCCGAGGAACGCTCGTAGACCGGGGCGAACCGCTTGCACGGACCACACCAGTCGGCCCAGAAGTCGACCAGGACGATTCCGTCGTTGCCGGTCACCTCGTCGAAGTTCGCCGAGGTCAGCTCAACGGTTGCCATTGCACTCTCCGATCACCGCGGTTTGTCTACGTCCCGTAGAACCAGGGCTGACCGTATCGAATTCCCGGGCGGTCGGGCACGAAACGTGCTGCGGGCTTCCTGCGGGCACTGAGAGTCATCGACCCGCGTCTGTGCGTCCCGATCTGCGGAACGCAAGTGCATGACGCACTTGCGTGACCCGACGTGATGGGAGCGTTTCCAGAGAGATCCACTCGATCGAGCACTACGAATCGGTAACTTGCCCCTTGACAAGCAGGTATCGGGCCTGCGGAGATCGCCGATCAACCCGCATGTGGTCACAGAGAGTAGTGTTACAAAAGAATAAATGTGACGCCGGTCTCTGTCGGACCTACGCTTCCGTAGGGCAGAATTCACCGCATCAGAGCGTGGGCGGCGGGTGCCGGGGAGGGCCCCGCCGCTCATTGCGTCTCCCCCCGAGCGAGTGACCGGTGTGACTTTTCCGCCGGAGTCGCGCCCCGCCGCTCACCTTAACCACCGGTAAGGCATGCTGTGCCGAACTCCATCGCCGCCCGTCGAAGGGGACCAGGATGCAGTTCGGCCGTTACTACGAGGAGTTCGAGGTCGGCGCGGTCTACCGGCACTGGCCGGGCAAGACCGTCACCGAGTACGACGACCACCTCTTCTGCCTGCTCACCATGAACCACCACCCGCTGCACATGGACGCGCACTACGCCGAGACGGCCAGCCAGTTCAAGCGCAACGTCGTGGTGGGCAACTACATCTACTCGCTGCTGCTCGGCATGTCGGTGCCGGACGTCAGCGGCAAGGCGATCGCCAACCTGGAGGTCGAGTCGCTACGGCACGTGGCCCCCACCTTCCACGGCGACACCATCTACGGCGAGACCACCGTGCTGGACAAGCGGGAGTCGGGCTCCAAGCCCGACCGGGGCGTGGTGTCGGTGGAGACCCGCGGCTACAACCAGGACGGCACAATGGTCTGCGTCTTCCGCCGCAAGGTCATGGTCCCGAAGCGGGAGTACGCGGCCAGCAACGTCCCCGAGGGAGTGGACCCGGAGCGGCCCAGCTTCCCCGAGCCGCGCTGAGACCGCGGCGGGTCGGCCGCCGCCGGGCTCCTTCCACATCAGGTTCTGATGGGGAAGGGGCCCTATTCCCGTTTCGGGGCATATGCTGGCGCCGGAGGTTCCGATGAGCCACTCCGTCGCCGGAGAGCCGCCCTCTGCCGGTCGCCGAGCCGCACCCTTGACCACCGCCGTCTACTCCGCCGCCGAGTGGGACCTGCTCACGAGCCTGCCCGGCCAGGTCCTCGTGGCCACCGCCGCCCCGGGCCCCGGCCGCCCCGCGCGGGGCGTCATGGCGGGCCTGGCCGGCCTGGACGCGGTGGCCGCCGGCCGGGCGTCCGACAGTGATCTGGTCCGCGCGGTGGTCGCCGCGATCTACGCCCGCCACGACGGCACCCAGCCCCCGACCGAACGGCTCACCGATCTGGTGGACCTGCTGGCCGCCTGCCGTGCGGCGGTGCGGGTCCTGCACCGGCGCGCCGACCCCGCCGACTCGGCCGCGTACCGCCAGTGGGTGCAGTCGGTCGCGGCCCGGGTCTGCCGGGCGGTGCCCGCCCCCGGCGAGCCCTCGGCCGGCCAGTCGGCGAGCCCGGCCGACCGGCGGTTCCTGGACCGGCTCGGTGGCGCGCTCGGGCTGGGGTGAACCGGCAGGCCGTCGGTGGCGAGCGCGGGACGGGTCCGTACTCTCTGATGACCGTGACCGACGACCAGCTTGAGGTGGGCGTGGGCCCCTGGCCGGGGGACCTGCCGGACGACCCGCGCTACGACCCGCGATTGCTGGCCGAGGGGGACCGGCGCAACGTGGCCGACCGCTATCGCTACTGGCGACACGAGGCCATCGTCGCCGACCTGGACCGGCACCGGCACGGGTTCCACGTCGCCATCGAGAACTGGCAGCACGACTTCAACATCGGCACCGTGGTCCGCAACGCCAACGCCTTCCTCGCCGCCGAGGTGCACATCGTCGGACGGCGACGGTGGAATCGACGCGGCGCGATGGTGACCGATCGGTACCAGCACGTCCGGCACCACGAGACGATCGAGGAGTTCGTCGGCTGGGCGGCCGGGCAGGGGTTGCCGGTGTTCGGCATCGACAACCTGCCCGGATCGCGCCCACTGGAGACCGGCGCACTGCCCCGGGAGTGTGTGCTGCTGTTCGGCCAGGAGGGGCCGGGTCTCTCCGAACCGGCACGCGCCGCCTGCGACCAGCTCTACTCCATCGCCCAGTACGGCTCCACGAGGTCGATCAACGCGGGCGTGGCCAGCGGCATCGCCATGCACGCGTGGATCCGCACCCACGCCGGGTCGCCACCGGACTGACCACCTCCCTGGGTGCCGAATCGGACGTTCCGGCTTGACGGGCCGGCGGTCCGGGGTGACGGTGGGGATGTGAGTGTCGCGGTGAGTTGTCCGAGATGCGGGGGCCCGGTACGGGCGCCGGATCTGATGCACACCGAGTCGAGGTGCCTGCACTGTGGCCCGGTGCCACCGTTGCACGTGCCCGAGCACATCGGAGCGGAGATCGTGGCGAGCGTGGTGGACCGGATCACCGCGACCGCGGATGCCCCCGGCACGCCGTTGTGGTGCCCGTGGCCGCTGCCGCCCGGCTGGACCCTCACCGGCGTGGCGTACGCCGGGGACGACCGCACCGGAGTGCGGGCGACCGCGGTGGCCTGCGCGGGCCCGGCGCCGCTCGGTGGCGGCCCGGCCGACCTGGTCTTCGTGGCCGAGGAGCCGGGCGTCGGCCTGGGCACCCGGCTGGCCGGGCTGTCCGGCCCGGACCCCGGACCGGAATTGGCCGGCGCGTTGACCGACCCTGGGCCGGGTCACCCCGAGCACGTCGGGCAGGCCAGGATCCGGGTCGGTGGGCACCCGACTCCACTGTGGCTGGTGAATTCACCGAAGGATCGAAGCGCGTACGCCGGCGAGGCTCGGGGAATGTGGCTGCATGCGATAGCCTGGCCGGCGAGTGCGGGTCACCTGCTCGCGGAAGATGTCGTGCTGCACGACCTGACCGAGTGGACTCCGCCCGAGCTCGTGTACGGCGCACCGTCCCCGTACCTACCCGGGAGAGCTTGACGTGGCTCCCGGATTGACGGAGAACGGACGCAGATATTCACTGTACGACACCACACTGATACTCTGGGTGCCGCTGCGGTAATGGGACCCGGCGCCGCGCGAGAGGATGGCCCGCCATGGTCAAGAAGGTCCTCACCTGGGCCGGAATCGCATTCTTGATCTTCTTCGTCGCCTACCGGCCAAACTCTGCGGCGGATGTGTTCAAGTCGCTCGGCGGCGGGATCGTCGACATTGCCCAGGGGTTCGGCGACTTCTTCACCAGCCTCGTCGCCTAACCGCCAATGGGCAGCCCCTCCGGTCCACCCTTCGACCCGGACGACCCCGACCGGGAGCGCCGCGAGCGCGACACCGAGCCGATCCCACGAATCGGGCCCGACGATGGCCCGGGCTACGGTGCCGGCCCCGGCCTGTCCGACGGTCCGTCCCTATCGGACGACGTCGGCTACGGCGACGGGCCGGGCTACGCCGGTGAGGGTCGTTCCGGCCGGGCCTGGATCCGTGATCCGGAGGCTGGCTACCAGCCGCCGCAGATCTCCGAGGACGAGCTGGCCGGGCTGCGCGCCGACGCGACCGGCGCGACTCCCCGGCGGGTGCTGCCGCTGGAGGACGAGCCCAGCTCGCTGGTCGCCCGCTACCTCTTCCCCACCGAGCGCTACCGGGGTGAGTGGAAGCGGCACTGGATCCACCTCACCACCCCGCTGCTGGTCGGCATCGCGGCCACCTTCGTGCTCGGCTACCTCTCCGGCTTCCTCGCCGGGCAGAACGTCGGCGCGTTGACCACCATCGCCGTGCTGCTCTGGTTCGCGGTCATGGGCTGGGTGGCGTGGAAGGTCGCCGACTGGTGGTATGACCGGTTCATCCTGACCAACAAGCGGGTCATGGTCGTCAACGGCATCATCACCCGGCGGGTGGCAATGATGCCGCTGGTCCGGGTCACCGACATGAAGTACGAGCAGACCCCCTCCGGCCGGGCGCTCAACTACGGCACCTTCGTGCTGGAGTCCGCCGGCCAGGAGCAGGCGCTGCGCGAGATCAAGAACCTGCCCAACCCGAACGAGCTCTACCTGCGAGTGGTCGAAGAGATGTACGAGCCGCAGGCGGTCGAGGCCCGGCTGGGCAAGGAAGCCGACGAGGCCAAGGCCGACGACGGGGCGTGAAGGTTTTCGTCCGAACATCGGAGCAAGTGCGCACCTTTCGTCATGGACCGGAGCGCCTCTGACGTGGCACTCTGCCAGGACGGCTGGGGTGCGGAGGTGCGTGGTGGCGAGCAGGGACCCGTTGGAGGAGGAGTTTCGCGAATTCGTCGCGGCTCGCTCCGCCGCCCTGCTGCGTACCGCGTATCTGCTCACCGGCGACTGGGCCACGGCCGAGGACCTGCTCCAGACGGCGCTGACCAAGACCTATCTGGCGTGGAAGCGGCTCGGTGGGATCGAGGCGGTCGAGCCGTACGCCCGGCGGGTGATGGTCAACACATCGACGAGCTGGTGGCGGCGGCGCTGGCACGGTGAGCGCCCCACCGAGGTGCTGCCCGAGCGCGCCGGTGTCGACGAGATCGAACAGCAGCTGGACCGCGACCTGCTCTGGCGGCACCTCAGGGAGCTGCCCAACCGGCAGCGAGCGGTACTGGTGCTGCGCTACTACGAGGACATGTCCGAGGCGCAGACCGCCGCGATGTTGAACATCTCCCCGGGCACCGTGAAGAGCCAGGCCTCCCGGGCGCTGTCCACGCTCCGCCAGCGGATGGGCGCGGCCGCGCCCGAGTTGGCCGCCGAGTTCAGCACCAGCGGCGCGGGCACCGCGCGTGCCGGTGGCGCGAACAGCCTGAACGGGCAGGTCACGGCCACCGGCGGTGCCGCGCCCAGCCGGCCCCGGGCGAGAACCAACCCGTCGTCCCGTCCGGCCGTGCCCCGCCCGGTCGCCCCCCGTCCGGTCGAGCTGCCGGACGAGCTGGCCGTCGACCCGGCGGCCGTGCCTGTCGGCACGGGCACCGGAGAGCAGCGGTGAGAGCATTCCCGGGTCGGTCAGGCAACCTGACGGGCCACCCGCCGCGTCCCTACCACGTGCGACCTGACGAGCTGGATCGGGCGGTGCGGGAGACCCTCTCGCACCAGGTCGCCGCGCCGCGCCCACTGACCGCAGATCCGGCCGGCCAGGCCATCCGCCGGGCGAACCGGATCCGGCGCCGTCGTACCGCTGCCGGCCTCGCCCTCGGGGTCGTCGCCACGGTGCTGGTCAGCAGCGGCCTGGCGCAGCTCGGTGACGGCTCCGGTGGGCAGGGCACACCCATCGTCGTGATCGGTGACCCGAACCAGTCGGCCCGGCCGATTCCCTCGGCCATCCCCGGCCCCGCGCCCTCGCCCGGGACGTCCGTCGACGTGCTCGTCACCGGGGCGCTGATCAGCGCGCAGGGGGCGCGGCTGGAGTTGCCCGACGTCGGGCCCGCCGAGGCCGCCCACCTGCTGCCCGGCGGCGGCGGTTGGTTGGTGGTCGGCGCGCCGACCACCGCTGGCCGTTCCCTCTGGGTGGCGCAGCGCGACGGGCTGGTGCAGGTGCTGCTGGCCGGGGCGGGCGCGATCATCGTGGCACCCGACGGCCGCCAGGTCGCCTGGCGCGACGGCAGCGGCCTGCTGGTGGCGGGGGTGATCGGCACCCAGCTCATCGGGCCGGTGCGCACCTCCCTGCCCGCCGACGCGGAACCGGTCCGGTTCGTCGGCGACAGCGTGCTGGTCCGCCTCGACCCGGACGGCGCGGGCCACGCCCTGTGGCGGCCCGGCACCGGGCCGCTGACCGTGGGAACCGATCGGACCACGCTGAGCGTCTACGGCGCGCTGCCCGACGGACGGCTGGTCGGCCAGTTCGCCGCGGGCGACACGGGCCGGACCTGCCTGGCCGTACTGGACCCGAAACGTGACCTCAAGCGGGTCAGCACCGGCTGCGGTCCGCAGCTGAGCCGGGACGGAGCCGGCGGGATCTCCGCCGACGGGCGGTGGCTGCTGGTGAACGGGCAGGTCGGCAAGGCCGCCCGCGCACTGCTGGTCGACCTCCAGCGGCTCGGACCGGACATGACCGCCGTGCCGGCCGGGCCGCCCGCGACCGGCGCGATCGCCTGGACGACCGACTCGGACGCCACCTACGTCGACGGCGCCGGCCAGTTGGTCCGGGTCGAGGTCGGTCAGGTGCGGGCCGGAAAGCAGGCCCAGGTGGTCCCGGTGCCCGGCGTGCAGCCGGGGGACCGGCCGGTCGTGGTGACGGGCTCCTGACCACCTGCACCGGACGTGAGCGGGTAGGCCTCGACCAAACGGGGTCGGGGGCGCTGGGTAGCGTCGGGTGGTGACCTCGCGTACCGGCTCCGCCCCGCGAATCGACCTGCACGCCCACTCGACGGCCAGCGACGGCACGCTGAGCCCGGGCGAGCTGGTCCGCGCGGCCTCCGAGGCGGGGCTGGACGTGCTGGCGATCACCGACCACGACACCACCGCCGGCTGGGCGCCGGCCGTGCGGGCGCTGCCGCCCGGGCTGCGCCTGATCCGGGGCGCGGAACTGTCCTGTCGCTGGTCCGGCACGCAGCCGCCGGTGCCGCTGCACCTGCTGGCGTACCTGTTCGACCCGGACCACCCGGAGCTGGTCGCCGAGCTGGCCCGGGTGCGCGCCGCCCGCGAGGAGCGGGGCGAACGTATCGTCGGGCTGCTGCGCGCCGACGGCGTCGACGTGAGCTGGCCGGACATTCTGGCCGGCGCGGGAGGCGGCACTGTGGGCCGGCCGCACATCGCGCAGGCGCTGATCCGGGCCGGCCTGGTCGGGAGCACCGGGGAGGCGTTCGGTCCGGACTGGCTGGGCGAGCGGTACCGGCTGCCCAAGGAGGACATCGACGTGTTCCGGGCGATCCGGCTGGTCCGGGCGGCCGGTGGGGTGCCGGTCTTCGCCCATCCGCGCGCCACCCGACGCGGCCGGGTGGTGCCCGACGAGCTGATCGCCGAGCTGGCCGCCGCGGGGCTGGCCGGGCTGGAGGCCGACCACGAGGACCACAGCCCGGCCGAGCAGGCGCACGTACGGGCACTCGCCGCCGAGCTTGGTCTGCTGGTCACCGGCTCCTCGGACTTCCACGGCACCCACAAGACCGTCCAGCTCGGCGCGTTCAGCACCGGTGTGGAGGCGTACGAGCGGATCGTCGCCGCGGGGGTGACCGAGGTCGCTTCGGGCTGATCCGGGTTTCGGTCCACAACGGCGCGGCTAGGTTGATCACGTGGATCTGAAGCTGTTCGGAGAGGTTTTCGTGACCCTGCTGGTGATCACCGACCCGCCGGGCATGATGCCGATCTTCCTCGCGCTGACCGGCCCGCTGCCCGCCCGGGACCGGAACCGGGCGGCCTGGCAGGCGGTGGCGCTGGCGCTCGGCGTGATCGTGATCTTCGCGGTGGCCGGGCAGACCCTGCTCGACTACCTGCACGTGGACCTGCCCGCACTGCAGGCCGCCGGCGGCCTGCTGCTGGTGCTGGTCGCCCTGGAACTGCTGACCGGCAAGGCCGACGACCCCAGCCAGCAGGTCACCTCGAACATCGCGCTGGTGCCCCTGGGCACCCCGCTGCTGGCCGGCCCCGGCGCCATCGTCGCCACAATGCTCTTCGTCCAGCAGGCCGACGGGCTGGGCGACTTCACCGCCATCGCCGCGGCGATCCTCGCCGTGATGGTCGCGGTCTGGATCGTGCTGCGCTTCTCCGGCGGCATCGTGAAGATCCTGCGCCCCGGCGGGATCGAGGTGCTGACCCGGATCGCCGGCCTGCTGCTGGCCGCGATCGCCG
This sequence comes from Micromonospora coriariae, assembly GCF_900091455.1. Classification (NCBI taxonomy): domain Bacteria; kingdom Bacillati; phylum Actinomycetota; class Actinomycetes; order Micromonosporales; family Micromonosporaceae; genus Micromonospora; species Micromonospora coriariae. The sequence goes on along the minus strand of NZ_LT607412.1, from coordinate 2,019,037 downwards.
TGCAGCTCATCGCGGACGCGGTGGCGGCCTTCGTCACGCAGTACGTGAACATGACCTGACCGGGCACCCCCATGCTGTCGGGGGCGGATGGCAGGATCGCAGGCGTGCGACGATCCTCTTCAGCCGGACGACCGGCCGCCGGCGGCCGGGCCCCCCAGCAACGTGCCGGCGGCGCCGAGCAACTCGGCTTCGAGGGCATGCCGGAGCGCCTCTTCGTCTGCACCCCGAGCAAGCTCGGTGCGTACGCGGACTGCCCGCGCCGCTACCGCTACTCCTACGTCGACCGGCCGACCCCGCCGAAGGGCCCGCCGTGGGCGCACAACTCGCTCGGCGCCAGCGTCCACACCGCGCTGAAGAACTGGTATGCGCTGCCCGCCGACCGGCGCCGTCCCGAGGCGCTGGCCACCCTGCTCAAGGGCACCTGGGTCCGCGAGGGCTACCGCGACGACGAGCAGGAGCGGGCCGCCTACCGGCGGGCGTTGGGCTGGCTGGAGGCGTACGTCGAGACGCTGGAGCCGGATGCCGACCCGCTCGGCGTGGAGCGGGTGGTGGCCGTCAAGACCGCAGTGCTGGCCTTCAACGGCCGCACCGACCGGATCGACTCCCGGCCCGGGCCGGAGGGCCAGGAGCTGGTGATCGTCGACTACAAGACCGGCCGCACCGGGCTGGACGCCGACGACGCCCGGGGCTCGCAGGCGCTGGCGCTCTACGCGTACGCGGCCGAGCGGGTGTTCCGCCGCCCGTGTCGCCGGGTCGAGCTGCACCACCTGCCGACCGGCACGGTGGCGGGCCACGACCACACCGTCGAGTCACTGGCCCGGCAGTTGGCCCGGGCCGAGGAGACGGCCCGCGACATCATGGCCGCCGAGCGGGCGGTCGCCGACGGCGGCGACGCGGATGAGGCGTTCCCCGTGGCGCCCGGCCCGCGCTGCGGCTGGTGCGACTACCGGCGGCACTGCCCAACGGGGGCGCAGACGCCGGGCAGGGAGCCGTGGGCGGCGGTGGACCGGCCCACCGACGGCTGAAACCTCCGGCGGTGCCCGGTCAGCCGGCCAGCGGGGTGGCGGTGAGGCGTTCGGCCCGCTGTCGGGCGGCCTGCAGGATCGGCCCCTCCCGGTAGCGCCGGGGCACAGTGCCGAGTGCCAGCCGCAGGGCGCGCACGGTCAGGTCCGCCGACAGGGCGGTGGTGGGCAGCCCGAGCCCGCCGTACATCCGGCGAGCCCACGCCGGCAGCAGCGCGAGCGCGGTGCCGGCGATCCCCAGGTACGCCCAGCGTGGTGGCCCGAGGCTGAGCCCCAGCCGGGCCGGCAGGCTGAGCTTCCACGGCAGCGGCGGGGCGGTGAGCAGGAGCGCGGTCTCCGCGGCCTCCCGGGTCATCCGCAGCTCCGGCCGCACCGCGCGGTAGTACTCAGCGACCTCCTCGGCGGTGCCCGGGACGCTGTCGGGGTCGAGGCCGACCAGGGCGGCGGAGCGGCGCTGCTCGGTGTAGTAGCCGTCCACCTCGTCGTCGGTGAGCCTCAGCCCGGCCCGCCGGGCCGTGCTGAGGAACGACTCGACCTCGGCGACGTGCACCCAGCGCAGCAGATCCGGCTCGTCGATCCGGAACTCCTCGCCGGTGTTCGGGTCGGTGGCCCGCATCCGGTCGTGCAGCCGGCGCAGCCGTGCCCCGGCCGCCTCCGCCTCGGCGGTCGTGCCGTAGATGGTGGTCGCCACGTAGGTGGCGGTGCGGACCAGGCGGCCCCAGGCATCGGTGCGGTAGTCGCTGTTCTGCGCGACCCCGGCCATCGCCCGTGGGTGCAACGCCTGGAGGTAGAGCGAGCGTAGGCCGGCGACGATCAGGATCGGCTCCTCGTGCACCTTCCACGTGACCGAACCCGGACCGAAGAGGCCGAGGTCATCGGACTTCACCGCCCAAGAGTGCCACGCCCGGCAGACCTCGCCGGTCACCTTTCCCGGCCCGAATGACCCGTCAGCTGTCGGCGGAGCGGCGGGCCTGGCAACCCGGGCAGAGACCCCAGAAGGTCACTTCCGCCTCGTCCACCTCGAAGCCGTGCGAGACGCTCGGCTCGAGGCAGGGAGCGCTGCCCACCGCGCAGTCGATGTCGGCGATCTCGCCGCAGCCCCGGCAGACCACGTGGTGGTGGTTGTCGCCGGCGCGCGCCTCGTATCGGGCGGGACTGCCGGCCGGCTCGATCCGGCGGGACAGCCCTGCCCGGGACAGCGCCCCGAGCACGTCGTAGACCGCCTGGGTGGAGACCGAGTCGAGGCGTTCGCGGACCTGCCGGGTGATCTCGTCGACCTCCAGGTGACCGCCACCGGCCAGGACGTCGAGCACCGCGAGACGCGGTCGGGTGACGCGCAGGCCCCTCGATCGCAGCAGTTCCTCGGCACCGGACATGCGCCAATGACAGCACGTGCGACCTGTGCCGACAACCGACGTCCGGTCGGGGTGGCCACGGACACAGCCGGCGGTGGCCGGATCGGGGCGAGGTGAACCCGATCGAGGGGCCGCGCGTGTCTCCGGTCGAGAGCCTGGGGACCGGCGAACCGTACGTTGGCCACCCCGTGACCGTGATCCACCTGGAGGGTGTCGATGTTCGAGGAGATCCAGGGTCTACCGGTACACGTCCTGGTGGTCCATGCGGTGGTCCTGTTCGTGCCGCTGCTGGCCGTGCTGGCCGTCGCGTACGTGGGACTGCCGCGCTGGCGGCACCGGCTGGACTGGGCGGTGGCCATCCTGGCCGTGGCTGCTCCGCTGACCGCCTTCGTGGCGATCCAGTCCGGTGAGGCGTTCACCGACGCGCTGGTCGCCCGGGGCTTCCAGGGCCCGCTCCTCGACCAGATCTTCGAGCACTCCCGCTACGGCGACATCCTGTTCCGGATCGTGGTGCCGCTCGGGATCGTGGCCATTCTGCTGCTGGTGGCGACCAGCGGGCACCCCCGGGTGCCGCGGCTGCCGGCACTGGTGACCCCCGTGCTGGCGGTGGCGGTCGTCGCGCTCTCCATCGCCGCTCTGGTCTACGTCTACCTGACCGGCCACTCCGGCGCCCAGGCCGTCTGGGGCACGACGCTCTGACCGTCGGTCGAGGCGGGGGTCAGAAAAGAACCCGCGAGCAGAGCAGGCAGACCAGGACCACCAGCACCACGCCGACCGCCGCGCCGAACCCGTAGGTGACCCGCTGCGCGCGCTGCTCGGCCACGTCGAGGCCGGCCATGTCCTGCGGCGGCAGCCGCCGGGGCGGCGCCGGCTCCAGGTGTACGGGTGGACGCCAGCCCGCCGGCGGCGGCACGCTCGGCGGTGGACCGGCGTACCCGCTCGCGGGCGCGGCGGCGGCGTGGTCCGGTGCTTCCTCGCCGCCGGTCCCGGGCCGCCGCCAGTAGTCGTCCGGGGTGCTGCCACCGCTGGGGGTCGTCACGCCGTCCGACGCTACCAACGCGGCCGGCGGCTCGGTCGCTTCTGGCCGGCGCGCCACCGTCTGCCACCGGTCCGCCGTCGTCGGCTGCGCTAGTCTTGCCGCTCGTGAGCACCGAGGACCCCGGCACGCAGGGCGCGCGCGGCGACGACGATCGCACCGTCGACCTGAGCGAAGACTTCGTGGTGCTGCCCGAGCAGACGGCCGACGACACCGACCGCGGCTGGGGCGAGCGGCCCGGCGGCAACGACGACTGGCTGCTCGCCGAACGCCCACCGCACTGGGGCTGACCCCGCTCCCCGTCCTGGCGTCCGGCTCCGCCGTCGCTCTCGGCGGTGTGCGCGGTCAACCGCGGACGACGATCGCGAAGCGGCTCCCCTCGGGCAGCCCGACCGCGCGTTGCGCCTGGTCGGGGCGGAGCGCCAGATAGAGGGCGGACGACCCGTCGGTCGCGCCGGCACCCAGCACGTCAAGCACCAGCGCTCGGGGGGCGAGCAGGGCGGCTTCGGTGCCCGCCCCGCCCGGCGGCGCCGCGAGCAGATCGACCCGGGCTCCGGGGCGGACCACCGCCAGCGCGGCCGGCTCGGCCAACCGGACCGGCACCCCGACCGCGCCGCTGGGCAGCGGTAACGGGCCGGCCGTCGGGTGCTGCCCGGCCGTGGTTGCGCTCGTGTCGGTCGGCTGCGGCCCGTCGACCGGTCCGGCGCGGGCCGGGCCGGGGGATGGGGTGGCGCGGGTGGTCGGCGGGCAGCCGGCGGGGGTGTGCAGGACGGCGGCGGCCAGGCCCAGCAACGCGGCTACCAGCCCGGCCCGGAGCAGGGTACGCCCGCCGGGCAGGGCGAGCCGCCGCAGCGGCCGCAACGCCCGAGCGGAGTCCGGATCGCCGGTCGCCATCTGCCGCCTCCCGTCACCGGGTGCCGCAGCGACACCCGTGGACGGCAGGTTAGGCCGATCGGGGCCCGGTCAGCTGATCGTCCGCCGGTGCCTGTGGACAACCGGCCGGCCTGTGGACAACGCCCACCGACCGGCCGGACCTGCTATGACACGGGACGACCACGCCGCTCGGGCGCAGCGGTCAGGACGCGGAGGTCGCCGCCGGGGCCTTGCCGCCGCTCGACCCACCGGACGACGAGGAGCCGGACGACGAGGACGATCCGGACGACGAGGACGTCGACCCGGTCGAGGAGCCCGACGACGACCCGGAGTCTCCACCCGAGGACGACGAGGACGACTCGGACTTGGCCGGCTTGCCCGCCGTGCCGCCGGCCGACGTCTCCGAGCCGGAGGCGCGGGAGTCGGTGCGGTAGAAGCCGGAGCCCTTGAAGACGATGCCTACCGAGTTGAAGACCTTGCGCAGCCGCCCCGCACACGTCGGGCACTCGGTCAGCGGCGCGTCAGAGAAGGACTGGACCGCCTCGAGCTGGTGACCGCACGCGGTGCAGGCGTACTGGTACGTGGGCACGTTCTCCTCCGGATCTGGGCTCAGCCAGTTGGCACTCGACCTATTCGAGTGCCAATGGTGCGTCATTCGCCCCGGGTTCGTCCAGCGGACGTGTGGGGCGCGACACCATGCGCCGCACCGGGGCCGTCGTCAAGCGTACGCACCCCGTCGGCAGGGGTGACGATCGCTCGGACCGGGCGGTCGTGCGGCTCCACCGGGAGCGCCTCGACCAGCTCACCGTCGTGCAGTGGGACCACGGTCAGCGTCGCCTCGGGCACCCGGGCCAGCGCCCGGTCGTACGAGCCACCGCCGCGGCCCAGCCGCCGGCCGCGCCGGTCGACCGCCAGCGCCGGAACGACCAGCAGGCCCGCGCCGCTCACCGCGGCCACCCCGAGCCGGGGGCCGACCGGCTCCCGGATACCCCGCCCGGCCGCGATCATGGCATCCGGCCCGGTGTACGCCGCCCAGTCGAGATCGAGGTCGGCGCGGAGCACCGGCAGCAGCAGCGCGGCGTCGGCCGGCAGCGCCGCCCGCAGCACTTCCGGCAGGTCGGGCCCGCCCGGTTCGGAGCCGACCGGCACGTACGCCGTCATCCGGCGCGGGCGCAGCCGGCGTACCAGCGCGACCAGCTCGGCCTGGACGCGCCCGGCGGCGGCGGCCCGGGCCGGACCGCTCAGCGCCCGACGGCGGGCGAGCAGCTCGGCGCGCGTGTCCCGCTTCGCCACCCGGGTCACTTCCGCTTCATCAGAAAATTCCGGCACGCAACACTCCTGACGCAACGCCTCTCCCACGGTTGCTCTGTGTCAGCATCGCAAGCAACGAAAGCGGACCGTCCGGGGGGACCGAGTGACGCTACGCGGGCGGTTGACAGCAGCCTTCCTCGTGGTGGTGCTCGGGCCGGTCCTGCTCGGGGCCTTCTTTGTCGCCTCCATCGTCGCCGCCGTCGACCGCAGCCGCTCCACCGAGCGCCTAGCCGTGGCGGCGTCCACAGTGCGTACCTCGGTCGACGCGCTCTGCCAGCAGCTACGCGCCACCGCCGACGCCGTGGCCCTCACCGGCGACCCGGCCGGCACCGCCGACCAACTGGTCGGCCGGGGGCTGGCCGCCGGGGTGCTGATCACCGACGTGACCGGCCAGGTTACGTACGCCTCGCCCGGGGCGCCGTCGACCCCCTGGCGGGACTGCTCCGGCCCGGCCGCGCCGCCCGGCCCGATCCGCGCCCTTGCCGCCCGGGTGGACCTGCGCGACCGGGCCGGCACGTTGCAGGGCACGGTGGCCGCCGCGCAACTGGTCGACCCGGCCTTCGTGGCCCGGCTGGCCGCGGTGACCGGGGTGGCCGTCACCCTGCTCGACGGCGGTGCCAGCGCCGGGCGGGTCACCCACACCACCGAATCCCGTGAGGTACGCGACGCGGTGCTTGCCGCCGCCAGCGCCACCGGCGGCGAGCGGGTCACCGAGACCTCCGAGGGCCGGTACGTGCGACGCATCGGGCCCTCCTCCGGGCAGCCGCTGCCGCTGGTGCTCTCCGTGGCGAGCGAACGGCCACCCGCGCTGCACGTCACGCTGGTCGGCGTGGTCGTGCTGGCCGGGCTGCTCGCCGTGCTGACCGCCTGGCGGCTGGCCCGGGTGACCACCCGGCCGCTGGTGGAGCTGGCCGGCGCGGTGGATCGGGTGGCGCACGGCGACCTGACCGCCCGGGTGCCGGTGCGCACCCGGGACGAGCTGGGCCGGCTGGCCGCCGCGTTCAACCGGATGACCCGGGAGACCGGGTCGTACGTGGCGGCGCTGACCAGCAGCCGGGACCAGTTGCGCGGCCACCTCGCCGTCCTCGGGGACACCCTGGCCAGCACGCACGACCTGCAACGCATCCTGCGGGTGATCCTGCACAGCGCCATCGCGGCCACCGGGGCGCGGGCCGGCGCGGTGCTGCTGGTGGAGGCCGGTGGGGTGCTGGTCGCACAGTGCACCGAGGGGCTGGACGGGCGCTGGCCGGACGGGGACGGGACGGAGACGTTACGGGTGCCGGTGGGCGTCGGCGTCGTCGGCGCTGTTGCCGCCACCGGGGAGCCCCAGCGTGGGCGGGTGGAGCCGACCGAGGCCCAGGCGGGCGAGCCGCGCTGCCAGACGTACGTCGCGGTCCCCTTCGCCACGCCGGGCGGCGGCACCACGACGACCACGGCCGCACCAGCGGCGCCGGTCGGCGGCACCGGTGAGGAGGCCGGGGCGCCGGCGGCGGCGCTCGGCGTGCTGGCCCTCTACGACCGGCTGGGCGCGGACGAGTTCGACGACGACGACCTGGTCACCCTGCGCACCTTCGCCGGGCACGCGGCGGTGGCGGTGGACAACGTCCGGGTGCACGAGGAGGCGCAGCGGCTCTCGCTCACCGACCCGCTCACCGGGCTGTGGAACTACCGCTACCTGCGCGAGTCGATCCGGCGGGAGGTGGAACGGGCCAGCCGGTTCGGCCGGATGCTCAGCGTCCTCGCCCTGGACCTGGACCGTTTCAAGGACGTCAACGACACCTACGGGCACGCGGCGGGGGACACCGTGCTGGCCGAGTTCGCCCGGCGGGTGCGCGGCGAGATCCGGGAGGTCGACCTCGCCTTCCGGCAGGGCGGCGAGGAGTTCGTGCTGCTGCTGCCGGAGACCGACGCCCGGGGCGCGGCGATCGTGGCGGAACGGCTGGGCGCGGCGGTCCGGGAGACGCCGGTCGCCGTCGAGGCGTACGCGGGGCCGGTCGTGGTGACCGTGTCGGTCGGCATCGCCGTCTATCCGGACCACGGCAGCACCGGACGGGAGGTGCTGGAGGCCGCCGACGACGCGCTCTACGCGGCGAAGGCCGCCGGCCGGGACACCTACCGGGTCGCCGAGGTGTGCCCGGACGTGCCGAGGCGGGAGATTCCGGTCCCGGCGGGGGCGGTGAGCCCACCGGACGGGCTGCCCCGCGCCGGCCCGCCCGTGCAGGTCGCCCGGGAGCCGGGCGGGCCCGCCCGGTCGGACCCGGCCGCGGGCGTACCCGAATCGTCGTCGGCGGGGCCGTCGCACGCCCGACCGGAACCGGCCGACGGCGGGGCGGACAGCGCCGGCGATGCCGCCCGACCCGGCCCGGGCGCCGGCGGGCCGGGGTCAGGCGGCGGCGCGTCTTCTGGGCCACACCCGCCGCGGCAGAGCCGTGGCCGATAGTCTCGCGGCATGTCGGAGCACTCAGCGAACCCCTCATCGACGGTCGCCGCAACCGGCCGTCCCCTGGCGGTCAAGGCCGTTATCCCGGCCGCCGGACTGGCCACCCGGTTCCTGCCGGCCACCAAGGCGGTGCCCAAGGAACTGCTGCCGGTGGTGGACCGGCCGGTGTTGCAGTACATCGTCGAGGAGGCCGCCCAGGCCGGCATCGGCGACGTGTTACTGATCACCGGCCGGGGTAAGACGTCGATGGTGGACCACTTCGACCGTCGCCCCGACCTGGAAACCAGGCTGGAGGAGAAGGGCGACGCCGAGCGGCTGGCCGCCGTGCGCCGGCCCAGCGACCTGGCCGAGATCTACACCGTCCGGCAGCCGGAGCAGCTCGGGCTGGGCCACGCCGTCGGGTACGCCGAGGCGCACGTCGGCGACCAGCCGTTCGCGGTGCTGCTCGGCGACGAGTTCGTCAAGCCGTCCGAGCCGCTGCTGCCGGCCATGCTGGAGCTGCAGGCCCGCACCGGTGGTGTGGTGCTCGCGTTCTTCGAGGTCGACCCGGCCGACACCAAGCGGTACGGCATCGCCTCCGTCGAGCCGGCCGAGGCGGAGCTCACCGACATCGGCGAGATCGTCAAGGTGACCGGCATGGTGGAGAAGCCGCAGCCGGAGGACGCGCCGAGCAACCTCGCGGTGCTGGGCCGCTACGTGCTGCCCGGGACGATCTTCGACGCGATCCGGCGGACCAAGCCGGGCAGCGGCGGTGAGATCCAGCTGACCGACGCGATGGAGCTGCTGCGCACCGAGGGCACGCCGGTGCACGCGATCGTCTACCGGGGCACCCGCTACGACACCGGGATGCCGCTGGGCTACCTCCAGACGGTGGTGCAGATCGCCGCCGAGCGCGACGACATGGGCGCCGAGTTCCGCTCCTGGCTGGCCGACTTCGTCAAGGCCGACGCGGCAGGCGGATCTGGTACATGACCGCGACGGCCGACGCCGAGGCGGCCGCGAACGAGTTGACGCCGCTCGCCGACTACCTGGGCAGCGTGCTGCGCAGGTTACGAGCGCTGCCGCCACTCGACCTCGACCTCACCCAGGCGCACGGCAACGTCCTCGCCGAGGACGTCGTCGCGCCGCACGCCTTCCCGGCCTTCGACCAGGCGGCCGTGGACGGGTACGCGGCCCGCTGGGAGGACATTTCCGGAGGGGGCCGGGGCCCCAGCTACGTCCCGGCCCCCTCCGGCACGCCCGGCGGCCGGACCATCCGACTCAACGTGGTCGGCGACCTCGGCGCGGCGAGCTGGCGGCCCGTCCGGCTCACCCCGGGCTCGTGCTTCTCGGTGGCCGCCGGGGCGCCGCTGCCGGTCGCCGCCGACGTGGTCGTCCCGGTGGAGTGGACCGACCAGGGCATGGCCGCGGTGGAGATCTTCCGCACCCCCAAGCGGGGGTACGGGGTACGCCGCGCCGGTGAGGAGCTGCCCGCCGGCACCCTGCTCGCCCGGGCCGGCACGTACGTCTCCCCGGCCCTGGTCGCGGTCTTCGCCGCCACCGGCATCGGGCACGTGGTGGTCCGGCCCAGCCCACGCGTGGTTATCGTGGCAACCGGCGACGAGCTGGTCGACGTGGGCCGGGGCAGTCAGCCCGGGCAGGTGGTGGACGCGAACTCGCACGCGCTGACCGCCGCCGCGGCCGAGGTGGGGGCGCTGGCGTACCGGGTGGGCATCTGCGACGACGACCCGGAGGGGCTGCGCGGGCTGCTGGAGGACCAGACCCTGCGCGCCGACCTGATCATCACCACCGGGGGGACCGGCACCGGTCCGGGGGACATGGTGCGCCGGATCCTGTCCCGCCGGGAGGGCGGCCGGGCGGGGCCGGTCACCTTCACCGACGTGGCGCTCTATCCCGGCACAGCGCTCGGGTTCGGCACCGTCGGCGCCGAGGAGGTGCCGGTGGTCTGCCTGCCCGGCGACCCCGGCGCCGCGCTGATCGGCTTCGAGGTGCTGGCCCGCCCCGCCATCCAACTGCTCGCCGGCGCCGAGCCGGTGTTCCGGCCCAGCGTGCGGGCGCACCTGCTGGAGACCGTGTCGTCACCGGGCGGGCTGCGCGAGTTCCGGCCCGCCCACGTCGCCGAGCGGCGCGGCGGCGGGTACACGGTGCAGCCGCTCAGCGGCGGGCCGTTCACCCTCTCCGGGCTGGCCGAGGCGAACGGGCTGCTGGTGCTCGGCGAGCGGGTCACCACCGCCGCCGCCGGCTCCACGGTGGACGTCCTGCTGCTCGACCGTCGCCGGTGACGGTGTTCCGGTCGTCCTCTGGCAGGTGTGGCGGTGCGTCCGGCCGGTCGCTGGTCCGCCGCCCCGGCTGGCGATCATGAGGCCTCCTGCGCCGAGGGCGGTGGGTCCACTTGCGCGCGGCACGGTCCCGCACGGGAGACTGTGCGGGTGAGTCTCTTCGGCCCCGAGCGGGCGCCCGGCTGGCCGGCGGTGCTGGTCGACGGCCCGGTGCTGCTTCGGCCCTACCGGCGCTCCGACGCGGCGGCGTGGTCGGAGGTGCGGCGGGCCAACCGGGCCTGGTTGTCACCCTGGGAGTCGTCGCTGGCCGGCGACTGGGACGAGCTGAACTCGCCCGCCGCGTTCCGTTGGGTGCACCGTGACCAGCGGCGTTCGGCCCGGGAGGGCGAGGGCATGCCGTTCGCGGTCTGCCTGCGCGAGGCCGACCGCGACCGGCTGGTCGGGCACCTCAACATCGGCAGCATCGTGCGGCGAGCGTTGTGCTCCGGGTACGTCGGCTACTGGGTGGATGCCCGGGTGGCCGGCCAGGGTGTGATGCCGACCGCGCTCGCACTTGCCGTGGATCACGCGTTCGGTCCGGGCGGGCTGCACCGGGTGGAGGTCAACATCCGCCCCGAGAACCGGCCGTCCCGGCGGGTGGTGGAGAAGCTGGGCTTCCGCGAGGAGTCGTACCACGTGCGCTACATGCACATCGACGGCGCGTGGCGGGACCACATCGGATACGCGATGACCAGTGAGGAAATCGCTGCCGAGGGTGGCCTGCTGGCCCGATGGCACCGGGTTCGCGCCAGCGCGCGGTGAGAGGCCGTCGGGAAATCCCGGCAATTCCCGACCGCGTCGCAGTCGTCCCACGCACGGGATCGGCGCGGCGCGGCGGCATCCCGGTCGGTGCGCCGTAACCTCAAGTAACTGCAAGCTTTGGCAAGCACTGCCCATCCGGACGATCCACGCAACCAGGCGCGATCGGTGGAAGATCCTGCGGTCGGGTGGTGGTTGCTCCGAATTCGGTGACGGGAGGGGTGAGGGTGCCGACCTCGGTGCTCCTCGCCGTCCTCGCCGCCGCCGGCCTGCTCGCCCTGGCCCCGGCGCTGGTCCGCCGGTACGACGCCACTGAGCGGCTGGTGGCGGAGCGGGCGCAGTCGACGGCGCGGGTGCTCCAGCGCCGCCGACGGCGCCGCACTGTGCCGGGGCGGCGACCCGTGCACCCGCCGCGCTCACTTGTTGTCACCCTCAGTGAAGATGCGACTACCGGAGCGTTGACCGCGCCGGTCTCCGCACCCCCGGCGGGCCGCCGCTCCGGCCGACTGCGCGCCGTGCCGCCCGCACCGAAGCGGTCCCGCCGCCGCCCGCCGTCCCGCCGGGAACACACCCCGGCCGTGTACCGGCGCCGCCGCGTGCTCGCCGCCCTGCTGCTGCTCAACGTCGTCGAGTTGATCGGCGTGCTGTTCGTCAGCCCCGGTTTCTGGATCGGCTTCTCGGTCACCTTCATGCTGCTGGCCGTATACGTCGTCCACCTGCGCGGTCGGGCCCTGGCCGGCCGCCGGCGACGCCGGGCGCGGGCCCGGGAGGCGGCCTGGCTGGCAACCCGGCAGGCCGAGGTGCGCCGCGAGCAGGCTCGCCGTGCCACGGCCCGCCGGGAGGCGCAGCGCCGGCTGGCAGCCCAGCGCGAGGGTGTACGCCGCGCCGCGATGGGCCTGGACCGCTCGGGGGACCTGCCGGCCGCGGTCAACGGCGGGTCGGTCTCCTACCGGCGGTCGGGTGGGCTGCGCGGACGCCCCTACGAGGCCGGTCGCGGCGCCTGACCAGCCCGCCGCGCTCCGACGTGGCGCTGCCGGCGCGTGATCGGCGGCCCGCTGCGGCGGGCGGGGTGCCGGCGCGTGCCCGCCCGCCGCGACGAGCGCGGTGCCGGCGCGTGATCGGGCCCGTCCGCTGCGACGGGCGCGGTGCCGGCGCATGATCGACTCCACGTCGCCGATGTGGGGGTATCCGCCCGCGGTGATGCCCCCACATCGGCGATACAGAGTGAGCGCTTGCGCGTGATCGACTCGGGTTGCTGGAGGTGGGGGTGTCGCGACGCCCCGGATGCCCCGACTTCCGCGATGTCGAGTGGATCTTTCGGTGGGATGAGCGCCGCGCCGGGGGCGGATTCGCGGTCGGGGCCGCCGACCTGTTAGCCTTGCTGCCGGCCCGCCCGGTGTAAGCCGGGTGGGACCGAAGCCGGTTCGCCGGCGGAGGGGCTGTGGCGCAGACTGGTAGCGCACCTCGTTCGCATCGAGGGGGTCAGGGGTTCAAATCCCCTCAGCTCCACCCCAGGTCAAAGGCCGTTTCCCATCGTGGGAGACGGCCTTTTTCGATGTTTTACAGCATACCGACCACGGCGGGTCGAACATCGATCGTCGCAGGAACGCGCCCCGCGCTCTCGGCCCGTCCAACAGCCCCGCCAGTGCGTCCACACACCGCAGGCTGGAAGAACCCTGGTGAGACGCCCGGACATGGAGCCGAGCGTCTCACTCATTCCCGATCGGGGCCCGTCCGGCTTGACTGGTGACATGCGAGAGAACGTGCACCAACAGCCCATCCTGGTCCTCGGCGGCACCGGCAAGACCGGTCGTCGCGTGGTGGACCGCCTCACCGCCCTCGGCCGTCCGGTACGGGTCGGTTCCCGCTCCGGCGAGCCACGGTTCGACTGGACCGACCAGAGCACCTGGGCCGGCGTGCTGGAAGGGGTCGGGTCGGTGTACCTGGTGTACTACCCGGATCTGGCCGCACCGGACGCCCCCGCCACGATCCGCGCGTTCGTCGAGCAGGCAGTGGCCGGCGGCGTCGAGCGGATCGTCCTGCTCTCCGGCCGGGGCGAGGAGGCGGCTCAGCTCTGCGAGCAGGTGGTACAGCGATCCGGCGCGGAATGGACGATCCTGCGGGCGAGCTGGTTCAGCCAGAACTTCAGCGAGGATTTCCTGGTGGACTCGGTGCGCGGCGACGAGATCGTGCTCCCAGCCGGCGACGTCGGGGAGCCCTTCGTCGACGCCGACGACATCGCCGAGATCGCGGTCGCGGCGCTGACCGAGGCGGGCCACGTGGGTCAGCTCTACGAACTGACCGGCCCCCGGCTGCTCACCTTCGCCGAGGCGACCGACGAGATCGCCAAGGCGGTCGGGCGACCGATCACCTACCAGTCGGTCTCCCCACAGGAGTACGCCGAGGTAATGGCGCGTTACCAGGTGCCCGCCGAGCTGGTGGCCGTCCTGACCGACCTGTTCGGCAAGGTTCTGGACGGGCGTAACGCCCACCTGACCGACGGTGTGCAACGCGCTCTGGGCCGCCGGCCGAGGGACTTCGCGGACTACGCGCGGGACGCCGCCGCCACCGGCGTCTGGGCGACCGAACAACCGGATCGGGGCTGATCGTCATGAACACGCTGGCAGCCTGGTCGGCGGCGGTGACCCTCGCGGTGACCGGTCTGATCGCCGGGGTCTACTACGCCTTCTCCGTGTCCGTGATGCCCGGTCTGAACGCGACCGACGCCGGCACCGCGATCCGAGCCATGACGAGCATCAACCAGAAGATCCAGAATCCCCTCTTCTTCGTCACCTTCTTCGGTCCCATCATCGCGGCTGCGATCACCGGCGTACTGCTGCTGATCCTCGGCCACCGTCCGGCGGCACTGCTGTTCTTCCTGGCCGGGGCCGCGTACCTGGTGGGCGCGTTCATCCCGACGGTGGCCCTCAACGTGCCGATGAACGATGCGCTCGACGCGACCGGTGTGCCGACCGACCCGGCGGAGGCGGCGCGGATCTGGGCGGACTACACCTCTCGCTGGACCTGGTGGAACACCGTGCGCGCCGGGGCGAGCGTGGTAAGCCTGCTGCTTGCCGGATTCGGCGTCTACCTCTGGGGCAGCCAGCGGTGACCACGTCACCCCGCGGCGCACGGATCGGGCGATGCCCAGCGGATCGGTCAACCGGGCCTGCGGCCTCGACCAGGATCCGCTGGGCGTGCGCGACGAAGGGTCCGTCGGACTGGATCCGCTCGTGCGGGGCGGCGAGCCGGTCGCGGTACCGCTCGACGGTGAAGTCGGGATGGGGCCGGCGGGCCACAGCGGTCGGCCTCAGTGTCGGGTGTCGCGGCGTGAACGACGGATAGTGGCCGTCATCAAAGCGACCGTCACCGCGGCCGGTACGCCCAACAACACGCTCGCCTGGCTCCAGTCGATGCCCTGCGGGGGCGGAGGTTCCAACACGAAGATCGGCGTCAGCTAAGGCCCAGCTCCAACCGGCCGCGATGTTGGTGAGGCTGAGGAACGAACCTGCCCACATGAACCAGACAGCTCTCACGGCGGCGGCATAGTCATCGCGTCACATGCCCTTCGGTGACCTACTAACTCCTTTTCGACCGTGTGGATTCAGCGCGAAGCGGACGAACACTAGTAGTGGTCGTCGATCGGCCGGCGGGCCTCGTCGAAAAGCGCAGGGCCCTCGTACCGCACCGGAGGCAGTGGCGGGGTGGCTGGCTTGACCTCCTCGAACTGTTCGGTGGACAGGGCGTACACCACCCGGCCGAGACCGGACCGGTCGATCGCGGTCGCGCACATCGGGCACGGCTGGCAGCTGGTGAACATGGTGGTGCCGGCCGCCACGTCCGGGGCGAGTTCCCGGGCCGCCCAGCGGGCCAGCTTCAGCTCCGGGTGGGCCGTGATGTCCGAGTCGGAGACCACGGTGTTGTGGTCCTCGGCCAGAATGGTGCCGTCCGCATCGACAAGTAACGAGCCGAACGGCCGTTCGCCGGAGGCTCCGGCCTGACTGGCAATGTCTACGGCGCGGCGGAGAAACTTCTCGTCGTCGGTCGTCATCGGTCCTCCTGGGTTTTCTGGTACGCGGCCACGGCCGCGAGTGTCCGCCAGGCGCGTTCGGGCTGGCGGATCTCGGTCAGGTCGCCGTTGAACGGGTCGAGCACCACAGTCTCCGCGCCGAGCAGACGAATCTGATCGATGTCACCGGTGATCTGCTCGATGGTGCCGACCCCGGCGGGCCGGTCCGGGGCGGTGACCGGTTCACGGGTTTCGCGGAGTGCGATGCGCGGTGCCAACGCGGGCACCGGGCGACGCAGTTCGTCGGCGATGGCCTTGAGTCGCCCGGCCGCCTCCGTCAGCCATCCGGGCGTGACCCGTAGCGGGTGCCACGCGTCTCCGAGTCGTACCGCCCGGCGCATGCCGGCGTCGCTGTTGCCGCCGACCCAGATCGGGATCGCTTCCGTGTCGTAGTCGGCGGTATTGCGCCAAGCGTCACGCATCGCGTCCAGGTACTCGTCGGTCAGTGCGCCGCGCCGGCGGTACGGCACGCCGAGCGTCTCGAACTCCTGCCGGGCCCAGCCGACGCCGACGCCGAGGACGAGCCGGCCGCCGCTGAGCCGGTTGAGGTTCGCCGCCATCCGGGCGGTGAGCAGCGGGTGCCGGTACGGGACGATGAGCACGGTGGTGCCCAGCCGGACGCGGCGGGTCACCCCGGCCAGCCAGGACAGCGTGGTGAACGGCTCGTAGAACGGGGCGGGGTACTGCTCGGCCACGTCCGGGGTCACCGCGATGTGGTCGGAGACCATCAGTAGGTCGAAGCCGAGGCCCTCGACCGTCTGCGCCCACTGTCG
This sequence comes from Micromonospora coriariae, assembly GCF_900091455.1. NCBI lineage: Bacteria > Bacillati > Actinomycetota > Actinomycetes > Micromonosporales > Micromonosporaceae > Micromonospora > Micromonospora coriariae. The sequence goes on along the minus strand of NZ_LT607412.1, from coordinate 2,003,081 downwards.
CAGCACCTCGGGGTCGGTGCCCGGAGCGAAGTTCGGTACGTTCACGCCAATCTGCACACGTCGAGGCTAGTCAGCGCGAATCCGGTTTGTGAACATCATGTTGACGGATCCGGTCGGACGATCCCGGTGGTCAGGAAAACCGCTCGGTCGTCACGGGTATCAAGCCGTGCTGCCTCATGACGGTCGTCAGGTTGTGCAGCGTCGAGCCCAACGTGCCGGAGGCCTTCGTTCTCAACAGGACGGTCACGTCGAGGCACCAGGCGAGCCCGCTGCCAACCCGGCGCACGTCCCAGGCGAACCGGTCGCCGTCCTCGTCCAGGCAACCGGCGACGACCGCTCCTGGTGAGCGCGGATCGGCAGGAGCCCCGTCGCCTGTTGTCCGCCAGAGCGTTCTGAGGCTCTCCACCTGATCCGCGCGGAGATCCTTCGCGAAGAGGACGCGGTAGACGCGCCGCTCGTGGAATCCGGTGGGTGGCTGTGCGGGGCCGAGCCGCAGCGGGGGAGCGGAAGCGAACGGTTGGTGGTCGCGGAAGTACGTGCGCAGGACCGCCTCGGAGGGCAGCTGCCCTCCGCCGAGCTGGCGGTAGGCGCTGTCGGCATCCCTGCGGGAGGAGGGAACCAGCCGCGCCAGCGCCTCTCGATCGGTGCGCATGCTCCGGCTGAACGAAGCGGAACTCCACCAGCCGTCACCTGAAGGCGTCCAGCCCGCGCTGTCCAGCCCAGCCGTCGAGAAGTCGGCGTGACGGGTGAACTCCTCGACGACGATCCCCTCCACGCCAGCGGCCGGGCCGCGGTCGCCCGGCTTCGCCAGGACGAGGTAGTAGTCGAGCGGAGGTCGCGGCTCGGTCGCCTCGACGAGCGTCGTCACAGGTGCGGCGCGAAGCGGACCGGCAGGCATCAGCCACATCCTCCGTCTTCTGTCTCTGTCGGGGATTCCGGGCCACGGTAGCGAAGGGAGGCGGAGTCCACGGCGACTAGCATCCGGTGTCGACGTGAGGAGCCCCCATGACATCCACGGCACAGACCCGGTTCGGCCTCGTCGGCAGTGGTTGGCGGGGTGAGTTCTTCCTCCGGCTGGCTCGCCTGCTACCGGAGCGGTTCCGGGCGACAGCTGTGGTCACGCGTACCGAATCGCGCGGTGCGGCGGTGGCGGCCGAGTGGGGCGTGCGGACCTTTCGCACGGCGGCCGAACTGCTCGCCCACGAGCGGCCGGACTTCGTCATCGTGTCGGTGCCCTGGTCGGTGACGCCCGAGGTGACCCGCGACCTGGTCGCGGCCAAGGTGCCGGTGCTGGCCGAGACGCCGCCGGCGCCCGACCTGGCGGGTCTGCGGTCCCTCTGGTCCGACGTCGGAGACAGCGGCCTGGTGCAGGTCGCCGAGCAGTACCTGCTGATGCCCGGGCACGCGGCCCGGCTGGAGGTGATCCGCGCCGGAGTGCTCGGTGAACCGACCTCCGTCCAGATCTCCTCGACGCACCTGTACCACGCGGTCTCGCTGATCCGTGGTCTGCTCGGCGTCGGGTACGACGTCGTCGAGGTCAACGCGCGGGCGTTCGTCGCGCCGCTGGCCAACCCGTTGTCACCCGCCGGCTGGAGTGGTGACGCCACCCCGCAGCAGCTCTCCACCACCCTCGCCACCATCGACTTCGGCGGGCGGATGGGGCTGTACGACTTCACCGACAACCAGTGGTGGAATCCCCTGCGTACCCGCCGGTTGGTGGTGCGGGGGTCGCTCGGCGAACTGGTGGACGATCGGGTGGTTCGCCTGGTCGACCCGACCACGCCGGTGGAGTCGTCCCTGGTGCGGCGGCAGACCGGCGTCGACCTGAACCTCGAAGGGCTCGACCTGAAGCACATCAGCTTCGACGGCAGCGTGGTCTACCGCAATCCGTTCGTCGGCAGTGGAATGTCCGACGACGACATCGCGGTGGCCGACATCATGGCTCGCGCCGGTGCCTGGGCACGGGAGGAAGGCCCGGCGCCGTATCCCCTGGCGGAGGCGTGCCAGGACCACCTCATCAGCCTCGCCATCGAGGAGTCGGTACGCACCGGCCGTCCGGTCGTCACCGCCAAGGAGACGTGGGCACGGTAGCCGTGGCCGAGACCGAGCTGTGCTCCGGTCGTGTTCGGGTCCTGACTCACAGTGGCTAGCGTGCCGGGTATGACGCCACCGATGCACACGCCGTCCGGGTCGTTGGCCGGCGGAGCTGGGGGCCGTGGGCCGTCGCCGGTGGAGCGACTGGGCCGGCCAGTCTCCCACGACCTCGGGCGGACCGGATTCGCCGATGAGGCCGGCAGCAGTTGCGTTCGTGACCGCCCTCCGGCTGACCGTCGTCCTTCGCGCCCCCGACGCGTAGGCCGGGGGCGCCACGTCGTGGTGGGTCAGCTGGTGAAGTCGTCCGAAACGTCCCGGGCGTCCTCCTGGACGTGCTCGCCGGGCTTGTTGCCCCGGATTTCATCCCGCTGCGCCACCTGATCCGCCTGCGACCGCTCGTCCTGGGTCATGTTGCCCACCGCCGCCCTGGCCGGACCGGCCACGCGCTCGATCTGGTCGTTGGCCCTCTCGACGCTCATGTCGCCTCCCTCTCGCTCGGCGGATGCCTCTGCTGACCCGCGTCCCCGCCCTCCGTTGGCGAAAACCACCGGGCGGGGTTTCGAGGAATGGGTAGGCGGAGCCGGTAGGGGTGAACCGGCTCCGCCTCGGGGCGTCACGGCTTCCAGGAGCCGGCGGTCTCGAACTCGTGCTGGTACTCCAGCGCGCCCTTGGTGTCGGGCACGTCGAACACGACGCTGCCGGTGCGCTTGGTGCCGGCGGTCAGGTCGTTGCCGGCGGGCATGGGCTTGCCGCAGCCCGAGAAGGCCCCACCGATCGCGTTGGTCTCGGTGCCGTCGGCGGCGACCCACTGGAAGTAGAGCGGGTTCGTCGAGCCGGTGCCCCTGGTGACAGTGAAAGTTACGTCGGCGATCACGTACATGCCCTCGTCCGGCTTCAGGCCGTACGACTTGCAGGGCTTGGTGGAGGTGCTGAACTTCGTCACCGTGACCTCGACGGTGCCGTCGTCGCCGTCGATGACCAGGGTGTCCCCGGGCGACATGTTCCGGGTGTCATCGCCGGTCGAGGGCGGGGCCGACGAGGGAGCGCCGCTCGGCGGCTGCCCCACGCCCCGCGTCACGCCCGGGGTGGGGAGAGCGCCGGTCACGTCGTTGGCGGCATGGTTCGCGCCGATGACCACCGCCACGATGCCGCCGGCGCAGCACAGCAGGGTGAGCACGGCCGCGGTGACAGCGATGACCACCACCGTCTTCTTGGAGTTCTTGGCGGGTACGGGCGGCGGCATGGTCAGCGGCCCGCCGGGTGGCGGGTACGCGCCGCCACCCGCCCCGGGGTACGCGCCGCCCGAGAACGGCGGCTGCGGCCAGGCCTGGCCCGGCGCGCTCGGATACGGCGGGCTGGCGTACGGCGCCTGCGGCGGGTTCCCCACTGCCGGCCACGGGTTGGGCGGCGCGGGTGCCTGCGGGACCGTCGGCTCCGCGGCGGACTGTTGCGGCGTCGCCGGGAACGGCTGCGTCGGCGGCTCCGGGTTCGGCTGGTGGGGGTCCTGCGGCCCGACGGGGGGCTGGGGGTGGGTCACCGTACTCCTTGGCGCCTCGGTACGTGCGGTTCGCGAACCCGCCGACGCTACCGTGCGTCGACGATCCCACGATCGCCGCGCCGGATCCCGTCCCACGCCAGGGGCCCGACGCGGCGCGCGGCAACGGACCATCGTGGACGGTCGTCAAAGGCGAGCTGAGCACCAGGAAAGGCCGGCACGGGGTGAGGTGAGCGTCCGGACGTCAGCGGAGCGGGAGAACGGCGGCGGTGCGAACCAGCCCGTCGGCGACCACGAATCGGCCGCTGACCGTGGCCGGTGGGTCGGTGACCGCCGCCGCGTCCACCCGGGCCGGCGCGATCCGGGCGGTGAACGTGCCGGCGTCCGGGTCCAGCTCCAGCCGGGCGTCGTGGAAGTCCAGCCAGCTTCCGACGATCGGGTACCAGACCTTGTAGACGGTCTCCTTGGCGCTGAACAGCACGACCGGCCAGGAGATGCCGCGGGGCAGCCGCGCGCAGGCCTCCTCCTCCTCGGGCAGCAGCACGAGCCGGCGTACCCCTTCATTGACCTCGCGGTGCCGCTCCGCGTCCATGCCGACGGACCGGAACTCGGTGCTGCGCGCGGCGGCGGCGGCGCAGTAGCCGGTGGTGTGGGTGATGCTGCCGACCACCCCGGCCGGCCAGACGGGCGCGCGGTCGGCGGCGGCCGGCACGGCGGCCGGTGGCAGGCCGAGGCCGGCCATGGCCCGGCGTGCGCAGATCCGCCCGGCGGTGAAGTCCCGCCGACGGGTCTGGACCGCCCGCTCGCCCAGGCAGGCCTGCTCGGCGGCGAGCAGCTCCCCGACCCAGTCGTCCGGGCCGGCGACGGCTACCGCCACCGTCGCGGGCAGCAGGTCACGCATCGCCGGCTACCGGTCGGTAGATAGGGACGCGCTGCGCCGACTTCGGGTCGACCGTCAACTTTCCGACTGCCACGAGGGGAGAACGTACCGGAAGGATGTAACACCGGAGGGACGCACGGCGCTCGCACTGATGGGAGCGGGGGCCACCATCACCGTTGACCGGGGCATGGCAATCGCCACCCCACGGACATTGGAGAGGACGTGCGATGACCGATGGTGCGGAACGGCCGGGGGGGCGGGCTGACGATCACGCGCCGACAACCCCCGGCTGGAGCTGCGGCTCCTGCGGCGACGAGTGGCCGTGCGCGACGAAGCGCAGCCGGCTGCTGGCCGAATACGGGGGTGACCGGGCGATGCTCAGCGTCTACCTGGGCTCCTGTCTCGCCGCCGCCGCGGAGGACCTGCGCGCCGCCCCGGTGATGTCCCTCCAGGATCGGTTCATCGGCTGGCTGCCGCGCGGTTCGCGACGCGGCTGAGCCCGCCGGTGGCCCCGCCGCCGGGCGGGGCCACCGGGGGTCGGGCTCGTTCAGCCGCGCCGGGGTCGCCGGGTCAGGGCGAAGCCGACGACGCCGGCCACCGCGGCGAGCACACCGCCGATGCCGGTCCAGACCCAGCGCGAGCCGAGATCCGGCAGCCAGTCCGCCGGCGAGTCGCCCTCGTCGTCGGCCTCCGCGTCGGCCGCCGGTACGGCGGTGAGCACAGTGCCCGCCTTGGTGTTCAGCACCAGTGGCGCGGCCAGCTCGCCGTCGTCGGCCGATGCGCCCCGGTCGGCGACTGTGCCGACCAACAGGTCGACGTCGATCGGCGCGCCCAGGTCCGGCTCCGGGAGGTCCACCACGGAGAGCCGGATGACGTACGCGCCGGGCAACGGATCGGCCGACCACGGCTCTGCCCAGGGCCGTACCTCGCGCAACGTGCAGCCCAGCGCCACGCTCGACGCCCGCGCGTCCACAGTCGGCGTCTGCGCTCCGGCGGTGCACGCCTGTCGCCGGCGCAACCCGTCGAAGACGTCGACGGTCCAGGTGGAGGCACCGCTGCGCGCCTTCGGGAAGGTGACGGTGGCGCTGATCTCCTGCACCTGCCCGGCCGTTGCCGGGAAGGACCAGTAGAGGTGGTCACCGACCGAGGCGTCCACCCGCACCGGTTGCCCGGCGGTGATCGGCGTGGCGGTCAGGAACGACGTGCCGGCCCGGGTCACCGGCGTGGCCCCCGGCGAGGGGGTGGGGGCGGCGACGGCTGCCGCGGGCAGCAGCGCGGACCCGCCGGCGGCGAGGACCGCCGCCAGCGACCGGAACAGTGCGGTACGCATCAGTTCTCCCTCCAGGTGGCGACCCACCAGCGGGTGAGCAGGCCGGCGAGCAGTCCGGTGAGCAGGCCGGCCACGGTGAGCAGGGCGAGCAGCGCCCAGCCTCGGCCGAGGTCGGGCCCGTCCGGCGCGGGCGCCGCGGCGACCACGTCGACGGTCAGCTCGACCGGCATACCGGGCGTCGCCGCCGTGCCGGGGCGCGGGGCGAAGGAGTTGCTCACCACCAGGCAGACGGTGGTGGGCTCGATGGCCGCGGTGGCGGTCTCCTCGGCCTCGACGGCGTTCTTGTCGTCGGCGCTGGCCGACCAGCGGAGCCCGGCGGAGAGCACGTCGGCGCGCCCGCTGCCGGCGTCCGCGCCACGGACCAGTTCCCGGCCGTCCACCGCGGTGGCCCGCAGCAGCACCCCGTAGTCCCGGTTCACCGGTCGGTCCAGGGCCATGCTCACCGACGCGCGCAGCTCCTGCCCGGGGCGCACCGGCACCCGGTAGTACCGGTGCTCGGAGAACGCCTCCCGGTCGGCGTAGACGCCGGGGGCCAGCAGTGGCGCCGAGTCGCAGGCGTTCGCGCCGCCGACCACGGTCGGGGCCCGGGTGTGCGTGTCACCAGCGCGCTCGACGAGTTGTTTGATCCGGTCGGTCAGCTCCTCGGCGCTCTGCGCCGCGGTGTAGGTGCCGCCGGTCGCGCCGGCGATGCAGAGCAGTTGCCGGCGGACCTTCTCGTCGGGGGCCAGGCCGAGCGTGTCGACCACCAGGCTGGTGCCCTGGGCGGCCAGCTCGCGGGCTACCTCGCACGGGTTCGGTGGAGCGCAGGTGTCCTCCCCGTCGGTGATCAGCACGATCCGTCGGGTGGTTGCCCCGGTGCCCAGGTCCTGCGCGGCGGAGCGCAGCGCGAGGCCGACCGGCGTGAACCCGGTCGGTCGCAGCGTCGCCACCGCAGCCTTGGCCTGGGCCCGGTCCACCGGCCCGACGGGCACGATCTGCTGGGTGTCCTGGCAGCCGACCTTCTTGTCCTTGCCCCGGTAGGTCGCGCCGAGCACCCGGATGCCGAGCTGGGTCTCCGCGGGTAGCGCGTCCACGACCTCGTTGAACGCCTGCTGGGCGACCGAGATTCGGCTGCGCCCGTCGATGTCCGCGGCGCGCATCGAGCCGCTGACGTCGAGCACCAGCTCGACCCGGGGCGGCTCGGCCACCGGCTCCTCGTCGGCCGCCGCCGGGACCGGCCCGGTCAGCGCGGTGGTCGCCAGCAGTCCGAGAAGGACGGCCGCCGATCGTCTGAAGTTGATCACGGCCCGCAGTGTAGCTAGATCCACTTTGGATGATCATTTGGGTGGTGGTTGGTGGCCGCCGAGCGGCGGGTCCGGCTCCCGCCCGCGGCGCCCGGCGAAGACGCGCCGCTGGTCCGGCAGCGGGTGCCGGGCGGGGTGCGACGAGCGGGTCACGCGGCCTCGGACCTGCCCGTTCAGGGCGCTGAGTCCACGCCGGGTCACCCACGGTCAACGGCCGGAGGGGAGGCGTCGGCCCTGCCCACATCCGTCGGAAATCTGACCCAAGTCGACCCGTTGTGCCGGTGGTGCGCGGTGGTTAAGCTTCTCGTGCGCGCCCCAATCGCCCGCTTCCCCCGTGGCAGGCGATCGGGGCGCGCATCTTTGTAGAACGGGCCCGCACGCGCAAGCGTGCGGGCCCGTTTCCGTCGCGCTGAGCGGCGCGTCGCCTGCCGATGCTTATATCCAGCGCCCGTCCAGCCACATTCGGGACAGCCAGTCCGAGTACGGAATCAGCCGGCCCACGAAGATCGGATAGAAGTACGCGAAGCAGAGCGCCACCAGCAGCACGTACGCCCCGGCCGCGACGCTGCCCACCAACCGGCGTTCGTAGCCCGGGTCGCCGGGCACCAGCGGCGCGACCTCGCCGACGTCACCCCCGGCCGGGGCGATCAGCGCACCCAGCACGTACACGACGGCCAGCACCAGGAAGGGCAGTGCCGGCGCGGCGTAGAACGAGAACATCGTCCGGCCCTCGAGGGCGAACGCGAACCAGGGCAGCAGCCCGGCCGCCACGCTGAGCAGGAGCGCCCCGGCCCGCCAGTCGCGGCGAGCCACCCCGAGCCAGATCAGCGCCACCAAGGCGGGCAGGAACGACCACCAGAGCAGCGGGGTGCCGAGCAGCAGGATCTCCGAGGCGCAGGACGGCGCGCCACAGGCGCCCTCGCCGGACCAGTGGAACGCCACCGGGCGGCCGAGCAGAAGCCACTGCCATGGCCACGACTGGTATTTGTGCGCGTCGTCCAGCCCGGTGTGGAAGCCGTACGCCGCCCGGTGGTACTCGAAGAGGTTGATCAGCGGGCCGATCACCGGGGCGTCACTGAGCGGGGCGTTCGGATAGGACGACGCGAGCCGGTAGTAGCCGTCGTCGCTGAGCAGCCAGCCCGACCAGGTGGCCAGGTAGGTGCCCACCATCAGCACGCCGGCCAGCACCAGCCAGGGCAGCTCGTCGAGCACTGTGTCCCGCCAGGGCCGGCGGACCCCGGCCGAGCGGCGGACGCCGACCTCCCAGAGAAGCACCAGCAGCGCGAAGGCCGGCACGAAGTAGAGCGCACTCCACTTCACCGCGCAGGCGCAGCCGAGCAGCACCCCGGCGGCGAGCCGCCACCACGGCCAGGTGCGCCAGCCGGTCGGCGGTCGGCCGGCGCGGCCGGGCAGGGAAGGGTCGAGCCCGTCGTCGAGCGCCCGCGCCCAGCGCCGGCGGCGGGCGTCGCGGTCCAGCACCAGCGCGCCGAACGCGGCCAGCACGAAGAAGAGCAGGAAGATGTCGAGCAGCGCCGCGCGGGACAGCACCAGGTGGAAGCCGTCCAGAGCGAGCAGCAGGCCTGCCGCGCAGCCCAGCACCGTCGAGCGGAACATCCGCCGCCCGATGCGGACCAGCAGCAGCACCGACAGCGTGCCGACCACTGCCGCCGAGAACCGCCAGCCGAACTCCGGGGCGGTGGTCATCAGGTGCCCGGGGACGGAGACCTTCGACTCGACGTCCTGATAGCCGAAGGCCCACTCGCCGATGCCGATCAGCCACTTGCCCAGCGGCGGGTGCACCACGTACGACGGGGCGTTGTCCTTGTAGTTCCACTCGACGCCGCGGCTGATCAGCCCGTAGGCGTCCTTGGCGTAGTACGTCTCGTCGAAGATCTTGCCCTTCGGGCTGGACAGGCCGACGAAGCGCAGGATCGCCGCGATGGCCACCACGACGGCGGTGGCCAGCCACGAGAAGCGGTCCAGCCGGGTGTCGACGGTGGCGAACCGTCGACGGACCACGCCGGACACCGCGCCACCTGCGGTGCGGGGCGGCGCGGACCCCTGGTCAGGGCTCTGGTCGCTCGTCACTTCGACCATCTTTGCCGGATCGGCGCTCGGGCTCTGCGCTGTCGACGCACTCGTCACCCGGCGATCGTAGGCTGCCAACGTGTCCGGTGGCGCCCGTCGTCCCTGATACCGGTATCCGCTGTCAACGAAGGAGACGATCCTGTGGGTGAAATGTCCGAAGCTGGGCGCCTGATCCTGCTCGGTGCCCCGCTCGGCAACCCCGCCGACGCCTCGGCCCGGTTCCGGGAGGTGCTGACCAGCGCGGACGTGGTGGCCGCCGAGGACACTCGCCGGCTCACCCGGCTGGCCCGTGACCTCGACATCACCGTCGGCGGCCGGATCGTCTCCTACTTCGAGGGCAACGAGCAGCGGCGTACCCCCGAGCTGGTCGAGGTCATCCTCGGCGGGTACGTGGTGGCGTTGGTGACCGACGGCGGCATGCCGAGCGTCTCCGACCCCGGCTACCGGCTCGTCCGGGCCGCACTGGACGTCGGGGCGCCGGTCAGCGTCGCGCCCGGGCCGAGCGCTGTCACCACGGCCCTGGCGATCTCCGGGTTGCCCTGCGACCGGTTCTGCTTCGAGGGCTTCCTGCCCCGTACCCCCGGTGCCCGCCGATCCCGGCTGCGCGCCCTCGCCGCCGAGGAGCGCACCCTGGTTTTCTTCGAGGCACCGCACCGGATCGGCGCGGCACTCGCCGACCTGGCCGAGACGTTCGGCGCGGACCGGCCGGCGGCGCTGTGCCGGGAGCTGACCAAGACCTACGAGGAGGTCCTGCGCCGTCCGCTCGGCGAGCTGGCCCGGTGGGCCGCCGAGGGTGATCCGCGCGGGGAGATCACCCTGGTGGTGGCGGGGGCGCCGGTGACCGCCGCGGAACGCCCCGACGACGACACCCTGCGCGCGGCGGTCGCCGAGCGGGAGGCGGCCGGCCGGTCCCGCCGCGACGCCATCACCGATGTCGCCACCGAGTACGCCCTGCGCCGCCGTGACGTGTACACAATCGTGCACAGCTGACCCGCGTTTCGCGGCGCGCCGGTCCGGTTCACCCGGTGGCCGGGCCAGCAGGCGGCAGCTCACCGGGCGGACGGGTCACCACGCGGCGGCGAGGAAACCGAGGGTGATCAGCACCGGGCCGGCGACGGCGACAGCGACCGCCCAGCGGCGGTTCCGCCGGCCGGGCAGCCGCGTCGCTCCGGTCCACCGGGCGATACCGGCGGCGCACCCGAGCACCACCAGCAGGCCGGGCAGCCAGCGGAGGTGCCGGGCCGCGCCGCTGTCGACGTACGCGGTGCCGCCGTCAGGGCCGGCCATCCGCGCCGGAAGCACCGTCCCGGGGACGTCCCGGCCGGCGGGTACGCCGCCGACCCGTACCCCGTGTGCCAGGAACCGACCGTCGTCCGCCGTGAAGATGCCCCGGCAGCGCTGGGTGAGCCCACCGCCGGTGCAGTCGTCGATCACCACCGCGCCGACCCGGGCATGCCCGACCGCGAGCCAGAACGGGCCGGCGCTGACCCAGGCGAAGAAGGCCGCGACCAGGCTCAGCAGCACCAGCACCGCGAGCCCGGGCAGCGGGTCGGGGGGTGGAGTGGTGCGGACCGGAGTGCGGCGCCGGGCTGTGCCGGAGCCGCGGTCCCGCTCCGGTGCGGAATCTTCCCGGACCGGTGTGCCGTCCCAGTGCACCTGCTCGATCGGCGCCCAGTAGGTGCCGTCGTCACCGTCCGGCGGCGCGTCGCCGTCGGCCCGCCGGGCGCCCCGGTGCCAGCGGCTGTGCTGCCGGACCGGCACCCGGCGCGGCACCGCGTCCACCGGCGCCCCGGTGGTCGGCTCCAGCTCGACGGCCGGCGCGGGATCCCCGCCGGCCGGTGCCCCGCCGCCCGACGGGTCCGCCGGCGTGGGACGACCCGGGGCCGGTGCCGGCGCGGCCGGCGTGGGAGGGACCGAAGTCGCGGTGGTCGCCGCCGCGCCGTCCGGTTTCGGCGTGGCCGCCCGCCCCGCCGGCGTGGGCCGCTGCCTGCCCGGCCGGCTGGCGGCGGGGGTCGGTGGAGCGGTGGCGCCCGGTCGGGGGCTCGGGCCGGTCTGCGCCGTGACGCCCGGTCGGGGGGCGGAATCGTCCGGAGTACGGCTCGGTTCGGCGCCGGGCACCGGTCGGGGCTGGGGCGCGACAGTTCCGCCACGCGCCCCGCCGGGCTCGGGGCTGGGGTCGTCGCCGACCGTCGGCCCGGTGGGACGGTCATCGTGGTCCCGGGCCGCTCGTCTGCCAGTCACGACGTTCATTGCACACCGGCACCGGAGCCGGACCGGGCAGCTTGAGTGCGTGTCGGCGACAAATCGGACCAATGGGCGGGGTGGCTGGCCCGGTCCGCCGACCCGGCACCCCCCATTGGTTCGCGGGTCTCCCGGAGAGGTCACTAGGCTTGCTGCTCATGAGTCACGTTCTCGCGGCAGTGGCCTGGCCGTACGCCAACGGCCCACGCCACATCGGTCACGTTTCCGGTTTCGGCGTTCCCTCCGACGTCTTCGCCCGGTACATGCGGATGGCCGGCCACGACGTGCTCATGGTCTCGGGCACCGACGAGCACGGCACCCCCATTCAGGTGCAGGCCGACGCCGACGGGGTCACCCCGCGCGAGCTGGCCGACCGGTACAACCGGGTGATCGTCGAGGACCTGCACGGCCTGGGGCTCTCCTACGACCTGTTCACCCGCACCACCACCCGCAACCACTACGCAGTGGTGCAGGAGCTGTTCGAGGGGATGTACCGCAACGGCTACATCGTCCCGAAGACCACCATGGGCGCGATCTCCCCGTCGACCGGGCGCACCCTGCCCGACCGGTACATCGAGGGCACCTGCCCGATCTGCGGGTACGACAGCGCCCGCGGCGACCAGTGCGACAACTGCGGCAACCAGCTCGACCCGATCGACCTGATCGACCCGAAGTCGCGGATCAACGGGGAGACTCCGAAGTTCGTCGAGACCGAGCACTTCTTCCTGGACCTGCCCGCGCTGGCCGACGTGCTGCGGCAGTGGCTGGACACCCGGGAGGGGTGGCGGCCCAACGTGCTGCGGTTCTCCCGCAACCTGCTCGACGACCTCCAGCCGCGGGCGATCACCCGGGACCTGGAGTGGGGCGTACCGATTCCGTTGGACGGCTGGCGGGACCGGCCGGACAAGCGGATCTACGTCTGGTTCGACGCGGTGATCGGCTACCTGTCCGCCTCGATCGAGTGGGCCCGCCGCACCGGCGATCCCGAGGCGTGGCGGAAGTGGTGGTCCGCCGACGGTGAGGGCAAGGACGCCCGGTCCTACTACTTCATGGGCAAGGACAACATCGTCTTCCACTCGGTGATCTGGCCGGCGCTGCTCTCCGGATACTCCGGCGAGGGCTCCCGTGACGGTGAGCCGGGCGAGCTGGGCCAGCTCAACCTGCCCACCGAGGTGGTCTCCAGCGAGTACCTGACCATGGAGGGGCGCAAGTTCTCCTCGTCCCGCAAGGTGGTCATCTACGTCCGGGACTTCCTGGAGCGCTACGACGCCGACGCGCTGCGGTACTTCATCGCCGCCGCCGGCCCGGAGAGCAACGACACCGACTTCACCTGGGCGGAGTTCCTCCGCCGCAACAACGACGAGCTGGTTGCCGGCTGGGGAAACCTGGTCAACCGGTGCGTCTCGATGGCGGCGAAGAACTTCGGCGCGATCCCGCCGGTCGACCCGGCCGGGCTCACCGAGGCCGACGAGGCGCTGCTCGCGGTGGCCCGCGCCGGCTTCACCACGGTCGGTGACCTGATCGGCCGGCACCGGCAGAAGCAGGCGATCGGCGAGGCCATGAAGGTGGTCGCCGAGGCCAACAAGTACCTCTCCGAGCAGGCGCCGTGGAAGCTCAAGGACGAGGCGGACAAGCCTCGGATGGGCACCATCCTGCACGTCGCGCTCCAGGTGGTCAGCGACGCCAACACGCTGCTCACCCCGTTCCTGCCGCACTCCGCGCAGCGGGTGCACGAGCTGCTCGGCGGCACCGGCGTGCACGCGCCGATGCCCGTCATCGAGCAGGTCGACGACCTGGACGGCGGGCCGGCGTACCCGGTGCTGACCGGGGACTACACGGTCGGCGCGCGCTGGGAGTCGGTGCCGGTGGAAGCCGGCCGGCCGCTGGCCGCGCCGAAGCCGGTGTTCCGCAAGCTCGACCCGTCGATCGTCGACGAGGAGCTGGCCCGGCTGGCCGGCTGAGCGCACGAGCGTCGCCGTGCGGCGGCACGGCGCCCACCCGGGCGCCGGCCGCCGCCGGTGTCACAGCGCGTACCGGGTGTCCATCACCTGATCGTCGGTCACCTCGGCGCCCGGCGCCCAGGTCTCGTAGACGCCACGATCGTGGCACTGCGCGCCGGTCGTGAGCACCGTGTCCGGATCCGGCTGGCGCAGCCTCAGCCGCAGCCAACCGGCCTCCTCCCGCAGCACCAGGCAGGGCACGCCCCGCCACCGGGCGAACCTGACCCGGCGGGCCACCGCCTCCACCGGGTAGCGGGCCGCCCGGGTCATCGCCAGCACCCGGAACCCGCCGGGCAGGTCCGCCACCGCCTCGTACTCGCCGTCGCCGTGCACGCCGACCAGCTGGGTGGAGCGCGGCGCGTCCCCGGTCGGCACGTACTCCTGGTCCGGGGAGAGACCCGGCACCGCGGCCAACAGGTGCCGCCACTGCGGGCCCACCATCCGCAGCCACCCGCGCTGTTCGGCCTGGTAGGTGTAGAGCACCACCTCCACCCCCTCGGCCGGGTACGCGAGCAGTGCGGCGTTCGCGGGCATCGGCAGGTCGGCGAAGTCCCGGGTGACGAACTCGGGAATGAGCTGGGCGTTGCTCGGCACGAAGCCCGTACCCAGGACCGGCGGGCCCAGCCGGTCCCGGGGAGCCAGCGCGGTCAGGCCGTGGTGCGCCTCGCCGACCGGCACGTCGTAGTCGCCCGCGTCGGCGGCCCGCCAGCGCAGGGCGTACGCCACATCCAGGCCGTCCCGGCCGACCTCGCCGTCGGTGCGCAGCACAGTGGTCGCCGCCGGCGTACGCAGGTGTGCCACGTCGTGCTCCCGGTAGCAGAAGCCGTGTGGCAACCACCCCCGCACGTACCCGGCGAGCTGTCGTGGGGAGAGCACCTTCACCATCCGGGTGCCCCGCCGGACCACCGCCGACGCACGCGCCGCCGCCAGCATCGGGTCACCCGCCGCGGACGGCTGCTGGCTGAGCTGCTGCAGCTGTGCCCACCCCCGCTCCCGGTGTGCCGGCAGCATCAGCGGCGTGTCCGGCTCCTCGGCCGGCTCCACCGCCCCGTGCACCGCCGTCACCTCGGTGACGTGCACGAACCGGTGCCACGGCAGGGCGCTGCCCGGTCGGGGAGCCCACTCGAAACCGGGCACCTCGTCCGCGCTGAACAGCTCGTACGCGGCGCCGCGGGCGATCTCCTCGGCCGGGTAGACGCCGCCGCCGAACGCCACGCGCAGTCCGGTGCGTTCGCTGGCGGCGCCGCTGGCCCGGGGAGTGACGCTCATGCCGTCACCTCCCTCCGCTCGGTGAGATGCGGGCCGTCACGCTGTCGCGTCGGCCCGGTGGCGCACTCAGTCCGCCCACGCGGCGACGGTAGAGTCGCGCGGCGTAGGCGAGGTGAACGTCGGGTGGCGGGCGGATGGACAGCCCCGGTGTGTGATGCTGTCGCTGATGAGCGAGCCCACTGAAACCCGCCGAGAGCGTGCCGCACGGCGGGCCGGAGAGTTCCCGCCCGCCCCCGAGCCGCTGCCCCGGCCGGTGCTGGACAGCCACACCCACCTGGACATCACCGTCAGCGAGGCCGGCGTACCCGGCGGCGGGCCGGCCGATGACCCGGTCGCTGTGGCGATCTCGCTGGCCGCGAAGGTCGGCGTGGACCGGCTGGTCCAGGTGGGGGTGGACGTGACCTCCTCCCGGTGGGGCGCGGAGATCGCCGACCGGCATCCCGCCGTGCTGGCCACGGTGGCGCTGCACCCCAACGAGGCGCCCCGGCTCGCCGACCTGGACGAGGCGCTGCGGGAGATCGAGTCGCTCGCCGCCCGCGACCGGGTCCGGGGGATCGGCGAGACCGGGATGGATTTCTTCCGTACCGGCGACGAGGGGCGCGCCGCGCAGGAGGAGAGCTTCCGGGCGCACATCGCGATCGCCAAGCGGTACGACCGGGCGTTGGTGATCCACGATCGGGACGCGCACGCCGACGTGCTGCGGATCCTCGACGACGAGGGCGCTCCGGACACCGTGGTGCTGCACTGCTTCTCCGGTGACGCCGGCTTCGCCCGCGAGTGCGTCCGCCGCGGCTACCTGCTCAGCTTCGCCGGCACCGTCACCTTCGGCAGCGCCGGCGCTCTGCGCGAGGCCGCCGCGCTCACCCCCGTGGACCAGATCCTGGTGGAGACCGACGCCCCCTACCTCACCCCGATGCCGCACCGCGGACGGCCGAACGCCTCATATCTGATCCCGCTCACCGTCCGCTCGCTCGCCGCGACCACCGGCACCGACCTGGATGAGCTGTGCGCGGCCATCTCCGCCACCGGCGACCGCGTCTTCGGCCCGTGGTGAGCCCGGCCCCACGGTCGGCACCGACGCCGCCGCTACGCTGCCAGCCATGACCGGACTCCTCGGCCCGGCGGAGATCCGGGAACTCGCCGCCCGGCTGGGCGTCGCGCCCACCAAGAAGCTGGGCCAGAACTTCGTGCACGATCCGAACACCGTGCGCCGCATCGTCACCGCCGCCGGCCTGACCCCCGACGACGTGGCCCTGGAGGTCGGCCCCGGGCTCGGCTCGCTCACCCTCGGGCTGCTGCCGGTCGCCGGGCACGTGCACGCCGTGGAGATCGACCCGGTGCTCGCCGGCGCGCTGCCGGAGACCGCCACCCGGCACGCCGGCGCGGACGCCGGCCGGCTCACAGTGCACCGCGCCGACGCGCTGCGCATCGACGCCGCCGAGCTGGCCGACCCGCCGCCGACCGCGCTGGTGGCCAACCTGCCCTACAACGTGGCCGTGCCCGTGGTGCTGCACCTGCTCGCCGAGCTGCCCAGCCTGCGCAAGGGCCTGGTGATGGTGCAGAAGGAGGTCGCCGACCGGCTGGTCGCCGGCCCCGGCTCCAAGGTGTACGGCATCCCGTCGGTCAAGCTCGCCTGGTACGCCCAGGCCCGGGGCGCCGGCAGGGTGCCGCCGAACGTCTTCTGGCCGGTGCCCAACGTCGACTCCGGCCTGGTCGCCTTCACCCGGCGCGAACCACCCCGGGCCGACGTACCCCGGCAACGGGTCTTCGCCGTGGTGGACGCCGCGTTCGCGCAGCGCCGAAAGACGCTGCGCGCCGCGCTGGCGGGTTGGGCCGGAGGCGCTGACCGGGCGGCCGCCGCGCTCACCGCGGCCGGCGTCGACCCCGGCGCCCGGGGGGAGTCGCTGACCGTCGAGCAGTTCGCCGCCATCGCCGCGTCGGCTCCGGTCGGTACGCCGGCCGCGAAGTAGGCTGACGCCGTGCCCGCCGAGGAGGCGTACGGGTGAATGCTGACCACGCCGAGGAGCTGATCGTGATCAAGTCGTTCGACATCCGCCTGGCCGTGCGGGACATCGCCCCGTGACCGAGGCCTGGCGACCGGACGACGAGGACGAGCGACGTGGGGCCGTCGGCCCGGTGCGGGTGCGGGTGCCCGCGAAGGTCAACCTGCACCTCGGGGTGGGCCCGCTGCGCCGCGACGGCTACCACGAGCTGAACACCGTCTACCACGCGATCTCCATCTACGACGAGTTGACCGCCCGTCGGGGCGACACGCTCGCCCTGACCATGGAGGGCGAGGGCACCGGCGAGCTGGCGCTCGACGACAGCAACCTGGTGATCCGCGCCGCGCACGCCCTGGCCGGGTACGCCGGGGTGCCGCCGCACGCACGGCTGCACCTGCGCAAGCAGATCCCGCTCGCCGGCGGGCTGGCCGGCGGCAGCGCCGACGCGGCCGCCGCGCTGGTGGCCTGCGACGCGCTCTGGGGCACCGGGCTGTCCCGCGACGAGCTGGCCGGGATCGCCGCCGACCTCGGCTCCGACGTGCCGTTCCTGATCTACGGTGGCACCGCGCTGGGCACCGGCCGGGGTGAGGCGGTCAGCCCCGTGCTGGTCCGCCCCACCTCCTGGCACTGGGTGGTCGCCATCGCCGACGTCGGCCTGTCCACCCCGGCCGCCTACCGCGAGTTGGACAGGCTCCGCGACGCCGGCACCGCCGGTGCCCCGCTGGGCAGCACCGACGCGCTGCTGGGCGCGCTGCGCCAGCGTGACCCCCGGGTGCTCGCCCGCACGCTCGGCAACGACCTCCAGGACGCGGCGCTGGCCATGCGCCCGGCGCTGGCCGACACCCTCAAGGCCGGCGAGGCGGCCGGTGCGCTCGCCGGCATCGTCTCCGGCTCCGGCCCGACCTGTGTCTTCCTCGCCGCCGGCGCGCCGGACGCCGAGCGGATCGCCGCCGAGCTGACCGCCGGGGGTGTGTGCCGGGAGGCCCGGGTCGCGCACGGCCCGGTCGCCGGCGCACGCGTCGGCTGACCCCGCGTACCACCGGGGCGCCGCAGCGACCCTGCGGGCGCGCGGCGCGGGCCACCGCGGGGTCCGCGTACCCTTGGGTAAGGCGTCCAGGTGCCCGCCGGCACCGGGACGCCTTGATCATGAAGGGTGGGAGCGTGGCCAACATCGTCAACCTGGACCGGGTGTCCAAGGGGTACGGGGCCGCCGGGCCGCTGCTCACGGACGTCTCGCTCGGCTTGGACGACGCCGACCGGATCGGCGTGGTCGGCCTCAACGGCGCTGGCAAGTCCACCCTGCTGCGGCTGCTCACCAAGCAGGAGGATCCCGACGACGGCCGGGCCACCCACCGCCGCGACCTGCGGGTGCTCTGGCTGCCGCAGCAGCTCACCCTCGCCCCCGAGGCCACCGTACGGGACGTCGTGCTCGGCACCGCCTGGCTCGGCCAGAGCATGGGCGCCGAGCACGAGTGGGCCGGTGACGCGGGGGTGCGTGCCATCCTCGACGGTCTCGGCATGCCGCACCTCGGCCTCGACCAGCCGGTCGGCCCGATGTCCGGTGGCGAACGGCGCCGGGTGGCGCTCGCCGCGCTGCTCGTGCGCGACTCCGACCTGCTGATCCTCGACGAGCCCACGAACCACCTCGACGTCGGTGGCGTCGACTGGCTCGCCCGGCACCTGGTCGGTCGCAAGGGTGCCCTGGTCGTGGTCACCCACGACCGGTGGTTCCTGGACGCGGTCTGCACCACCACCTGGGAGGTCGCCGACCAGACCGTCCGCGCCTACGAGGGCGGCTTCGCCGCCTGGACCCTGGCCCGCGCCGAGCGCGAGCGTGTCGCCGCCGCCACCGAGGCCCGCCGCCAGAACCTGCTCCGTAAGGAGATCGCCTGGTTGCGCCGCGGTCCGCCGGCGCGTACCTCCAAGCCCCAGTTCCGCATCGACGCCGCGAACGCGCTGATCGCCGACGTGCCGCCGGCGCGCGACACCATGTCACTGCAACGGATGGCCACCTCCCGGCTCGGCAAGCAGGTCTACGACCTGGAGAACGTCGAGCTGCACGCCGGCCCGAAGGAGATCCTGCGGGACGTCACCTGGCTGGTCGGGCCCGGCGACCGGATCGCCATCCTCGGCGCCAACGGCGCCGGCAAGACCACGCTGCTGCGGATGCTCGCCGGCATCACCCGCCCCGACGGTGGCCGACTCGGCACCGGTTCCACAGTGCGTCCGGCGTTCCTCTCCCAGGAGCTCGCCGAGCTGCCCGGGCACCTGCGTGTGCTCGAAGCCGTCGAGGAGGTCGCCCGCCGGGTCCAGCTCGGCGACCGGGAGGTCTCCGCAGCCCAGCTCGCCGAGGTCTTCGGCTTCGACGACCGACGGCTCTGGACGCCGGTCAGCGACCTCTCGGGCGGGGAGCGCCGCCGTCTGCAGATGCTGCGGCTGCTCGCCGGGGAGCCCAATGTGCTGCTCTTCGACGAGCCCACCAACGATTTGGACACCGACACCCTGGCCGCCCTGGAGGACCTGCTCGACTCCTGGCCCGGCACGATCATCGTGGCCAGCCACGACCGCTACCTCATCGAACGGGTCACCGACACGGCGTACGGGATGTTCGGCGACGGTCGGCTGGTGCACCTGCCGGGCGGCGTGGACGAGTACCTCGCCCGGACCGCCGAGCGGGCCGGCCCCTCCCGGGCTGGCACCACCCCGGGCACCGGCCCGGCCGCCGCGCCGGGCGGCACAAGCGCGACCGGCATGTCCGCCGCCGAGGTCCGACAGGCCCGCAAGGAGTTGACCCGGTTGGAACGCCAGCTCGGCAAGCTCGACCAGCGCGAGGCGACGCTGCTCGGCCAGCTCGCCGCCGACGCCACCGACTACGCCCGGGTCGCCGAACTGGACACCCAGCTCAAGGATCTGCGCGCCGAGCGGGAGCGGATCGAGGAGACCTGGATGACGCTCGCCGAGGACCTGCCCGAGAGCTGATCCGGGTCGGGCGCGCCCGCGCGGGGGCCGTGTGCGGCGTCACACCTCCACGTGCGGGACAATCGTCCGCGACACCTCACCCCACGGCGTTGGAGACTCAGATGGCCCACACCCCCGTCAACCACCCCGCGCGGCCGATCTACCGGGCTCTCGGCGGGCTGACCGGTCTGTACCTGGTGGTCTTCGGTGCGCTCGGCATCATCGCGAGCGCCGGCAACGAGATCTTCGCGCAGGACGACACCAAGGTCCTCGGCCAGGGCACCAACCTCGGCTTCTCGCTGCTCTGCGTGCTGCTCGGGCTCCTCGTGCTGGCTGGCACCGCGCTCGGCCGCAACATCGACGTGGCGATCAACCAGTGGCTGGCGTACGCCCTGATGGTGGTCAGCCTGGCTGGCCTCGCGTTCATCCGGACCGACGCCAACTTCTTCAACTTCACCATCACCACAGTGGTCGTCGTGATGGCGGCGGCCGTGGTGCTGCTGATGGTCGGCATGTACGGCAAGGTCGGCACGGAGGAGGAGGCGGAGGCGTTCCAGAAGGCTCGCCTCGTGCTCTGATCCTGCTTGGGCTTGTGGGTTTTCGCCGGAGCCCGAGCTGCTCCGGGCGGTCAGGCTTGATCCCTGCGCAGCTCGGGCTCCGGCGGGCCCTGCCGCCTTTGCCTGTTCGGCGGACAGCTTCCCTCACCTCGGGTGACAATCCTCCTGAAACGGTCAACTCAGGTGGATGGGGATCAGGGCATGGCGCACTTTCCGGTGAACCATCCGGCACGGCCGCTCTACCGGGTCCTCGCCGGCCTGATCGGCGTCTACATCCTGGTCTTCGGCGTCTGGGGCGTCGTCCAGACGATCGGCGAGCCGCTCTTCGGCCGGGACAGCAACTGGGTGCTCGGGCTGCGCACCAACCTGGCCTTCTCGCTCGCCTCGGTGGTCTTCGGAGTCGTTCTGATCATCGGGGCGTCCCGGCGCACCAACCTCGGCCACTACATGAATCTCACGGCCGGCGTGGTGTTCCTGGTGACCAGCATCCTGATGATGTCCGTGCTGCAGACCGACGCGAACTTCCTCAACTTCTCGATGTCGACCGTGATCGTGTCGATGCTGTTCGGCCTGATCCTGCTCGGCACCGGCCTGTACGACAAGGTCGGCCCCGAGGACCACGCCGAGGCGGAACGCCGCAACCGCAGTCACCCGGTGGCCGAGGTGCACACCCGCCGCTGACCGTGGTCAGCGGCGGCGGGCGGTGATCAGCGTCGGCTTCGCCTCCAGGTGGGACAACCCGTTCCACGCCAGGTTGACCAGGTGCGCCGCCACCGTCTCCTTACGCGGCTTGCGCACCTCCAGCCACCAACTGCCGGTCAGCGCGACCATGCCCACCAGCGCCTGGGAGTACAGCTCGGCCAGCTTCGGGTCGTACCCGCGGCTCTTGAACTCGGCACCCAGGATGTGCTCGACCTGGTGTGCCACGTCGTTCATCACGCTGCTGAAGTTGCCCGTCGCGGACATCACAGGCGATTCGCGGATCAGCACCCGGAACCCGCTGGTCTCCTCTTCGATGTAGCCCAGCAGGGCCATCGCCGCCTGCTCGAGCAACTCCCGCGGGTGCCCGGCGGTCAAGGCCGTGGTGATCCGGTCGAGCAGTGCCCGGACCTCCCGGTCCACCACCACCGCGTAGAGCCCCTCCTTGCCGCCGAAGTGCTCGTACACCACCGGCTTGGAGACCTTGGCGCGGGCCGCCACCTCCTCGATGGAGGTGGCGTCGAAACCGCGCTCGGCGAAGAGTTGCCGGCCGGTCGCAATCAACTGCTCCCGCCGCTGGGCCGCTGACATGCGGACCCGTGAGGTGGGTTTGGGTGGTGGAGCCGGCGCAGCACGCCGGCCCCCCACTCCGTCGGTGAGCTCAGGCATGTCGCCGCCTCGCTGGCGCTCGGTCACGCCCTGCCGTGGGATGGTGCCTCCGCTGTGCCCGTTCACGTCGTCGCCTCACTGGCGGGCGGTCCGACCGCCCAGCCGCGCCGTCCGACCGTACCCGGATCGGGTCCGGCCCCCCGGCCGCCGAGCCGTCCGGTCCCCCCGCGTCGCTCGGTCACCCAGCCATCCTGCCAGGCGGCCTCCCGGAGCACCGCCCGCTTTTAACGGGGTGCGACCGGCTTCACCAGCTTCGCCGCGAGACGCTCCGGCTTCGGCCAGCGCACCTGCGACGCCGCGCCGATCTTCTCGAACAGCCAGATCACCCGGGCGGAGATGTCCACCTGTCCACGCAGCACGCCGTGTCGGGCGCTGGTCGGGTCGGCGTGGTGCAGGTTGTGCCAGCTCTCGCCGAACGACAGGATCGCCAGCGGCCAGAAGTTCGACGCCCGGTCGCCCTGGCGCATGGCGAACGGACGCTCGCCGTAGACGTGGCAGACCGAGTTGATCGCCCAGGTGACGTGGTGCAGCAGGCCGATCCGGACCAGCCCGGCCCAGAAGAACGCGGTGAGCGCGCCCTGCCAGGACCAGGTCACCAGGCCGCCGATCAGCGCCGGGCCGAGCAGCGAGATGGCCACCAGCAGCGGGAAGAGCCGGTCCACCCGGCGGATGTCGCGGTCGGCCAGCAGGTCGGGGGCGAACCGCTCGCGGTTGGACAGCTCGCGCCGGAACAACCAGCCGACGTGCGCGTGGAACAGGCCCCGGGTCAGTGCCCAGAGGCTGGTGCCGAAGCGCCACGGCGAGTGCGGGTCGCCCTCCAGGTCGGAGAAGGCGTGGTGCCGTCGGTGGTCGGCCACCCACTGGATGATCTCGCCCTGCACCGCCAGCGAACCCGCGACCGCCAACGTCACCCGCAGCCACCGCTTGGCCTTGAACGAGCCGTGCGTGAAGTAGCGGTGGAAGCCGACCGTGATGCCGAGCCCGGAGACCACGTACCAGACCAGGCCGATGGCGATGTCGGTCCAGCCCAGCCAGCCGCCCCAGGCCACCGGCACGGCGACCAGAAGGGCGACGAAGGGGATCACGACGAAGGCCCAGAGGGCGACCAGGATCCCGGGGGACTGGCTGCCGTCGGTGAGGGGTTTCGGGCCGGGCCCGGCGGTGTTGGGTTCGAGCAGAGCGGTCGACATGGGACCTCGCAGAGGGGACGGGAACGATCACAAAGCTACGCCTACGTCACCGTAACTTACGGCTCCGTAGATCGCACGGGGAACTTTCCGAAAGCCTTCGCGCGACAGTGCTGATGACCAGGCCAGGGCCCTGATCAGGGCTGCCGGCAAGGGCGCCGTCGGCCGCGTCCGGGCAGCGCCGGGGCGGCGCTGCGGGTCGCGCCGCGCGGCCGGAAGGCATCGAGGACCGGCGTTGCCTCGAACGGGCGGGGCCGAACTGCGACGGCCTGTAGTCCGCGACCCGGGTCGACCAGCGCCGGCGGGTACAACCTCTGGTCGTTCGTCGCCGACCTCCGGGCGGCGTCCGTCCGGTCCGCCCCGGACGCCGCCCGTCCGGGCCGCCGCCGTCCGGGCGTGCCGGAATGAGCGATGGCGTCCGGCGGGCGGGGCGCTAAGGTGTAGCGGCGGGATCCCCATCCCCGGATGTGACGCGCTCGCGTCGCTGATCGGCCGTGGTGTAATTGGCAACACCCGGGTCTTTGGTACCCGTATTTCAGGTTCGAACCCTGGCGGCCGAGCTGCCCCCTAAGTCCGGTTTAGGTTCCGGTGGGGGTAAGGCGGAGACGTTCCGGGCGCCGCGGTTAGCATGGCCGCGAGAGTGTCCGCCGTCCCGACGGGAGCCACATCGTGCCCCAACCCCACCTTCGTACCGTCGTCGTGCTCGCCGCCGGTGAGGGCAAGCGGATGAAGTCGACACTGCCCAAGGTGCTGCACCCCCTGCTCGGCCGGACCCTGCTCGGTCACGTGCTGAGCGCCGCCGCGCCGCTGGCCGCGGACCGCACAGTCGTCGTGGTGGGGCACGGCGCCGACCAGGTCCGGGGACACCTGTCCGAGGTCGCCCCGGACGCCACGCCGGTGCTTCAGGCAGAGCAGCTCGGCACCGGGCACGCCGTCCGGATCGCGCTGGACGCCGTGCCGGAGGGCGCCGGCACCGTCGTGGTGATCAACGGGGACGTGCCGTTGCTGCGGCCGGAGACGGTGGGCTCGCTGGTGGCCGCGCACGAGGAGGCCGCCGCTGCGGCCACCGTGCTGGCGGCCGAGGTGCCCGACCCGACCGGGCTGGGCCGGATCGTCCGGGACGCCGACGGCCGGCTGGAGCAGATCGTCGAGGAGCGCGACGCCGACGCGACGCAGCGCGCGATCCGGGAGATCAATGCCGGCATCTACGCGTTCGACGCGGTGCGGCTGCGCGCCGCGCTGGGCAAGCTCTCCACCGACAACGACCAGGGTGAGGAATACCTGACCGACGTCTTCGGCCTGCTCCGTTCGGCCGGCGAGCCGGTCGCGGTGCACGTGGCCGTGGACCACGTCGAGACGTTGGGCTGCAACGACCGGGTGGAGCTGGCGACGCTGCGCCGGCTGCTGCGCGACCGGGTCAACGAGGCGTGGATGCGCACCGGCGTGAGCCTGCTCGACCCGGCGACCACCTGGATCGACGTGACGGTCGCCCTGGACCGCGACGCGGTGATCGACCAGAACACCCAGCTGCGCGGCGGCACGGTGGTGGGCACCGGCGCCTTGGTCGGCCCGGACGTGACGCTGATCGACACGGTGGTCGGCGCGGGCGCGACAGTGCTGCGCAGCCACGCGGTCGGCGCCGAGGTCGGGCCGGGCGCCAGCGTCGGGCCGTACGCGTACCTGCGCCCGGACGCGCGGCTGGCGGAGAAGGCCAAGGTCGGCACGTTCGTCGAGGTGAAGAACTCCGAGGTCGGCCCGGGTGCGAAGGTGCCGCACCTGTCGTACGTGGGTGACGCGACGATCGGCGCGAAGGCGAACATCGGCGCGGCGACGATCTTCGTCAACTACGACGGGGTGAACAAGCACCGGACGATCGTCGGCGAGGGTGCGTTCGTCGGCTGCGACACGAGCCTGATCGCGCCGGTCGAGGTGGGCGCCGGTGCGTACGTGGCGGCGGGCAGCGCGATCGGCCAGGATGTGCCGCCGGGCGCGCTCGGGGTGACCCGCGCGCCGCAGCGCAACATCGAGGGCTGGGTGGCACGCAAACGCCCCGGAACGGTCTCCGCGGCGGCGGCCGAGCGTGCGCTGCGGGCTGCCGAGGATGCGTCGGGAGTGGCCGGCGCCGCAAGCGACAGTGAGGCAACGCACGGGCAGGCCGAGACGGTGGGCGGCGCCTCCGGCACGGGAGATACTGCAACCGAATAGTCCCCGACCCACCACCACCGGGCCGGGTACCACCGACAAACGGGAGCAGACGGGCCCATGGGCAGCATCGTCGCCGAAAACCGCAAAAGCCTGATGCTCTTCTCCGGACGTGGTTTTCCGGAGCTGGCCAAGGAGATCGGCGAGGTGCTCGGCGTCGCGCCGACGCCCGCCGACGCGTACGAGTTCGCCAACGGCGAGATTTTCGTACGGTTCAAGGACTCGGTCCGTGGTTCGGACGCCTTCGTGGTGCAGTCCGTGACGCACGGGGTGAACACCTGGGTCATGGAGACCCTGATCATGGTGGACGCGCTGAAGCGGGGGTCGGCCAAGCGGATCACCGTGGTGCTGCCGTTCTACCCGTACGCGCGGCAGGACAAGAAGCACCGGGGTCGGGAGCCGATCTCGGCCCGGCTGGTGGCGGACCTGCTGAAGACGGCCGGCGCGAACCGGATCCTCACCGTCGACCTGCACACCGCGCAGATCCAGGGCTTCTTCGACGGTCCGGTCGACCACCTCTTCGCGATGGACATCCTGGCCGAGTACGTGGAGCACAAGTACGCCGGCCGGCCGATGACAGTGGTCGCACCCGATTCGGGTCGGGTGCGGGTGGCCGAGCGGTGGACCGACCGGCTGGGCGGTTGCCCGCTGGCGTTCATCCACAAGACCCGTGACCCGATGAAGCCGAACCAGGTGGTGGCGAACCGGGTGGTCGGCGACGTCGAGGGTCGGGTCTGCCTGATCGTCGACGACATGATCGACACCGGTGGCACGATCGCCAGGGCGGCGGACATCCTCAAGGAGTCGGGCGCGGCGGAGATCGTGGTGGCCTCGACCCACGCGCTGCTGTCCGACCCGGCGACCGAGCGGCTGAAGAACAGCCCGATCAGCGAGATCGTGGTGACCAACACGCTGCCGTTGCCGCCCGAGAAGCAGCTGGACAAGCTGACCGTGCTGTCGATCGCGCCGCTGCTGGCGCGGGCGATCCGCGAGGTCTTCGACGACGGTTCGGTGACCACCCTCTTCGGTGGCCTGAGCTGAGCGTCGCGCTGCGGCGAGCGTAAGGAAGGGCCCCTTGTTAACGCCTCATGGGGGTAAAGGGGCCCTTCCTAACACATCGGCGGCAGCGGTGACCGGGGACTGCCGGAAAGTTGGGAATCAGCTCGGGTAGACTGGTGCGGTTGCCACGGCGAGGGTGCCCGGCGGGCCGCTGAATAGCGCCGCACGGAGGCACCGTCATCGACGCGGTGCTCCGGGCAGTCGTTCAAGACGCATGAGCCCCAGCGAGCCCCTCGCCCCAGCACCGCAAGACGACAAGCCGCCGCAGCGAAAGCATCAGGAGTTTCCCCGTGTCCGAGGTAAAGATCAGCGCCGAGCCCCGCACCGAGTTCGGCAAGGGTGGTGCCCGTCGTACCCGCCGGGCCGGCAAGGTGCCCGCCGTGCTGTACGGCCACGGCGAGAAGCCCAAGCACATCGCGCTGCCGTCCCGGGAGTTCGCCGCGGCGATCCGCAAGGGTGGCGCCAACCAGCTCTTCGCGATCGACATCACCGACGGCACCCAGGTGCTGGCACTGCCGAAGGCGATCCAGCGTGACCCGATCAAGGACACCTTCGAGCACGTGGACCTCATCCTGGTCCGCCGGGGCGAGAAGGTCACCGTCGAGGTTCCGATCCAGCTGACCGGCGAGGCCGCGCGGGACACCCTGATCGTGCACGACCACGACACCCTCTCGGTGACCGCCGACGCCACCAAGGTGCCGGACCACCTCGAGGCGTCGATCGAGGGCCTGGAGGCGGGCGCCCAGGTGTCCGCCGGCGACGTACAGCTGCCGGCCGGCGTCGAGCTGGCCGTCGACCCGGAGCTGACGGTCGCCGCGGTGACCGCCGCGCCGACCGCCGAGCAGCTCGAGGCGACGCTGCCCGAGGTCGAGGTGGCCACCGAGGAGGCCGAGGCCGAGGTCGGCGAGGTCACCGAGGGCTCCGAGGGCGCGGACGCCGAGGGCGAGGAGAACACCGAGGCGCGTACCGAGGCCTGATCGGTTCGTACTGTGCGGCAGGCGTCCCCGAGCGTTCGGGGGCGCCTGTCGTCGTATCGGGAGTCGGTGGGACGGACGTCGGGAGGGACGGGTCGTGACGGACGAGGCAGGGCCGTGGCTGGTGGTCGGCCTGGGAAACCCGGGTCGGGAGTACGCCGGCAACCGGCACAATGTCGGGTTCATGGTGGCGGACCTGCTGGCCCGGCGGATCGGCGCTCGGTTCGGCCGGCACAAGCGGGCGGTCGCCGAGGTGGCCGAGGGGCGACTCGGATTCGGCGGGCCGAAGCTCGTGCTGGTCAAGCCGTTGACGTACATGAATCTGTCAGGTGGGCCGGTGGCGGCGCTGGCGCAGTTCTACAAGGTGCCGCCGGCGCAGGTGATCGCGATGCACGACGAGCTGGACATCGGGTACGGCCAGGTGCGGGTCAAGTGCGGTGGCGGCGAGGGTGGGCACAACGGCCTGCGCTCGATGTCGAAGTCGCTGGGCACCAAGGAGTACGTCCGGGTGCGGTTCGGCGTCGGCCGGCCGCCGGGGCGGCAGGACCCGGCGGATTACGTGCTGTCGGATTTCGGCGCGGCGGAGCGCAAGGAGTTGGATTTCCTGGTGGACCGGGCTGCCGACGTGGTGGAGTCGGTGATCGTCAAGGGCGTGGAGCCGACGCAGAACCTCTACCACGGCGGCTGAGCCGGGCGGGGCGTACCGGATCGGGGTTGGCGGGCCGGTAGTCTGCGCCTTTCGGCGTGCCGCGACCGGCGACGCGGGTCGCGGCGTAGCGATCCGGGTGGGCAGGGGTCGCGGCGAGGCGACGGGAGCGGGCAATGAGCAGTCCTCCGATGATCGACGGCGCGTTCGCCCGGTGGTTGGCGGGCCGGGCCGGTCAGGCGCTGCTCGACCTGCGGGCGGATCTGGGTTTCGCGGACGCCGGCGCGCTGAAGTCGGCCGGGGACAAGGTGTCGCACGACCTGATCCGCACGGAGCTGGCGAAGTGGCGGCCGGGCGACGCGGTGCTCTCCGAGGAGGACGAGGGGTCGCGGCTCGCCTGGGCGGCCGAGGTGAACGCCGAGGCGGTGTCCCGGTTGGCCGCGGACCGGGTGTGGATCATCGATCCGTTGGACGGCACCCGGGAGTTCGCCGAGGAGGGCCGCTCGGACTGGGCGGTGCACGTGGCGCTCTGGGCCCGCAGCGCGCCGAGTCCGCACGGGCTCGTCGCCGGTGCGGTGGGACTGCCGGCGCAGCACCGGGTGCTGGGCACTGACTATCCGCCGGCGTACCCGCCGATGACGGTGGAGGCCGCGACGGCCGGCACGCGGGTGCTCCGGTTGGCGGCGAGCCGGAGCCGACCACCTGTGTTCCTCACCGACCTGGCCGAGGACGTGGGGGCGAAACTGGTGCCGATGGGGTCGGCCGGGGCGAAGATCGCCGCGGTGATCACCGGTGAGGTGGATGCCTACATTCACGCCGGCGGGCAGTACGAGTGGGACTCGGCGGCGCCGGTGGCTGTGGCGACGGCCACCGGACTGCATGCTTCCCGTATCGACGGTTCTGCGCTGAGATACAACGAGGCGGATCCGCGCCTGCCGGACCTGCTGGTCTGCCGCAGGGATCTCGCCAGCCGGTTGCTTGCAGCGCTGCAGAGGCATTCCGGGTAGCCTGAGGCACTTCTTGACATGCCCGACCGGAAAGGTCTGGAAATCGGATGAGCAAGCGAATCGAGCCGGTGTCATGACCACCCCCGCGGCCTACCGGGTCTCCCATCTGGACGCGCTGGAGGCGGAGAGCATCTTCGTGATGCGCGAGGTGGTCGCCGAGATGGAGCGCCCGGTGCTGCTCTTCTCCGGCGGCAAGGACTCGATCGTCATGCTGCGGCTGGCGCAGAAGGCGTTCGCCCCGGCCAACATCCCCTTCCCGGTCATGCACGTGGACACCGGGCACAACTTCCCCGAGGTCCTGGAATACCGCGACCAGCGGGTCGCCGAGCTGGGGTTGCAGCTCGTCGTGGCGAGCGTGCCGGAGGCGCTGGCCAGTGGGCTGGTACGGGAGTCCGGCGACGGCATGCGCAACCGGATCCAGACGCCGGTGCTGCTGGACGCGGTGGAGAAGCACCGCTTCGACGCGCTGTTCGGTGGTGCCCGCCGGGACGAGGAGAAGGCCCGGGCCAAGGAGCGGGTGTTCAGCTTCCGCGACGAGTTCGGCCAGTGGGACCCGAAGAACCAGCGGCCGGAGCTGTGGTCGCTCTACAACGGCCGGCACCATCCGGGCGAGTCGATCCGGGTCTTCCCGCTGTCCAACTGGACCGAGCTGGACGTCTGGCACTACGTCGCCCGGGAGCGGATCCCGCTGCCGTCGATCTACTACGCGCACGAGCGTGAGGTGATCGAGCGGGACGGGATGTTCTACGCGGTCAACGAGTTCTTCCGTCCCCGGGCGGGTGAGGAGCGCTTCAAGGCGCAGGTGCGTTACCGCACAGTGGGCGACGCCTCCTGCACGGCGGCGGTCCGCTCGGACGCGGACACCGTGGAGAAGGTCATCGAGGAGGTGGCGGCCACCCGGATCACCGAGCGCGGCGCGACCCGTGGTGACGACCGGGTCAGCGAGGCCGCCATGGAGGACCGCAAGCGGGAGGGCTACTTCTGATGACCACCGAGATCGTGGCCCCGGCTACCGAGGCCCGCCCGATGGACCTGCTGCGGTTCGCCACCGCCGGCAGCGTGGACGACGGCAAGTCGACCCTGATCGGTCGGCTGCTCTACGACACCAAGTCGCTCTTCACCGACCAGTTGGCCGCGGTGGAGGCGGTCAGCGCGGCGCGTGGGGACGAGTACACCAACCTGGCGCTGCTCACCGACGGCCTGCGCGCCGAGCGGGAGCAGGGCATCACCATCGACGTGGCGTACCGGTACTTCGCCACGCCGCGACGCAAGTTCATCATCGCCGACACCCCCGGGCACATCCAGTACACCCGCAACATGGTCACCGGGGCGTCCACCGCCGACCTGGCGCTGATCCTGGTGGACGCGCGCAAGGGCCTGGTCGAGCAGTCCCGTCGGCACGCGTTCCTCTGCTCCCTGCTGCGGGTGCCGCACCTGGTCCTCTGCGTCAACAAGATGGACCTGGTGGACTGGTCGCAGGAGGTCTACGAGCGGATCGCCGACGAGTTCACCGCGTTCGCCGCGAAGCTCGACGTGCCGGACCTGACGGTGGTGCCGATCTCCGCGCTGCGCGGCGACAACATCGTCACCCGGTCGGAGAACATGCAGTGGTACGAGGGCCCGTCGCTGCTGCACCACCTGGAGCGGGTGCACATCGCCAGCGACCGCAACCTGGTCGACGTGCGGTTCCCGGTGCAGTACGTGATCCGACCGCAGTCCACCACGGTCACCGACTACCGCGGCTACGCCGGCCAGGTCGCCTCCGGCGTGCTGAAGCCGGGCGACGAGGTGATGGTGCTGCCGTCCGGCTTCACCAGCCGGATCGCCGCGGTGGAGACCGCCGACGGGCCGGTCGCGGAGGCGTTCCCACCGATGTCGGTGACGGTACGGCTGGTCGACGAGATCGACATTTCCCGGGGTGACCTGATCTGCCGGCCGAACAACGCGCCAGCGGTGGCCCAGGACATCGAGGCGATGGTCTGCTGGATGGACGAGACCCGCCCGTTGCAGGTCGGCGGCCGGTACGCGATCAAGCACACCACCCGGTCGGCGCGGGCGATCGTGCGCGGGCTGCACTACCGGCTGGACGTCAACTCGCTGCACCGCGACGAGACGGCCGACGCGCTGCGGCTCAACGAGATCGGCCGAGTGCGACTGCGGACCACGGTGCCACTGCTGGCCGACGAGTACCGGCGCAACCGGACCACCGGCGGTTTCGTCATCATCGACGAGGCCACCAACCGCACCGTCGGCGCCGGCATGATCGTCGAAGCGAGCTAGTCGAGGCGGGTGGCGCCGGGGGCGGGGAGGACCGGGACGGTGCTCGGCGCCGTGAAGCCGCGCTCGGCGTAGGCGGCGGTCACCGCGGCGGCGACCGCGTCGGCCCGGTCCGTGTCGACCAGGGCGAGGACGCACCCGCCGAATCCGCCGCCGGTCATCCGGGCACCCAGCGCGCCAGCGGCAAGAGCCGCCTCCACCGCGGTGTCGATCTCGGGCACCGTGATCTCGAAATCGTCGCGCATCGAGACGTGCGAGGCGGTGAGCAGCGGGCCGATGTCCCGGACCCGGCCGGCGCGCAGCAACGCCACCGTGTCCAGCACCCGCTGGTCCTCGGTGACCACGTGCCGGACCCGCCGCCGGGTCTCCTCGTCGTCGAGCCGGGCGAGCGCGGCGTCGAGTTGGTCGACGGCGACGTCGCGCAGCGCGGAGACGCCGAGCGCCTTGGCCGCCGTCTCACAGGACCGGCGGCGGGCGGCGTACTCGCCGTCGGCGTGCCGGTGCGGCGCCCGGCTGTCGATCACCAGCACGGCCAGCCCGGCGGCGCCCAGGTCGAACGGGATGTGCTCGACGGACTCGTCGCGGCAGTCGAGGAAGAGGGCGTGCCCGGCGCGGCAGCGGATCACGGCGGACTGGTCCATGATCCCGGTCGGCGCGCCGACGTAGACGTTCTCCGCCCGCTGCGCCAGCCGGGGCTGCCGCTCGGCGGGCAGCTCCAGCCCTCCGAGGTCGAGCAGCGCGGCGAGCACGGCCGACTCCAGCGCGGCTGAGGAGGAGAGCCCGGAGCCCAGCGGCACGTCGGAGGCGATCGCCAGCCGGGCGCCGGGCACCGGGTGGCCGGCCTCGCGCAGCGCCCAGACCACGCCGGCCACGTACGCGCCCCAGCCGGTGACCCGGCCCGGCTCGGCGACGTCGTCCGCGCCGAAGGTGATCGCCTCATCGGAGAGCTCGGACCAGACCGTCCACCGCTCGCCGTCCTGCCGGCCGGCGGCGACGATGGTCCGCAGTGGCAGCGCGAAGGGCAGCACGAACCCGTCGTTGTAGTCGGTGTGCTCGCCGATCAGATTGACTCGCCCGGGAGCCGCCCAGCGGCCGGCGGCCTGGTGGCCGTACCGGGTGGTGAAGCCGGCGGCGGCCCGCTCGGCGACGTCACCGGTCGGGTCGGTCACAGTGCCTCCTCCGTTCGCGACTGCGGGGCTCGCAACCCCGGCTCACTCCTCGCGCTCACAGTGCCTCCTCCGTCCGCGACTGCGGGGCTCGCAACCCCGGCTCACTCCTCGCGCTCACAGTGCCTCCTCCGTTCGCGACTGCGGGGCTCGCAACCCCGGCTCACTCCTCGCGCTCACAGTGCTTCCTCCGTTCGCGACTGCGGGGCTCGCAACCCCGGCTCACTCCTCGCGCTCACAGTTGCTCCAGGATGTGCGTGCGGTAGAAGGCCCAGGCGTCCCCGACCATGTCGTGCAGGGTCGGCTTCTGCGGCACCCAGCCCAGCTCGTCACGGGCCAGTGCCGAGGAGGCGACCAGCTCCGCCGGGTCGCCCTCGCGGCGGGGTGCCACCTCGACCGGCAGTGCGTGCCCGGTGACCTCGCGGACCACGTCGACCACCTGCCGGTTGGTGAAGCCGTTGCCGTTGCCCAGGTTGTAGATCCGGTGCTGGCCGGCGGTCGCCGCGTCCAGCGCCAGCAGGTGGGCCCGGGCCAGGTCGGCGACGTGGATGTAGTCGCGGACGCAGGTGCCGTCGACTGTGGGGTAGTCGTCGCCGAAGAGCTGGAGCTTCTCCCGTCGGCCGGCGGCGACCTCCAACGCGATAGGGATCAGGTGCGTCTCCGGGTCGTGCCGCTCGCCGAGCGCGACGTCACCGGCGAGGTGCGCGCCGGCCACGTTGAAGTAGCGCAGCGACACGGCGGCCAGCCCGTGGGCGATCGTCTCGGAGGTGAGCGCCATGTCGACGGCGAGCTTGGTGGCGCCGTACGTGTTGGTGGGCGCCTTGACCGCGGTCTCCGGGATGGGCAGCTCGGTGGGGTTGCCGTAGACGGCGGCGGTGGAGGAGAAGACCATCCTCGGCACCCCGGCGGCCCGGACCGCGTCGATCAGGGCGAGCGTGCCGACCGTGTTGGTCTGCCAGTACAGCTCCGGCTTGACCATCGACTCGCCGGCGGCGATCAGGGCGGCGAAGTGCAGCACCCCGTCGAAGCCGGCGTCGGGGGTGACGATCCGCGCGGCGTCGTGGATGGACGCCTCGACGTGCGTCGCATCCGGAGCGAGCGCCTCGCGGTGGCCGGTACGCAGATCGTCCAGAACCACCACCTGGTGACCCGCGTCGAGCAGCATCCGGGTCACTACGCTGCCGATGAAGCCGGCGCCTCCGGTGACGAGCAGTTTCACGTCGTTGCCTCCCTGCCTGGCCCACCCGGGACGTGGCCTCGGTGAATCACCCTACGGTGGCGGGCGGCCCCCGGCCGATCATGCCGCCGCCCCCATTCCATCATAATCTCTCACGATTAAACAGAGCCGAACATTTGGTCCGTCCCGTGCGAACCCCGGTGCGGCGGGCCGTCGGTGTCTACCATCTCTGTCATGCGGGAAGCGGCCCGTACCGGGCTCCGGCGAGGCGCGCGGGGGAGGCCCCGCCGCGACCCTGGCCCGCTCGCCCGGGCCGTCGCCCGGGTCGTGGTCCGCGCCGCCGACGGCGCCACCCGTCTCGTCACCGACCTGCTGGGGACCGGCCCGGCAGCCGGCCGCGAGCGCATCTCCGAGGCCGAACTGCGTGACCTGGTCGCGGCGAACACGCTGCTCGACCCGGATGAGCGGCGGATCATCGACGAGGTTCTGGTGGCCGGAGCCAGCCTGGTCCGTGAGGTGATGATGCCCCGCACCGAGGTGGTCTTCCTGCCCGCCGGGCTGACCATCGCCGAGGCCGCCCGGCTGGTCCGCGCCGAGACGCACACCCGCTACCCGGTCACCGACGGCACCCACGACGACGTGGTCGGCTTCGTGCACCTGCGAGACGTGCTGCTGCGCCCGGACGCCGACGCGTGCGCCACCGTCGGCGAGCTCACCCGGGAGGTGAAGCGGCTGCCCGGCAGCAAGCGGGTGCTGCCGGCGCTGACCGAGATGCGCCGGGAGGGTCAGCACCTCGCGGTGGTCGTCGACGAGTACGGCGGTACCGCCGGGATCGTCACCCTGGAGGACCTGATCGAGGAGCTGATCGGCGAGATCCGCGACGAGTACGACGTCACGCCGGACCCGGTGCACGCCGGCCTGCCCGCCGTGGTGGACGGTCGGCTCAACCTGGCCGACTTCGCCGAACGGACGGGGGTGTCGCTCCCCGCCGGGCCGTACGAGACGGTCGGCGGGTTCGTGATGGCCGCGCTGGGCCGACTACCGGTCACCGGCGACGAGGTGCCGGTACCCGTTGAGCCGGCCGAAGCCGGCGGACCCGACCCGGCCGACCCGGTGGGCGGTTGGCTGCTGCGGGTGCTGGCCCTCGACGGACGCCGGGTGGCCCGGGTCGCCGTCTCCGCCCTGCGGGTGCCGGAGCAACGCCGGGAGTCCGGCGGCGCGGCGGCGCGGGACGCCGGGGCGGGGCAGGCGTGCGAGGCGGTGGCGGGGCAGCAGCTCGAGGCCGGTGTCGCGCCCGCCCGCCGGGTTGGCGCGAGGGAAGCGCGCGAGGTCAACGCCCCGACACCGGCGGGCCGCGGGCGACCCGCCGGCCCGTCATGACGGACCCCGTTGCTTGCTGACAGAATTATCGGCATGTCCGACGTTCCCGCCCGCCCCCGCGTCTTCTCCGGCATCCAGCCGACGGCCGACTCGTTCCACCTCGGCAACTACCTCGGCGCGGTGCGGCACTGGGTGGCCCTGCAGGAGACCCACGACGCCTTCTACTGCGTGGTGGACCTCCACGCCATCACGGCGGGACACGACCCGGCGCTGCTGCGCCAGCGGACCCGGGTGGCCGCCGCCCAGCTCTTCGCGGTCGGTCTGGACCCGGAGCGCAGCACCCTGTTCGTGCAGTCGCAGGTGCCCGAGCACCCGCAGCTGGCCTGGGTGCTCGGCTGCATCACCGGCTTCGGCGAGGCCAGCCGGATGACGCAGTTCAAGGACAAGTCGCAGAAGCAGGGCAACGAGCGGGCCAGCGTCGGCCTGTTCACCTACCCGATCCTGCAGGCCGCCGACATTCTGCTCTACCAGGCCAACGCGGTGCCGGTCGGCGAGGACCAGCGCCAGCACCTGGAGCTCTCCCGGGACCTGGCCCAGCGGTTCAACTCGCTGTTCGGCCCGACGTTCACCGTTCCCGCGCCGCACATCGTCAAGGACACCGCGAAGATCACCGACCTGCAGGACCCGACAGCGAAGATGTCCAAGTCGTCGTCCTCACCGGCAGGCATCATCGACCTGCTGGAGGACCCGGCCCGGTCGGCGAAGAAGATCCGCTCGGCGGTGACCGACACCGGCCGGGAGATCGTCTTCGACGCCGAGACCAAGCCGGGCGTGTCCAACCTGCTGACCATCCACTCGGCGCTCAGCGGGCGCGGCATCGACGAGCTGGTGGCCGCGTACGCCGGTCGCGGCTACGGCGACCTGAAGAAGGACCTGGCCGAGGTGGTGGCGGAGTTCGTCCGCCCGATCCAGCAGCGCACCAGCACGTACCTCGACGACCCGGCGCAGCTGGACAAGCTGCTCGCCGCCGGCGCGGAGAAGGCTCGGGCGGTGGCCGGGGCCACCCTGCGGTCGGCGTACGAGCGGGTCGGGTTCTTCCCGCCGGTGCGCGGCGAATAGCGCCGCGGGACGGGTGGGCGGGTCGGTGGCCGAAGGGGCGGCGCGGAGCGTGGATCGCAGTGGTGGGGTGCCGCCGACCGGTGACACCATCCAGATCGGCATCGCGGTGGACATCCCGGAGCCGTGGGGGATGCAGCTCACCCGGCGGCGGGTCGAGGCCGGTGACCCGCTGGCCGTACCCGCGCACGTGACGCTGCTCGGGCCCACCGAGATCCCGACGGCCAACCTGCCGATCGTCGAGCGGCACCTCGCCAGCGTCGCCGCCGCGCACCTGCCGTTCACGCTGCACCTGCGGGGCACCGGCACATTCCGCCCGGTGACCCAGGTGGTGTTCGTGGCGGTGGCCGCCGGGATCAGCGAGTGCGAGCTGCTCGCCTCCGCCATCGCCGCGACGCCGGGCCTGCACCGCCAGACCCGGTTCCCGTACCATCCGCACGTCACAGTGGCGCAGGACGTGGCGCCGGAGGCGCTGGACAAGGCGTACGAGGATCTGGCGGACTTCTCCGCGATGTTCGAGGTCGAGTCGTTCACCCTGTTCTCGCACAGCGGGCAGGCCCGCTGGCAGCCGCGTCGGGACTTCCGCCTCGGCGGTTGACCGGCCGGCGACGCGCCGCCCGGCGAGCACGGGTAGCCGGTTGCCACCACGGCGGCGGGAGATCGGCGAGGATGACCGCGTGAACGTGATCGGCCGGATCGAGGCGGGCATCGACCGCTGGGTGAGCGCCGCGCGCTGCCGGTCGGGGCTCTTCGACCACGTGTGGCGAGCCGGCGCGCTCTACGCCGAGGTGCTGGCCGGGCGGCTGGCGGCGGCGATCGCCTACTACGGCTTCTTCGCGGTGTTCGCCCTCGCGCTGGTCGCGTACTCCATCTTCGGCGCGATCCTCGAGGACAACGACGAGGTCAGCGCGGCGGCGGCCGATTTCCTGAAGGACAACCTGCCGTTCCTGGACGCCCAGCAGATCGCCAACTCCAGCGGAACGGTCGGTGTGGTCGGCCTCGTCATCCTGGTCTTCACCGGGATCGGCTGGGTGGAGGCGATCCGTTCCTCGCAGCGGTTGATGTACCGGCTAAACCAGCAGCCCGGCAACCTGGTGATCCGGCGGTTGGTCGACCTGGGCGTGATGATCGGCGTCTTCGTGCTGCTCGGCGTCTCGGTGGCGGCGGTGGACGCGTTGGAGTCGCTGCTGCGCTTCCTGCTGCGCAGCACCGGCTCGGTCGGCCTGACCACGATCAGCGCCGTGCTCAGCGTGCTGATCAACGCTGTGCTCGCCACCGCACTGCTGCTCGCGGTGCCCCGGCTGCGGGTGAGCCGCTCCCGGCTGCGCCCGGTGGTGGTGCTGGTCGCGGTCGGCATCACGCTGCTGAACACCGTCGGGCGGTACTACGTGGTGCGCACCGAGCGGAACCCGGCGTACACGGTGGTGGCCGGTGCCGTCGGCCTGCTGCTCTATCTCTACCTGCTCAACCAGCTGGTGCTGTTCGGGGCGGCGCTCCTCGCGACCAGCACGCGCGGGCGGGTGGTCGACCTGGCGGAGGGCGCCCCGCCGCCGAATCTCGACGAGGACACCGATCCCGGTGCGCCGGGCGGTGCGGGCTGATGGCGGAGGTGCCGGACGTGCTGATCACGGTCGATCCTGACTCGGCGGTGCCCCCGTACGAGCAGGTGCGGGTGCAGCTTGCCGAGTTGATCGGCGACGGCCGGTTGCCGGTGGGCAGCCGCCTGCCCACCGTCCGGCAGCTCGCCGCCGACCTGCGGCTGGCGGCGAACACGGTGGCCCGGGCGTACCGGGAGCTGGAGGCGGCCGGGCTGCTGGAGACCCGGGGACGCAACGGCACCTTCGTGGCCCCGGGCCGGGACGACGCCGTGGACCGGCTGCACCGGGCGGCGGCCGGGTACGCGGCGGAGGCGGTCCGGCTCGGCGTGCCGCCGGCCACCGCGCTCGCCCTGGTCCGCGCCGCCCTGGACGCCGCCCGCCCCGGCTGACCGGAGCCTCATCGGGCGCCGGACGGGCGACAACTGAGGCGAACGGCGTCACCGCTCGCGTTGGCGGACCATGATGAGCCGGTGGGCGCACTCATGACACTGGACCTGCCGGCCGACTCGCCGATGCTCGGCCTGCCGTGGATCATCACCTTCGGCCCGCTCGGTGACCTCGACGAGTGGGAGCCGGTGGTCTGCGGGCCGTACGAGCGGCCGCACGCGTTGGCGCTGGCCGAGGCGGTGGTGGCTGAGGAGCAGTTGATGGCCGTGGTGGAGCCGCTGCTGCCGGCGCTTTCCGCCGACGAGATCCGCAGCGAGATCGCCGCCGCGCAGGTCGCCGCCGAGGACGAGGCCCGGCAGGTCGAGGGGGCCGACCTGTACGGCGACTTCGAGGACGTGATCGACGAGGAGCTGGACGCCGCCGCCGACGAGGCGGGCCATGGCGAACCCGCCGAGCCGCCGGACGAGGCCGAGGTGCGCGCCGGCTTCACCCGGATCGCAGCGCTGCTCACCGCGAAGTGAGCGGCTCCGGCCCGGCGACGCCGCCCGCCCGTCGATGACGGCGCGGTCAGCGGGTCGGCGGCGAGTCCAAAACGCAGAACTCGTTGCCCTCAGGGTCGGCGAGCACCGTGAACTGCTCGGTCCCGGTCTGCCCGACGTCGATCTGCCGCGCGCCGAGCTCGATCAGCCGCCGCACCTCGACCTGCGGGTCGCCGTCGGAGACGAGGTCGAGGTGCAGCCGGTTCTTGCCCCGCTTCGGTGTGCCGGAGCCCTGCAACCAGACGCTGGGCACCGCGGCGGAGGGCTGCCCCGGCGGCCAGAGCTTCGCGCTGCCGTCGCCGTCCTGCTCGATCTCGTAGCCGAGGGCGGCCGACCAGAACGCGACCATCAGGTCCACGTCCTCGACGTCGATGGTGCACTGCGCCATCCGTACCACCATCGGGGTCACCTCCACCGTGCGGGTGTCCTGTCCGGTACCCCCGGTGGCGACGGGATACACCTCGGCCCGGACGGACACCGGCGCCGCGCGGAGCGGACTCCGCGTGGCGCCGGCGCCACCTCACCCCCCACCACAAGGGGCCGGTAGCCCAGTCGCCCGTCGGCGCGGGGCACGACGGACGACCAGGTCGATGACGGGTTACCCGCTCAGCGCCGTTCCAACCAGGCGGCCGCGTCGACCGGCAGCAGGTGGCCGGAGCCCTGCCCGGTGAGCGCCTCGCTGGAGACGAGCGGTTCGCCGTACCCGTCGGTGGGGACCGGTGCGCCGCTGAGGTTGACCACGCAGGTCAGCACGGTCGCGCCGGCGGCGCGGGAGAACGCCAGCACGCCCGGCCCGCTCTCCAGCCAGGTCACCCCGCCGGCGTCGGCGGCCAGCGCCGGGTGCTCGTGCCGGATCCGTAGCGCCGTGCGGTACAGCTCCAGCGTCGAGCCGGGCACGCCGGTCTGCGCGGTGACCGAGAGGGCCGACCAGGTCGCCGGCGCGGGCAGCCAGCTCAGTTCGCTGCCGGCCGGCCCGAAGCCGTACGGGGCCAGCTGACCGCTCCACGGGATGGGCACCCGGCAGCCGTCCCGGCTCTCGCCGGTG
This sequence comes from Micromonospora coriariae, assembly GCF_900091455.1. NCBI lineage: Bacteria > Bacillati > Actinomycetota > Actinomycetes > Micromonosporales > Micromonosporaceae > Micromonospora > Micromonospora coriariae. The sequence goes on along the minus strand of NZ_LT607412.1, from coordinate 1,963,815 downwards.
CGCAGGAACGCCGGGTCCTGGCGAAGTTCGTCGGGGAGGTCGAGAACCTCGGGGAGGCCCAGCTCCTCGCCCTGGTAGAGGTAGGCGCAGCCAGGTAGGGCGAGCATCAGCAGGCTGGCCGCGCGGGCACGGCGCAGCCCCTCGGCCCCGTCGCCGTAGCGGGTGACGTGTCGCTGCTTGTCGTGGTTGGACAGCACCCAGGTGGTGGGCGCGCCGACCACTCTCGACTCGGCCAGCGCGGTGTCGATCACCTTGCGGAACGAGTCCGCCGACCAGGTCGCGTCGAGGAAGTCGAAGCTGAACGCCTGGTGCAGCTCGTCCGGGCCGATGTAGCGGGCCAGCCGCTGCGGGGTCTCGGCCCACGCCTCGGCGACGGCCATCCGGCCCCCGGGGTAGCTGTCCAGGATGGGCCGCCAGGCGCGGTAGATCTCGTGCACCTCGTCCTGGTCGAAGTAGGGCAGCCGGCCCTTGCCGAGCAGCTCGACCTGGCGCTGGCCGGTGGTCAGCGTGCTGAAGCCGACGTCCGGCAGACCCTCGGCCTTGATCATGCCGTGTGCCACGTCGACCCGGAAGCCGTCCACGCCCCGGTCCAGCCAGAACCGCAGCACGTCCTCGAACTCGGCGCGGACCTCGGGGTGGCGCCAGTTCAGGTCCGGCTGGGCCGGGTCGAACAGGTGCAGGTACCACTCGCCGTCCGGGACGCGGGTCCAGGCGGGGCCCCCGAAGATGCTCTCCCAGTCGTTCGGCGGCAGCTCGCCGTGCGCGCCCCGGCCCTCGGCGAAGAGATAGCGGGCCCGCTCCGGCGAGCCGGGGCCGGCGGCCAGGGCGGCGGTGAACCAGCGGTGTGCGCTGGAGGTGTGGTTGGGCACCAGATCGACGATGATCCGCAGGCCGAGGGCGTGCGCGTCGGTGATCATCGCGTCGAAGTCGGCGAGGGTGCCGAACATCGGGTCGACGTCCCGGTAGTCGGCGACGTCGTACCCGCCGTCGATCATCGGCGAGGTGTAGAAGGGGGTCAGCCAGAGCGCGTCCACCCCGAGGTCGCGCAGGTACGGCACGCGCTGCCGGATACCCTGGAGGTCACCGGTGCCGTCGCCGTCGCTGTCGGCGAAGCTGCGGACGTAGACCTGGTAGACGACCGCGGCGCGCCACCAGTCGTCGTCGGCGGTGCGGGGCGGGGTGGCGGTGCTGATCATCCGAGCAATATGCCGGCCCGCCGCTGCAAGAGTCAAGCAGATCTTGCGTAAGCCAGCCGCGCGGAGCTCGGGGCGACCGCTGTGGAGCCGCGTACCACCAGCTCTGGGCGGAACAGGTACTCCGAGTGCGGAGCGCCGTGCCCGTTGATCTCGTCCACCAGGGCCCGGACCGCGGCCACCGCCATCGCGATGACCGGCTGCCGCATGGTGGTCAGCGGCGGATCGGTGAAGGCCATCAGCGGCGAGTCGTCGTAGCCGACCACGGAGAGATCGCCGGGGACGGTCAGGCCCCGCTGGCGGGCGGCCCGGACCGCGCCGAGCGCCATCAGGTCGGAGCCGCACACCACACCTGTCACGCCGCGGTCCAGCAGCCGGCCGGCCGCCGCCTCGCCACCCTCCACACCGAACAGCGACAGCTCGGCCAGTGGGCCCAGGTCGGCCTCGGCGACGCCGGCCAGCCGGGTCATCGCGGAGCGCCAGCCGGCCACCTTGCGCTGCACCGGGACGAACCGGTCGGGGCCGGTGATCAGGCCGATCCGGCGGTGCCCGAGCGCGACCAGATGGGCCACCGCCAGCTCGGCGGCCTCCCCGTCGTCGCACGAGACGAAGGGGGCGCCGATGCCGGGGACGTACCCGTTGATCATCACGACCGGCAACGGCCGGGCGATCAACGCCCGGTAGCGGTCGTGGTTGGCGGCGGTGTCGGCGTGCAGGCCGGAGACGAAGACGATCCCGGAGACCTGCCGGTCCAGCAGCATCTCGACGTACTCGTCCTCGGTGACTCCGCCGGCGGTCTGGGTGCAGAGCACCGGGGTGAACCCGCTCTGCGCCAGCGTCGACTCGATGACCTGGGCGAAGGCGGGGAAGATCGGGTTGTCCAGCTCCGGGACCACCAGGCCGACCAGCCCGGCGCTGCGCTTGCGCAACCGGGCTGGTCGCTCGTAGCCGAGCACGTCGAGGGCGGTGAGGACGGCCTGCCGGGTCTCCGGGGCCACGCCGGGGCGGTCGTTGAGCACCCGCGACACCGTGGCCTCGCTGACTTCGGCCTGCTGGGCGATGTCGGACAGTCGAGCGCGCATGGCGGCACTTTAGCCCACCGGCAAGTTCTTGCGGGGCTCTCTGCAAACCCTTCCATTATCTGCAACCTCTTGCTAACGTCCCGGCAACATGCGAGAGCAGCGGCGCGGCATCGCTGCGCCGGTTGGCAAGAACTTCCAGAGCTTCCCACTGGCGGGCTGCCCTTCCCCCGGCGGACCCACCATGACGACAGGAGTACCGATGCGCATCCGTACCGCGGGTGTGGTCGCCCTCTTCGCCCTGGCGCTGGCCGCCTCCGGCTGTGGTGGCGACAGCGACGAGCCGGCCGCGAAGGAATCCCCCAAGGCCGCCGGCGGCAAACTGGTGATCTGGGCGGACGACAAGCGGACCGCCGCCCTCAAGCCGTTCGCCGAGAAGTTCGGTCAGGAGAACGGCGTCACCGTCGAGGTCGAGGCCGTCAGCAAGGACCTGCAGACCAACTTCGTCACCGCCTCCCAGCAGGGCAGCGGCCCCGACGTGGTGGTCGGCGCGCACGACTGGATCGGCAACCTGGTGCAGAACGGCGCCATCGACCCCGTGCAGCTCGCCGCTGAGCAGAAGAGCGCGTTCAACGAGACCGCCATCAAGGCGGTCACCTTCAACGGCCAGGTCTACGGCGTGCCGTACGCGCAGGAGAACCTCGCGCTGATCCGCAACACCGAACTGGCCCCCGAGGCGCCGAAGACCATTGAGGACCTGGTCGCCACGGGCAAGCAGCTCAAGACGGCGAAGAAGGCCACCGAGACGCTCTGCCTCCAGGTCGGCCAGAAGGGCGACGCGTACCACATCTACCCGCTGTACACCTCGGCCGGCGGCTACCTCTTCGGCACCGGCGCCAACGGCGACTACGACCCGAAGGACCTGGGCGTGGGCAAGCCCGCGTCGATCGAGGCGTTCAAGAAGATCGGCGCGCTCGGCGAGAAGGGCGCCGGCGTGCTCAAGCGCTCCATCGCGGACACCAACTCGATCGCCACCTTCACCAGCAAGAAGTGTGCGTACCTGGTCTCCGGCCCGTGGGCGGTGGCCGACATCAAGAAGGCCAACATCAAGTACGACATCTCCGCCATCCCCGGCTTCGCCGGTGGCAAGGAGGCGCAGCCGTTCGTGGGTGTGCAGGCCTTCTACGTCGCCACCAAGGGCAAGAACAAGGCGCTGGCCCAGGAGTTCGTGGCCAACTACACCACCACCCCCGAGCTGGCCGTCGCGCTGTACAACGCCGAGCCCCGGCCGCCGGCGCTGACCGCCGCCCTCGACCAGGTCAAGGCCAGCGACCCGGACCTGGCCAAGTTCCAGGAGGCCGGCAGGAACGGCCAGGTGCTTCCGGCCATCCCGGCGATGGCCGCGATCTGGGACCCGTTCGGCAAGGCCGAGGCCGCCGTCATCGGTGGCGCCGACCCGACCAGCACCATCACCGCGGCCGGCAAGACCATCTCCGGCCAGATCAAGTAATGAGCACGCCGCTGTCCGGCCCGGGGCCTGCCACGCAGGCCCCGGGCCGGGGGCCCGTCGGCTCCCGGCCCCCGCGCTCCCGTTCCGCGCGTGACCACGCGCCGATCACCCTGACCGGCCTGGCCGGCAAGGTGCTCCTGCTCGGCCTGACCGCAGGTATCGCGGTCTGGGCGGCCTTCCCGCTCATCGACGCACGGGAGTGGGCCGGTCTGGCCCTGCTGGCGGCGACCACCGCCGGACTGTTCTACCTGTACCTCACCCGCCGGCACATCCCGGCCAAGTACCTGGTCCCGGGCACCCTGTTCCTGATCGCCTTCCAGGTCTTCCCTGTGCTCTACACGGCCAGCACCGCCTTCACCAACTTCGGCGACGGGCACCGGGGCAGCAAGGACGACGCGGTCGTCGCGATCCAGACCTCCTCGGTCACCCAGGTGCCCGGCTCCGCCGAGTACGCCCTGTCGATCGCCACCAAGGGCGACCCGGCCACCGGACCGCTGGTCTTCCTGGTCACCGACCCCGCCACCGGCACGGTCTCGGCCGGCGACACCGGCGGGCTACGCCAGCTCGACGCCGCCGACGTCTCGGTCACCCCGGCCGGCAAGGTCACCGCCGCCGACGGCTACACCGTGCTCAACTTCGGCCAGGCCAGCGCCCGCAGCAAGGAGATCACCGACCTGGTGGTGCCCACCGCCGGCGGCGCGCTGCGTTCCAGCGGCCTGTCCCGCGCGTACGAGGGCAAGGCGGTGCGGGCGTACGAGGCCGGCTGCGACTGCGTCCGGGACACCGAGACCGGGCAGACCTGGACCGCCGACGAGGAGGTGGGCGCCTTCGTCGCCGCCGACGGCGAGCGGCTCGCGCAGGGCTGGAAGGTCGGCGTCGGGCTGAGCAACTTCACCCGGGTGCTCACCGACAAGAACATCTCCGGCCCGTTCCTCGGCACGCTGATCTGGAACTTCACCTTCGCCGTCGCCTCCACCGGCGGGACGTTCCTGCTCGGCATGCTGATCGCGCTCGTGCTGCACTCGCCCCGGATGCGCGGCACCAACCTCTACCGGGTGCTGCTCGTCCTGCCGTACGCCATGCCGTCGTTCGCGATGCTGCTCGCCTGGCGGGACATGTTCAACGCCGACTTCGGTCTGATCAACAACCTGTTCGGCCTGGACGTGGACTGGTTCGGCCACGCGTGGACGGCGCGCCTCGCGGTCATCCTGGTGCAGCTCTGGCTCGGCTACCCGTACATGTTCCTGGTGGCCACCGGTGCGTTGCAGGCCATCCCGCGAGAGCTCACCGAGGCGACCTCGGTCGACGGGGCCTCGCCCTGGCAGTCCTTCCGGGCGGTCACCCTGCCCCTGCTGCTGGTCGCGCTCTCCCCGCTGCTGATCTCGTCGTTCGCGTACAACTTCAACAACTTCAACGCGATCTACCTGACCACAGAGGGTGCGCCGTTCCCGGCCGACAACCCGACCAACGGGGCGACGGACCTGCTCATCACGTACACCTACCGGCTCGCCTTCGGCGGGCAGGGCGCGGAGTTCGGCTTCGCCGCCGCGATCTCACTGTTCATCTTCGCCATCGTCGCGGTGGTCTCGGCGGTCAGCTTCCGGCGGACCCGTCAGCAGGAGGAGGTGTACTCGTGACCACGCTCACCGGGGCCATGCGTACCGGCGACCCGGCAGGTCCGCCGCCGGCGGTCAACCGCAATGTCACCGGCCGGCGGAGCAACCGCTGGTTCGCGCAGGTCGGCTGGCGGCACGTGGTCGCCGTGCTCGGCGTGCTGTTCAGCCTCTTCCCGATCGTGTTCGTGCTGTCCGCCGCGCTCAACCCGCTCGGCACGCTCTCCACCTCCGACCTGGTGCCGACCGACGGGGTGTCGCTCGGCAACTTCGGCGGGTTGTTCGAGCGGACCGCCTTCGGGCGGTGGTTCCTCAACTCGCTGCTGATCGCCGGGGTGGCCTCGTTCGCGTCGGTGTTCCTCTCCGCGTTGGCCGCGTACGCCTTCTCCCGGATGCGGTTCCGCGGCCGCCGGGTGGGGCTGCTCGCCCTGCTGTTGATCCAGATGTTCCCGCAGTTCCTGGCGATCGTGGCGATCTACCTGATCTTCGGCACGATCACCGACCTGTGGCCGTCGATCGGCTTCAACACCCCGTGGGGGCTCTTGCTGCTCTACATGGGCGGCGCGCTCGGGGTGAACACCTGGCTGATGAAGGGCTTCTTCGACACCCTGCCCCGGGAGCTGGACGAGTCGGCGACCATGGACGGGGCGTCGCACGCCCAGGTCTTCTTCCGGATCATGCTGCCGCTGGTGGCGCCGATCCTGGCGGTGACCGGGCTGCTGGCGTTCATCGGCACCATCAACGAGTTCCTGATGGCCAACGTGTTCCTCACCGGCACCGACTCGAAGACCCTGGCGGTCGGCATGTACGGGATGTTGGAGGGCAACGAGCGCAACAACAACTTCGGCATCTTCGCGGCCGGCACCCTGCTCACCGCGATCCCGACGGTGCTGGTCTTCCAGCTCCTGCAGCGCTACATCGTCTCCGGGCTGACGGCGGGCGCGGTGAAGGGGTAGCCGCACCCTGCCGCGCCGCCCGGCGTGCGGCCGTACCCCCGCGCAGGCCTTCCCGCACGCCGCCCGGAAAGGAAGATCGTGCAGCCGCACCACGACGGATCCGCCAGCTACGTCCCGCAGCAGGAGCCCACGCTGGGGGAGACGGTCGACGTCTTCGTCCGGGTGCCGGCCGGGGCCGACGTCCAGCAGGTGCACGTGCGCACCACAGGTGACGGTGAGCCGCGTTTCCGCGAGGCCAGCGTGGACCGCGTCGACGGCCGGGAGGTCTGGTGGCGGGCCGAGGTCGAGGCGCGCAACCCGGTGAGCAACTACCGCTTCCTGCTCTCCGGGCGGCGCGGCCCCCGGTGGCTGACCGCCGCCGGGCTGGTCGACCACGACGTGCCCGACCAGTGTGACTTCAAGCTGGTCAGCCACGCCCCGCCGCCGTCCTGGGCGCGGGACGCGGTGATCTACCAGGTCTTCCCGGACCGGTTCGCCCGCTCGCCGGCGGCCGAGGCCCGGCAGCTGCCGGACTGGGCGATCCCGTGCGACTGGGACACCCCGGTCATCGGGTGTGGCCCGGAAACCCCGCGCCAGCTCTACGGCGGCGACCTGGACGGGATCGCCGAGCGGCTGGACCACCTGGACCGGCTCGGAGTGAACACGCTCTACCTCACCCCGATCTTCCCGGCGCGCTCCAACCACCGCTACGACGCGGCCAGCTTCGACCGGGTCGACCCGCTGCTCGGCGGGGACGCCGCGCTGGCCCGGCTCGCGGACGCGGTACGGGCCCGGGGCTGGCGGCTGCTCGGCGACATCACCAGCAACCACACCGGCGACGCGCACGACTGGTTCACCGCCGCCTCCTCCCAGGTGCACGGGCCCGAACGGGGGCTGTACTACTTCGACGAGATCACCGGGGACTACGAGTCGTGGAACGGGGTGACGTCGCTGCCGAAGCTGAACTGGGGAAGCGCCGAGCTACGCCGCCGCTTCGCCACCGACGAGGACGCGGTGCTGCGCCGCTTGCTGCGCCCGCCGTACGGGCTGGACGGGTGGCGGGTGGACGTGGCGAACATGACCGGCCGCCGCGGCGCCGACGCGTACACCCACGAGGTGGCGGCGCTGCTGCGCGCGGTGGTCGCCCGGGATCGGCCGGACGGCCTGCTGATGGCCGAGCACGGCCACGACCACACCGGTGACCTGGACCGCGACGGCTGGCACGGCACAATGAACTACGTCGGCTTCACCGACCCGGTCTGGTCCTGGCTACGGCACGGCGACCAGCCGGTGCCCAACTTTCTCGGCACTCCGGGCGGGGTGCCCCGCCGGGACGCGGACGCCGTGCTGGCGACCATGGACGCCTACCGGTCGCTGGTGTCCTGGCGTTCGTACGTGCACTCGTGGCAACTGCTCGGCTCGCACGACTCGGCTCGGATTCGGACGGTGGTCGGCGACGCGGCCCGACAGGAGGTCGCCGCCGGGCTGCTCGCCACCATGCCCGGCATCCCGATGATCTTCGCGGGGGATGAGCTGGGTCTGACCGGCACGAACGGCGAATCGTCGCGTACCCCGATGCCGTGGCACCGCCCCCAGACCTGGGACGGCGGCACGTTCGCTGCGTACCGGGCGCTGATCGCGCTGCGGCGGGGCGAGCCGGCGCTGCGCCACGGCGGCCTGCGGCGGCTGCACCACGACAGGGACACGCTCGTCTTCCTGCGCGAGGCGCCGACCGGGGCGGTGCTGGTGCTCGCCCGCCGGGCGCCCGGTGGACCGGTGCGGCTGGCCGGGCTTCCGGCGGCGGAGAACGTGTACGGGGGTGCGCCGGCGCTCAGGCCCGGCCCGGACGGCTCGGTGACCCTGCCCGGTGACGGCCCCACCTTCCAGGTCTGGCGGCTGTGCTGAACGACGCGCCGATCGCGGTACCCCCTACTACGAACTGTCGTTGATAGGGGAGGATGTGCGGCGTGGAAGCACTGCGACTGATTCTCCTCTATGTCCATCTGATCGGTTTCGCCCTGCTGCTCGGCGGCTCGATCGCCCAATACATCAGCGGCCGGCTGCGGATCAACCAGGCCATGCTCTGGGGGTCGGTGATCCAGTTGCTGACCGGGCTCGGCCTCTCCGCCCCGCTGCGCGACGGTGACGAGCCGGCGCCGGCGAAGCTCGTGACGAAGTTGGTGATCGCGCTGCTGATCTTCGTCATGGTCTTCTTCTCGCGGAAGCGGGACGTGGTCAATCGCGGTCACTTCCTCGCGATCGTCGGCCTGACGCTGGTCAACGCGGCGGTCGCGGTCTTTTGGCGGTAACGTCCGAGGAGGGGGCCGCCCCCGAAAAGCGGACGTTCGTGACACTGGGCTGCTCGCCTACCAGCACGAAGAGTGACTTGCCCCACGCGCGGATTACACCCGGGTAACAGGCGCTCAACAGTCGTGCACGATTGTCGGCTGGTGGGTGGGCGCGGGCGTACGCTCCCGTCCGTAACGTGGGACAGCCGGCGGCACACCGCAGGTCGGCTGATGGGCTGCCACCGCACTAGGCGCGGTGTGCAATGGGAAGGAGACGTCTTGCGCTCGGTGCGTGGGATGCGGATCGCCTCGATCTTCGCGGTGGGTGGGCTCGCGCTCACCGCCGCCGCGTGTGGCGAGGCCCCCAAGGATGACAACAACGCCGGCAGTGGCGCCAAGAAGTTCAGCGCCTGCATGGTGACCGACGTCGGCGGCATCGACGACAAGTCGTTCAACGCTTCGGCCTGGAAGGGCCTGCAGGAGGCCAAGGCCGCCAACGACAACATCGACATCAAGTACGTCGCGTCGAAGGCCGAGGCCGACTACGAGCCGAACCTGACGCAGTACGTCAACCAGAAGTGCAACTTCATCCTGGCCGTCGGTGGCCTGATGTCGAACGCCACTTCGAAGATCGCCAAGGCGAACCCGAACCAGGAGTTCGGCATCGTCGACGCCAACCCGGGTGACGCCAACGTCTACCCGATGCAGTTCGACACCGCGCAGGCCGCCTTCCAGGCGGGCTACCTGGCCGCCGGGATGACCAAGACCGGCAAGGTGGCCACCTACGGCGCCCTGCCGATCCCGCCGGTGACCATCTTCATGGACGGCTTCGTCGACGGCGTGGCGTACTACAACACCACCAAGAAGAAGAACGTCCAGGCGCTCGGCTGGGACAAGGCGGCCCAGAAGGGTTCCTTCACCAACGACTTCGCCAAGCAGGACGAGGGCAAGAAGGTCTCCGACACGCTGGTCGCCCAGGGCGCGGACATCATCATGCCGGTCGCCGGCGGCTCCGGCCTCGGTACGACCGCCGCGGCCAAGGCCTCGGGCGGCAAGTACAACACCATCTGGGTGGACGTCGACGGCTGCGAGAGCACCCCGGACTGCGCGGCGATCATCACCACCGTGGTCAAGAACATCCCGGACGCCGTCAAGGAGGCCGTGGTCAAGGCCGCCGCCGGTGACAAGCTGCCGGCCAAGCCGGGCTTCGTCGGCACCCTGGCCAACAACGGTGTCTCGCTCGCCCCGTTCCACGACTTCGACAGCAAGGTTCCGGCCGAGCTGAAGACCGAGATCGACAAGATCAAGGCGGACATCGCCGCCGGCACCATCACCGTCACCTCGCAGGCCCAGCCGACCAAGTGACGACCGGCCGGTCCCTCCGGTGAGATCATCGGAGGGTCGGCGGGGGACAGGTACGACCGATCCGGCCGCTCCGGCGCCGCGGGTGACCACCCGTGGGGCCGGAGCGGCCGATCGCGCGCCACGGTGACCGGGCCGGCCGGCCGGGTCGACGGCAGCTACGCTGCACCATCGCTCGCACTCCAGGAGGTTGCGCTGAGACTCGAACTGCGCGGCATCACCAAGCGGTTCGGTGATCTGGTCGCCAACGACCACATCGATCTGACGGTGGAGCCTGGAGAGATTCATGCCCTGCTCGGCGAGAACGGCGCGGGCAAGTCGACCCTGATGAACGTGCTCTACGGGCTGTACCAGCCCGACGAGGGCGACATCCTGGTCGACGGCAAGCCGCTGAAGCTGAAGGGCCCGTCCGACGCGATCGCGGCCGGGATCGGCATGGTGCACCAGCACTTCATGCTGGTGCCGGTCTTCACGGTCACCGAGAACATCATGCTCGGAGCCGAGCAGGTCCGGGGCGGCATCGCCGGTTTCCTGGACCGGCGGCGCGCCCGGCGCGAGGTCGCCGAGGTGTCCGAGCGCTACAACCTGCAGGTCGACCCGGACGCGGTGATCGAGGACCTGCCGGTCGGCATCCAACAACGCGTCGAGATCGTCAAGGCGCTCACCCGCGACGTCGACCTGCTCATCCTGGACGAGCCGACCGCCGTGCTCACCCCGCAGGAGACCGAGGAACTGCTGACGGTCATGCGGTCGCTCAAGGCGGCCGGCAAGTCGATCGTCTTCATCACCCACAAGCTCGGCGAGGTCAAGGCCATCGCCGACCGGATCACCGTGATCCGGCGGGGGAAGACCGTCGGCACCGCCTCCCCGGAGGCCAGCCGGGACGAGCTGGCCGCGCTGATGGTGGGGCGCAGCGTCCGGCTCACAGTGGACAAGGGCACTGCCACACCGGGCGAGCCGATGCTGGAGGTGGCCGGGCTGGTCGTCGACGACGACCGGCAGATCCGCGCGGTCGACGGGGTGGACCTGACCGTACGCGCGGGCGAGGTGCTCGGCGTGGCGGGCGTGCAGGGCAACGGTCAGACCGAGCTGATCGAGGCGATCATGGGCCTGCGGCCGGTGCTCGCCGGCACGGTCAGCCTGGGCGGCGACCGGATCGACGGCTGGACGACCAAGAAGGTGCTCCGCGCCGGCGTCGGCTACGTGCCGGAGGACCGCAGCGTGGACGGCCTGGTCAAGGAGTTCAGCGTCGCGGAGAACCTGGTGCTGGACATCTACGACCGGCCGCCGTTCGGTGCGGGGCTCGCGCTCAGGCCGGACGCGATCGCGGCCTCGGCGAAGGAGCGGATCGAGCAGTTCGACGTCCGCACCTCATCGGCCGATGCGGCGGTGGGCACCCTCTCCGGCGGCAACCAGCAGAAGGTGATCGTGGCACGGGAGCTGTCCCGGCCGCTGAAGCTCTTCATCGCCGCACAACCGACCCGCGGCGTCGACGTCGGGTCCATCGAGTTCATCCACAGCCGGATCATCCGCGAGCGGGACATCGGCACCGCCGTCATGGTGGTTTCCAGCGAACTCGACGAGGTGATCGGGCTGGCCGACCGGATCGCGGTGATGTACCGAGGTCGGATCATCGGCATCGTCGGCCCGGACACCCCACGCGAGGAGATCGGCCTGCTGATGGCCGGCATCAGCCCGGACGCGGCCCACGAGCCGGGTACGGACGCCGTGCCCACCGATGGCGCGGCCACCGACGGGAGCCCGGCGAGCGACGCAGGCTCCGCGAACGAGGACGAGGCATGAGCGACCCCATCCCGCAGTCCGGCTCCCCGGACAAGGAGCCGGCGAGCGAGGCGCAGGCCGCGCAGAACGCGCTCGGCAACACCGAACGGGCCGAGCCGGCGACCAAGCAGGACCCCTCGGCACCGGAGCCCAAGCCCAGCCTGGGCCGGCTGTTCCTGGACAATCTCTGGGCGGCCAACACCTTCACGGTGACCCTGCTGTCGTTGGTGCTGGCGATCGTGGTCGGTGCGGTGCTGATGATCATTTCTGATCCGGCCGTGCTCTCCACCTACTCGTACATCACCGCCCGCCCGTCGGACGCCTTCAGCGCCAGCTGGACGCTGGTCAGCGAGGCGTACGCGAACCTGTTCAAGGGCTCGATCTTCGACCCGGAGGCGTTCTCCGGTTGGCTGAACGGCAGCAACGGCTGGCAGGCCGTGCTCGCGCCGATCTCCGAGACCCTCACCTACACCGCGCCGCTGGTCTTCACCGGCCTGGCGGTGGCGCTGGCCTTCCGCGGCGGCCTGTTCAACATCGGCGCCCAGGGCCAGGCCACCGTCGGCGTGATCCTGGCGGCGCTGGCCGGTTTCCTGCTGCCGTTGCCCCCCGGCCTGCACCTGCTGGTGGCGGTGCTGGCCGGCGGCCTGGGCGGGGCGATCTGGGGTTTCATCCCGGGCATCCTCAAGGCCCGTGCCGGGGCGCACGAGGTGATCAACACGATCATGCTCAACTACGTCGCCACGTACTTCCTCACCTGGTTGATCGTGCAGAACGGCGTGCAGGATCCGACCCGGACCGACGCGATCAGCAAGGCGGTGGACACCTCCGCCCAGCTGCCCCGGCTGCTCGGTGACAACCTGCGGGTGCACGCCGGCATCCTGCTCGCCGTGCTGGCCACCTGGGCGGTCGCCTGGCTGCTGAACCGTTCGACGCTCGGCTTCGAGCTGCGCGCGGTCGGCGCCAACCCGGACGCCGCCCGGACCGCGGGCATCAGCGTCACCCGGACCTACATCCTGATCATGGTCTTCTCCGGGATCCTCGCCGGCCTCGGTGGCTCGAACATGGTCCTCGGCTCCACCGCCAGCGCACTGACCCCGCTGGTGGTCGCGCAGATCGGCTTCGACGGCATCCTGGTGGCGCTGCTCGGCCGGGTGAAGCCGTGGGGGGTGCTGCTGGCAGGCCTGCTGTTCGGGGCGCTCCAGGCCGGCGGCAACCGGATGCAGTCGTACTCGGGGATCTCGCTGGAGCTGGTGACCGTGCTCCAGGCGCTGATCGTCATCTTCATCGCCGCGCCGGCCCTGGTGAAGGCGATCTTCCAGCTCCGGGCCGCGCGCGCCGCCCGGTTGCAGACGAGCCTGGCGAAGGGCTGGTAACTCATGTCCACCATGGCTGTCCCCGACATCGCGGTCGCCCCGGTCGACGAGGGCTTCTGGACCCGTAGCCGCAAGGTCGGTCTGACGCTGCTGGCGCTCGGCCTGCTGTCGGCCGTGCTCTTCGGCGCGCTCGCCACCGACCAGCAGGCCCGGTTCACGCTCAGCGACGACGCGGCCGGCGCCGCATTGGAGATCAACGGCACGATCGGGGCGATCCTGTTCGGGATCATCGCGATCGCCGCCGGCGCGGCGCTGCTCGCGGGGGTGCCGAAACGCTGGTTCCTTCCCGTGCTCGGCGTCGGGCTGGTCGGCTTCGTGCTCTCCTTCCTCTGCTGGCAGGTCTCCGCCGCGCCGGTCGGGCAGAACTTCATGCCGCTGGTCAACATCATCCGGGGTACGTTCATCCTGGCCCTGCCGCTGATCTTCGGTGCGCTCGCCGGGGTGCTCTGCGAGCGGTCCGGCGTGGTCAACGTGGCCATCGAGGGTCAGTTGCTGATGGGCGCGTTCAGCGGCGCGCTGTTCGGCAGCATCTCCGGCAGCGTCTGGGTGGGCCTGGTCGCCGCCGCCGTCGGTGGAGCGTTCATCTCGCTGCTGCTGGCCGTCTTCGCCATCCGCTACCTGGTCGACCAGGTCGTCATGGGCATCGTGCTGAACCTGCTGGCGGTCGGTGTCACCGGCTTCCTCTACGAGCGGTTGATGCAGACCGACGCGACGAAATACAACAGCTCACCCCGCTTCAGCAACTGGAACATCCCGCTGCTCGAGGACATCCCGGTGCTCGGCCCGGCGCTGTTCCGCGGCAACATCTTCCTCTACCTCGGCCTGCTCCTGGTGCTGGTGATCCACATCGGGCTGTTCCGGACCCGGTGGGGGCTGCGTACCCGCTCGGTGGGCGAGCACCCGACCGCCGCCGACACACTCGGCGTCAAGGTGCTGCGGGTGCGTTACCGCAACGTGCTGCTGGCCGGCGTGGTCGCCGGCATCGGTGGCGCGTCCTACACGCTGGCGCTCTACTCGTTCACCAAGAACATGATCGGCGGCAAGGGCTTCATCGCACTGGCCGCGCTGATCTTCGGCCGGTGGAACCCGACCGGCGCGCTGCTCGCCGCGCTCTTCTTCGGCTTCGCCGACCAGCTCGCCACCTATCTGGGCGCGATCAACAGCGTGATCCCCAGCCAGTTCCTGGCGATGCTGCCCTACCTGGCGACGATCCTGGCGGTCGCCGGGCTTGTCGGTCGGGTCCGGGCACCGGCCGCGGACGGCAAGCCGTACATCAAGGGCTGAGCTGCGAGGTAGCGCCCGCTCGCCGGACGAAGGCGTCAGATGCCGGGTCGGCCGCCGTTTGCGGCGGACCCGGCATCCGAGTCAGGGCCTAGAAGCTGATGCGGTCGCAGCCGCTGGCCTCGGCGATGATGTGGTTCATCGCGCGGGCGGTCTGCGGCCCGTAGACACCGTCCTGCGAGATCTTGAGCGAGCCCTGCACGCTCTTCAGCGCGTCGCGGGTCTTTCCACCGAAGTCCCCGTCCACCGTGAGGCCCTTGCGGTAGCAGGTGTTCAGGCTTCTCTGGAGTTCCCGGACCGCGTTGCCGTAGGCCCCGTAGCCCATGGTGCAGTTCGGTGACAGGTCGCCACTGCCCGGCACGTAGTTGTTCTGGTAATACAGCGCGAGCACGCACTGCGGTGCGGCCGCCGCTGGGCTCGCGGTCAGGACCACCGGCAGGGTGGCGCTGGCGACCACCACCGCGAGTGCCGTCGCTACTTTGAACCTACGCATCAGGGAGCGTTCCTTCCTGGTCGGGATCAGGGCCGGTGAGCCGAGGAGACCAGCCTGACCGTGCCCGCCACTGATCCGACACCGCTCCGACACTGGTCTGCCACCGGCGACCGACGGCGATCAAGGGCCGACGCGACGGTGGTACGTGGGCGGCGTGGTCTTGCGTTGCTCGGCGTGCGGCGGGGTGAGGCCGGGAAGCTCGATGTACCCGGGAGGTCCCGCCCCGAGCAGCTCGAACGCCGCCCGGATGTGGGCGTACGCCGTCTCCAAGTGGCTGGATATCTTCCGGTCCAGGTTCACCTCGGCCCGGTCCAGGTGCCGATGCTGGGTCGCCGGGGCGGCGAGCCGGGTCGGCCCGACGCGATTTTCGACGGCGATCGGGGCAGGCGGGTTCAACGACTGCAGGAGCTGACGCTCCCTGGCCTTGGCGACCGGCCCCGGCTCGACGCCCAGTTCCGTACGCAGCCGGTCGCGATAGACGCGGTAGACGGTCAGCGACTCGATGGACCGACCGCTGTCGGCCAGCGCGTCCATCAGCAGTATGGAAATGTTCTCCCGGAGCGGTTCTATTTCGATCAGCGCACGTAGCTCGGCTATCGCCCGATCGTGCCGCCCCAGCCGCAGGTTGGTCGTTGCGAGCCGCTCCATCGCGGCCAACCGCAACTCGTCGAGGCGGATCGCGTGGGCGCGTAGCTCCCGGGCGTTCAGTCCGTCGAGCGCAGGCCCGGACCAGTGTGCCAACCCCTGTTGCAGCCGGCCGGCGGCGTCGGCCAACCGGCCCTCGGTGAGGAGCTCGTCGGCCGCCCGCACCTCGCGCTCGAAACAGTGGGCGTCCGTCTCGAAATCGTCGCCGCGAAGCTGGTAACCGATTCTGTTTCGTTCGATGATGAGATCCGCCGGAGTGGTCCGCAGATTACGCCGCATCAGCGAGACGCAGTTCTGCACCTGTTCTCTGGCGGTGGCGGGCGGAGCTGACTCCCAGACGGCGTCGACCAGCCGGTCAAGGGAAACCGACCTGTTGTGGTTTATCGCCAGCATCGCCGCAATAACGGTCGCTCGTCGACCGGCCACCGCGAACACTTCTTTCGCGCATGGTGCACCCAGAAGCCGAAACCGCATTCCTTGCCCCCGTAGCCGTGGTGTGCGGTACCAAGGCCGTCCATACTGCCGCTCACATTGAGGGGTGTCAAGATAACAAAGATTTGCTGGTCAGGGCGGGGATGCCCCTTCCGGACGCCGGTCAAAGGAGGCCTCTGTCGATGAGCGGTGGGGGTACGTCCGGCCGGCGGTCCTGCCACCGCCCCTGTTCGGCGGACCACCAGTAGTAGCGCTCGTCGAGGAGACGGACCCAGATCGCCAGCAGTTCGGCGAGGGACGTCGTGCGCGGAACGCCGACGTCCTCCGGCTGGGCCGCCCACAGGTGGACAGGCACCCTTCCGAGCGGGGACCGGTCGAGGTCGACGAAGACCAGGTTCGAGTCGAAGGCGAACAGCGGCAGCCAGGACGGCCGCCAGTAGCCGTCCCAGTCCTGGTCATCGGCCGGGTAGTGCGCGCGGCCGCACAGGCTGAGCATCAGGTTGCGCTCGGCCATCGACTCGGCCAGGGTGAGGAACTCCCAGCCGCCCGGCCCGACCTGACTCTCCACGCCCAGGCGGGTCGCGGGCTCCAGGCGGCGCACCCCGTCATGCCAGCCCCACCAGCGCCGTACCTCGTCGGGCAGGTGGAGATCCGCGGCCCGGAAGTCGGCGGCGAGCTGGTCGTCGGAAAGCCCAGGTGCGAGCCGGCCGGCTATCGGCGCGCCGTTTTCGCGCCATTGTGATTCGAGTTGCCCGAGAATGGTGGTCAGGTCCTGGTCGACGTCAGACACGGTTGCAGGATTGCACGGGCGATGGGGGAGCGCAATCACTGCCTGTGCATTCCGACTGCTGAGTTGATAGTAGGAATCGGCCCGGGCTCAGCCTGTCCTCATTGGAGGAAAGGGTTTGGCCGGCCGCCGCGCTCAAGTTTCCCGAACGCGCCGACCGGCCGGCATCCTGCCGTCAATGCCCGAAGTGGATTGTCAGCAGGTGTAGAACGTCTTGGGGATGTTGGTGGTGCCGACCAGCGGAATGGTCAGGTAGGGCTGCCCATTGCCGGTCAGTACGCGTGGCGCCAGCGCAGTGTACGTGCCGCTGGCCATCTGGCATTTCGTATACATGGCGCCGACCATCGTCCCCTCAGCTCGATTCTCGGCGGTTGGCACCAGCCGAAGCCTCGTGCTGGTGGGTGAGTTCTCGCCAAGGTGGCGGTCCCACGCCGCCCCCTGCTCGCTGGTGTAGAACGGGAACTCGTCGCACTGCATGCCCGTGGGGCGGGGGGTCGGACAGGTCGTCTGATTGGTGGCGGCAAGGTTCATCCAGCTCCGGGACCATCCCTTCTCCTTCTCGCTGCCCTTGACGTAGTGCAGCGCCACCCAGGACGGATGCCCCTTCAGCGCCTCCATGTCGTTGTTCGCCGCGCCGGCCGCGTCCGCCGAGGTCGGGAAGAGGATGGGCATGGTCATGCAGGGGTCACCGACAAGCCCTCCCACCCGTGCCAACCGCAGGCAGGTGTCCGCCGCGTTCTGCGCCTGCGGGGCGCTGATCGTCCAGCCGTCCGCTGCCCGGCTGGCCACGTAGTTGCTGATCCGGGTCTGCACGGCCGAGGCCGAGCTGTAGCCGGCCAGGCTCGAATTCACCAGCAGGGCGAGCTGCCGCTGCCCCTCCACCTTCGGGTGCCAACTTCCCGCCCCCGGAACGTCCCGGCCGCTTCCCGACTCCGACGTCGCGATGACGGCGTGTATCCAGCTGCCGTCCACGTCCGGACACGCGCCGTGGGTGTCGGGGCCGGTGCCGATACGCCACCGGTGGTTGGGGTCGACAAAGCGGATGTTGACGCCCTGACCGTGGACCGTCTCGACGGCCTTCGCGATGCTGATGTTCAGCAACGTGCCGAACGAATTGAGCAGCTGCTGCTCCTCCGGGGTGATGAGATAACAGCCACCCGACGGGTGGTCGTCGAACAGCTGCGGATAGCCGACGACCACGATCTGGGCGTTCGGCGCCTTCGCGTGGATCGCCCGGTAGGTGGCCAGCAGGTGGGACGGAAGCTGGTTGCGGATCAGGTTCGTCTCGTACTGCTTGAGCGGTGCGGGGTCCACCACGTCGTTCTGCCGGGTCACCCGGAAGTCGTCGTCGTCACAGCTGCCGATGGCCAGCATGCAGGCCTTCATCACGTCCCCGAAGCGGGCGTCGTTGCCGCCGATGGAGATGCTGACGTGGGTGGTGTCCTCGTCCAGATAACCCTGGTCGACCTGCGTCAGTTCACCGTAGTGATAGTCCTTGCTGCCCCAGACGGTGCTGCCCCGCTGGTCGTCCGCGCTCGGCGGGCTGTTGACCGCGTCCGTGGTCACGCTCGTGGTCATCGCGCCCGAGCAGGCGATCAGCGCGAACGATGCCTTGCCCTCGGCCGCCTGCGACGCGATCGGCTGCGTCTGGCCCGGCAGGGTCACCAACCGCGGGTAGGCGTACTGCTGGGACCGGTGGCAGGCGTTCTTGTCGAGCGGGCTGTCGCTCTCCCGGTTGTAGTCGCTGTTCCGGTCGTACGGAGCGCCGCCTTCCCCGGCGGAGTAGGAGTCGCCCATCGCGACGTAGAACGCCGACGGCCTGCTGGTCGGCGCGAAGGCGACGGCGTCGAAGATGATGCTGTCCTCGCCGCGTCCGTCGGCGGTGACCGTGCTCAGCGAGACGCTGGCGTTGCCGGCGAGATTGAAGGTGCCGAGGTCGACCCAGCGGTTCGTCTGCCAGGTCTGGTTGACCACCCGGTAGCGGCTCTTGCCATTGCCAAGGTTGATCGTGTACCTGGCCTGGCCGGTCCACGCACCGTGGTCCGGCACCGAGACCATGACCCTGGTCCACCCGCTCATCGGCTGGGACAGGGCCCAGGTGCCGGTGGTCCTCAGCTTCCCGCCCTCGTCGGTTGCCGTCCGGGTGTGGCCACGCCAGAAATGCCCCCCGAACCCGGCGCCGATCTGGTGCAGGTCGACCTTGGCCGGGTACCGGCCCCCGCTGTCCGAGGCGAAGTCCAGGCGGAAGGTTCCCGCGTTCGACCACGGCCGGCCGCAGTTGGGCCGGATCGACGGGGTGCCGTCCGGCACGTCGTCGATCACCTTGGCGCCCGCCGGCAAGCCGGAGAGGTCACACTTCGGTGGGAAGCTGGTCCCGTCATCCTGGTACGCGTACCCGGGGTCGAAGCGCAGCACCTCGTTTCCGCAGGCCACGCAGGCCTCCCCGGGCTCTGCCTTCCAGCCGACCGGTTGGTTGTACCAGCATCGCAGGTCGTAGTAGCCGGCCGCGTTCTTGTTCTCGCACGGTCCGGCGGGTTCCCCGATGACGTCAGGATCGTCCGGGGTGATCGTCTTGGCGGGGTCGCAGTGGTTCGACTGGTTGCAGAAGAGGTCCAGCGGCGGCTTGGCCAGCACCCGCATCGGAACGGTGGTCCACCAGGCCGCCCGGTAGCCGGCCACCAGGGTCTCCGGAGACTCGTTCAGCTCGATCGGGTGGCCCGCCCAGCCGATCACCTTCTCCGGGTAGGGCCACTTCTGCGGGGTGCGGGCGTCGTCGTACGTCACCTCCAGGAACGGCAGGCGCTGCGGGTCGTAACGCGGGTTGATCGGGTTGTTCAGCCAGCCCACGCCCCATGGTTGACCGTCACCCTTGTTCGGGTAGAAGCCCGAGTTGTACGCCCAGACCGCGAAGAACCAGTTCTCGATGGCGGCGGGGTCCGCGTCGTGCACGGTCAGGCCGGCCTGTTTCGTCTCGTTCCACTTCTTCTGCAGGATCTGCAGGCCGGCCGCGACGTTGGTGGCGAAGTCGAGGGCGACCGCCCGTTGCGTCTGGTAATCCCACGCCTCGTCGCCTGGCCCCTTCTCCTTGCCGGCGAGTCGCATGTGGTCGGTGACCTGGGTCGCGCCGTAGCCGCAGTCGGCGTCGGCCCAGTTGATGTCCCAGTCGTCACCGGTGCTGGCGTTGTAGATGTCGATGCCGTAGTAGTTGCCGATCAGCGGGTTCGCGGTGACGCCGGGCAGCGCGAATCGCGCCGCCTGCCACATGTTGGACTCCTGCGCGATGATGCCGAGCATGATCTGCGCGGGAACGCGACCCCCGCCGGTGAGCTCCACGGAGGGGAAGAGTCCCTGCGGGCTGTAGGCGGGCATCCCGAGGTTCTTCCAGTTCGCCTCCCGGGTGTTGTGCAGGGAGTCGGTGATCGCCTGGTCGACGGCCCACTCCACCTGCCGTGGCTTGGGTTGCAGAGCCTGGTTACGCGGGTCGTTGCGGGGCACCGAACACGTGCGCTCGGCCTCGACCGGGTCGTTCGGCGAGGCGGCCGCCCGCTGCTCCGCGCCGGGCGCCCGGCCCTGCTGCGACTTGCCTCGGGCGGCGGGCCGGCCGAGTTTGGGGTGGGGGGTTCGTCCGGACGCGGCGGCGGCACCCGTCGCCACCGGCGCGACCTCGAAGGCCACTGCGTCGCCGGTCGCGGTCACTCGGGCCTCGATCCGGACCGGCTCGGGGCTGTCCGGCGTCACCGTCCGGGCGGTCGGGGCGCCGCTGATCCGGTTCTGGCTGATCCTGGTGAGCGCCACGGCGCCTTCGGAGGAGAGCTCCGCGCCTGCGGGGACGTCCAGACGCCGCACGCTGGTCGGCAGCGTCGCCACCCGCGTCGCCGCACCGGTCAGGAAGGCGCGGCCGTCCGACCCCCGGGCGAGCCCGAGGTCGCTGAGCTTGCCTTCGGCGAGCGTGGTCACGGCCGATCCGGGTCGTGGCAGGGTGCGCTTGACCCGCGTACCATCGCCGGCCCGGTCCATGAAGAGCACCCCGCCCGTCTTGTCGGGCACCAGCCGGAACGCGGTTCCCTCGGTGGCGGCGAGCGGGGTGAGGCTGCCGTTCGTACCGACGCGCAGCAGCCGGCCACCGCCAGCCGCGACGATGCCGTCCCGGGTCGGCACAGCCGAGCTGAGTTCCGTCTCGAGCTGGATCGGTGCCGACACCGATCCAGCCTCGGCGTCCACCGTCAGCAGTCGGCTCCGCACCGTCCTGACCGTGGGCCTGTCGATCCGCTCACCGTCGAACTGAGCGACGACGGCACTCTCGCCGGTGCCGCAACCCGGGTTGAAGTACGCCAGTGAACTCTGCACCGGCAGCTTGGTGACCTTGCCGCTGACGAGGTCCACCACCGCGGTGAAGCCTCCCCGGTCGAAGAGGTCGGCCTTGTTGGTGAACGTCCGTGGCGCGTACACGACGACCAGCCGCCGGCCCGATCCGGTGAGGCAGGCGTTGCCGATCCACTGGTCCGCGTCGAAGCCTGGTTCGGCAAGCGTCGCCACCGTCCGCCAGGTGTATCCGCTGCGAGCCGTCGCCGCGAGCACGTGGAAGCCCCGGACGTCGCCCGAGGTCGTCCAGCTCAGGTCCGCCGAGGTACGCCAGCCGGGTGCCAGTACCTCGTCTCGTCGTTCGGGAGCGACCGTGTCGTGGCGGGTGTCCGTCCCCTTCGGCGGGACCGCCGGTTCCGCCCGTGCGGCCTGACTCTCGGGTTCCGCTGCCCGCGCCTGCGGTGCGCCGAACGGAATCGTGATGCTGGCGGCGGCCACGGCGGTGATGGCCGCCAGCATCCGCCACTTTCTCGTAGATCGTCTTGTCAGCAAGCCGTCCTCCTGATGTCTCCCCGTCTCCGGACCGCGAGCAGGGGCCGCCGATGTGACGGCGGGCGAAATCATTCGGAGCGGGCTCATCGTCGGGCCATCACCGGGCCGGCGGACCGGCCACCGGTTGGGCGGCGAGGGGGAAGCCCACCTGCTTTGATGACGGTCGATGCCGTATACGGCCTGTTTTCTGGCGGCTTGAACACGGAACTGCCGCCCGGGACGCCGGTTGCCGTCGGGTCGAAAGCCGGGGGTTCGGCAGTGGCGGCGCGATGTCGCCGTGATGGTGGCCGTCCGTAGCGTCCGGCGCGACGTCGACACCTCGGCGTCTGTTTCGGGGAAGGACCTGAGAGTGCAGAAGTCATCAATCGTCCGCAAGGGCGCGCGTATCGCGATCGCCCTTGTCGCCGCTGCTGGGCTCAGCACCGTCATCGCGCCGGCCACTCCCGCCGCCGCGGCCTGCAGCTCCGTGGTGGACGCGAAGTACGCAACGACGAACGGCTCGATCGTTGCCGGCTGGAAGCTGGTCCAGAACAGCGCCTGCACCGAGCGCTGGGGCCAGATCACCGTCGACTACCAGCCCGACCCGACCGGTATCCCCTACGCCATCCGGGTCGAGCGGGAGATCAAGTCGCCGTACGGCTACTACCTCCAGGCGGCCTACAACAAGATCTCGGGTGTCGGCGCCGAGGGCACCTGGAACACCAGCCACACCACGAACACCAGCTCGGACAGCGACCGACACCGGATCTGCTGGGGCTACGCGACGTACAGCGGTGGCTGGAAGGCCCCGTCGAGCTGGCCGAACTGCACCGCCTGGCGGTACTGAGCCGACGGGTCCACGGCGCGGCCGGTGGGGGACGTCCCCACCGGCCGCGCCTCGTCATGTCCGGGCTGCCCGGGTCGGACATGAGGCCGGCTATTCGAGCCCAGCCGCAGGTCGTGTGGCCGATGCGGCAGAATTGTGGGCATGGAGATCGACTGGGCGCGACTGCGCGCCGCCGCCACGGACGCGATGCGGCACGCGTACGCGCCGTACTCGACGTTCCCAGTCGGCGCGGCCGCGCTGGTCGACGACGGCCGCGTGGTGGTCGGCTGCAACGTGGAGAACGCCGCGTACGGGGTGACCCTCTGCGCCGAGTGCGGGGTGGTGTCCAGCCTGCACGCCACCGGGGGTGGCCGCCTCGTCGCGCTCTCCTGCGTCGACGCCACAGGTGAGCCGTTGATGCCGTGCGGCAGGTGCCGGCAGCTGCTCTGGGAGCACGGCGGGCCGGAGTGCCTGATCGAGACCAAGGGTCGCGCGCTGCGGATGGCCGAGCTGCTGCCGCACGCCTTCGGCGTGGAGGACCTGGAGGCGGTGACCGGCGAGACGCCGGTGCCGGTGGTCCCGGAGCGGCTGGCCGCCTGGCGAGGGCGCGGCACAGTTTTCGTGCACCCGGACATGTCCGCCGGGCAGCAGGTCTGGACGGCGTACTGGGAACGCTCGGCTGGGGACGACGCGGGCGCCGAGACCGGCGTGCTGGAGGAGGCCCCGAGCTGGGACGACCCGGCCGAGGCGATCACCTGGGGGATGGCCCGGACGCCCCGGGTGGTGGTGGTCGACGCGACCGGGACCATCTTCTGGGCCGGTGAGGGTGAGCCGCCTTTGGAGATCCCGACTCGGTGGTCTGGTGGCTGAGCTTGGGGGCGGCCCCCACCCCGCGTCGGCAACGCCGTGCGTCGGTTCGCCAAGGGACTAGGAAGATCTTCTGATGAGTTTTGCTGCTGTTGACGTTATTCGGGTGAAGCGGGACGGGGGTGTGCTGTCGGACGCGCAGATCGACTGGGTGATGGACGCGTACACCCGGGGGGTGGTCGCCGACGAGCAGATGTCGGCGCTGGCCATGGCGATCCTGCTCAACGGCATGACCGGCCCGGAGATCGCCCGGTGGACCGCCGCGATGATCGCCAGCGGTGAGCGGCTGGATCTCTCGGCGGTACGGCGCCCGACGGTCGACAAGCACTCCACCGGCGGCGTCGGCGACAAGATCACCCTGCCGCTCACTCCGCTGGTGGCGGCGTGCGGCGCGGCCGTGCCGCAGCTGAGTGGGCGCGGCCTCGGGCACACCGGCGGCACGCTGGACAAGTTGGAGTCCATCCCGGGCTGGCGGGCCGCGCTGAGCAACGACGAGTTCATCAGCCAGCTCGGCGACGTCGGCGCGGTGATCTGCGCGGCCGGCGCCGGCCTGGCACCCGCCGACCGGAAGCTGTACGCGCTGCGCGACGTGACCGGCACGGTGGAGGCGATCCCGCTGATCGCGAGTTCGATCATGAGTAAGAAGATCGCCGAGGGCACCGGTGCGCTGGTTCTCGACGTCAAGGTCGGCTCGGGCGCCTTCATGAAGTCCGTCGACCAGGCCCGTGAGCTGGCCCGCACCATGGTCGAGCTGGGTGGTGCGCACGGCGTGCGGACGGTCGCCCTGCTCACCGACATGTCCACACCGCTCGGCCTGGCGATCGGCAACGCGGTCGAGGTGACCGAGTCGGTCGAGGTGCTGGCCGGAGGCGGGCCGGCCGACGTGGTCGAGCTGACGCTGGCCCTGGCCCGGGAGATGCTCGACGCCGCCGGCCTGCCGGACGCCGATCCGGCGGCGGCTCTGCGGGACGGCCGGGCGATGGACTCCTGGCGGGCGATGGTCCGGGCGCAGGGCGGCGACCCGGACGCACCGATGCCGGTCGCCCCGGAGGTCGAGGTGGTACGCGCCGAGCAGGACGGGCACGTCGCGGCCGTCGACGCGTACGCCATGGGGGTGGCGGCCTGGCGGCTCGGCGCGGGCCGGGCCCGCAAGGAGGACCCGGTCAGCGTGCCGGCCGGGGTGGTGCTGCACAAGCGACCCGGCGACCCGGTGCGGGCCGGCGACGCCCTCTACGAGCTGCGCGCCGAGGACCCGGCGCGGATCCCGGCGGCGCTCGCGGAGGCCGCCCGCGCGGTGCGGATCGCGCCGATCGCGCCGGTGCCGACGCCGTTGGTCATCGAGCGGATCGGCTGACCCGACCCGGGGTCGGGGCGGCGTGGTGCCGGTCACCAGGGAGCGCTATTCTCGCAGGCCAAGGGGGGATAGCCGGCCTTGAGCCGTCGCGAGCAGACAGGAAAACGCGCCGTGACCGTACCTGCCCCCGACCCACGCGAGGTACGCGAGGCGAGCCTGGACGAGCTGTCCCGGCTCGGCCTGCCGTTGCCGCCTCAGCAGTTCCCGCTCGTCTGGGAGCCGGGTGACAAGATCGAGCTGCGCCCCACAGCGGAGATCGAGGCGCGGATCGCCGTGCTGCACCTGATCCTGGCCCGCTGCTTCGGAATGCCCCCGCAGGCGGCGATGAGCTGGCTGCTCGGCTCGCACCTGATGGAGATGGTGACCCCGCCGGAGTGGCAGTTCGTGATCGGCGGCAAGGGCGACCACCGCTCGTTCGTGCTGCACCACGACGCGCTCTTCGCGCTGGCCTGGGTGCTCGGGCTGAGCAAGCAGCTCGACCCGACCCTCGCCGTGGACGAGCGGCTGGTCGAGCGACTGCCGCACATCGCCGAGGGGGAGACCTTCCCGCGCTGGCGGTCCCGGATCCTCACCGCGCCGCAGCATCCCGCCGACGCGGCGGCCCTGCTCGACCTGCACTACTGCCTGGACTGGGCTTACCTGGAGACCGAGCGGGTCGGGCGGTCGCTGCCCGGGCTGGTCGACGCGAACGCGATCGGTCAGCGGCGCTGGGCGCTGGAGTGGGCGGTGATCCTGCGCGGGCCGTACCACGATGAACCGCCCGGCTGGGAAGAGGTCGACCTCTCCACCTGAGCTCAGCGGGGTCGCTGAACGTCGAGCCGGACCGCCATGGTGACCCGGACCGGTTCGGGCAGCGCGGCCAGCCGGGTGGCGAGAGCGGCCGGGTCGGTGTGCCACGCGCTGGGTCCCATCCCGACCAGGGTGGCGACCTCCGGCCGGGTCAGCGCCAGTTCCGCCCGGTGTACGGCCGAGCTGACCGCGGTGAAGTGCCCGCCCAGGCTGCCGGCCACCCGGTCGGCCTTGTCCGGGTCCACCCGCAGCAGGCCGAGGGCGTCCACCAGTTCGGCGAGGTGGTCGGCGGCGGGGGTGACCACCAGCAACGTGCCGGTCGGGTCGAGCACCCGGTGGAACTCCGCGCCGTTTCGCGGGGCGAAGACGTTCAGCAGCACGGAGGTCGAGGCGTCGGCGAGCGGCAGCCGCTGCCAGGTGTCGGCGAGCGCCGCGGCCGCTCGGGGATGCGCGTTCGCCGCGCGGCGAAGCGCCGGCTTGGACACGTCCAGGGCCAGACCCACCGCGTCCGGCAGCGCCGCCAGCACCGCGCCGAGGTACCGGCCGGTGCCGGCGCCGGCATCCACCACCAGGGGGTACGCCTCGAAGTCGGGCGTCGGTGGCGCAGCCCGTACCTCTGCCGTTGTGTCCTTTGCTCTGCTTACCTCCGCGCAACAGTTCGGTGCGGAAACCGTTGCGTCGGTTGAAGCAGAGCAAAGGGCGGACGGGATAGGTCCCGAGTGCGTGGCGGGCGTCGCACGGAGCCGGCCGGCGGCTTCCGTCGCGGCGGCGGCGAGGGCGGCCGAAATGACGTCGTAGTGCCCGGCGGCGAGGAAGTCCGCCCGGGCGGCCACCATCTCGGCGCTGTCGCCGGCGTGCGGGGCGCGTCCGGCGAGCAGGTTGACGTACCCCTGCCGGGCGATGTCGAAGCTGTGCCGGCGCGGGCAGCGCAGCGCCCGGGCGGTGCCGGCTGTCGACTCGGCCAGCGGTTCGCCGCAGACCGGGCAGCGCAGCCGGTCGAGGATGCGCGGGTCCACGTCAGGCCCCGCGTTCGGGCTGCGGGCGGGTGGTCCGAGCCTCGGGGCCGGCGAGGTGGTCGACCACCCGGTGGGTGAGCGCGCCGAGGGCGTCGACCTCCGCCGGGGTGAGCAGGTCGATCAGGTGCCGCCGGACGGCGGCCACGTGGCCGGGGGCGGCGGACTCGATGGCCTGCCGACCCGCCGGCGTGAGCACGACGATCGAGCCCCGGGCGTCGTCGGCGCACTCCTCGCGGGTCACCAGGCCACGCTGCTGCATCCGGCTCAGGTGGTGCGAGAGCCGGCTGCGCGACCACAGCATCCTGTCCGCCAGCTCGCTGAGGCGCAGCCGTCCCTGCGGGGTTTCGGAGAGGTCGGAGAGGACGTCGTAGTCAGGTTCGGACAGGCCGGCGTCCTGGCTCAGGTCCCGGGCCAGCTCCAGGTCGAGCAGCCGGCGCATCCGGCGATAGCCACGCCAGGCGCTGTCCTCCCGTTCGTCCAGCCACCGCGGTGTGTCCATACCTGGAGTCTAGCGGTTTGGTTGACATGTCATCGACCTGCCGTCTAGATTGATGACATGTCAACGAACTTCTCCGAGGGCGGCGCCCCCAAGACGTCCGGCTGGTCGACCTCGCCGAGGTCGGGCCGCCGTCGGGTGGCGGCGTGAACGCCCGGCTGTGGGAGTTGTTCGGCACGCGGGGGCGCGGGGTGCTGGTCACAGTGCGCCGCGACGGCCGACCCCAGCTGTCCAACCTCGACTACCTGGCCGAGCCGGGGCTGATCCGCTGCTCCACCACGGGGGACCGGGCGAAGGTGCGCAACCTGCGCCGCGATCCCCGGGCCAGCTTTCACGTGACCACGCCGGACGGCGGCGCGTACGCGGTGGCCGAGGGCACTGTGACCCTCACCGAGCCGGCCGCGGCCACCGTCGACGCGACTGTCGACGAGCTGGTTGAGGTCTACCGGCGGATTCGTGGCGAGCACCCGGACTGGGCGGACTACCGTGCTGCCATGGTCGCCGACCGGCGGCTCGTGATCCGCCTCGACGTGCACCGGGTGTACGGCTGGCGACCGTGACTCCCGGCCGGTCCCGTCCCGGTCCGCGAGGGCCGCTGACTAGGGTCTGAGCATGGTCGCAACTATCCGGTACGAGGACATCGTCAAGGTCCCGAAGGCGCTGCTGCACGACCACCTCGACGGCGGGCTGCGGCCGGCGACGATCGTCGAGCTGGCCGCGGAGGTGGGCCACGAGCTGCCCACCACCGACCCCGAGGCGCTGGGGCGCTGGTTCGTCGACGCGGCCGACTCCGGCTCGCTGGAGCGCTACCTGGAGACGTTCGCGCACACCGTGGCGGTCATGCAGACCGCGCCGGCGCTGCGCCGGGTGGCCCGCGAGTGCGCGCTGGACCTGGCCGCCGACGGCGTGGTCTACGCCGAGGTGCGGTTCGCTCCCGAGCAGCACCTGGAACGCGACCTGAGCCTGGACGAGGTGGTCGAGGCGGTGCTGGCCGGTTTCGCCGAGGGCACCGCGCAGGCCGTCGAGGCGGGGTTGAGCATCCGGGTGGGCACCCTGCTCACCGCGATGCGGCACGCGGCCCGCTCGCAGGAGATCGCCGAGCTGGCCGTGCGGCACCGGGACTCCGGGGTGGTCGGCTTCGACATCGCCGGCGCCGAGGCGGGCTTCCCGCCCACCCGGCACCTGGATGCCTTCGAGTACCTCCAGCGGGAGAACTTCCACTTCACCATCCACGCCGGCGAGGCGTTCGGCCTGCCGTCGATCTGGCAGGCGATCCAGTGGTGCGGCGCGGACCGGCTCGGCCACGGCGTGCGGATCGTGGACGACATCACCCCCGGCACGCTGCCGGTGCTCGGCCGCCTGGCCGCGTACGTCCGGGACAAGCGGATCCCGCTGGAGCTGTGCCCGTCGTCGAACGTGCAGACCGGAGCGGTGGACTCGATCGCGGACCATCCGATCGGCCTGCTGCGGGATCTGCGGTTCCGGGTCACCGTCAACACCGACAACCGGCTGATGAGCGGCACGTCGATGTCGCGGGAGATGGCCCTGCTGGTGGAGACGTTCGGCTACGGCTGGCGGGAGTTGCAGTGGTTCACCATCAACGCGATGAAGAGCGCCTTCATCCCGTTCGACGAGCGGCTGCGGATCATCGATGAGGTGATCAAGCCGGCGTACGCGAAGCTGCTGGCC
The DNA here is from genome assembly GCF_900091455.1 of Micromonospora coriariae. Classification (NCBI taxonomy): domain Bacteria; kingdom Bacillati; phylum Actinomycetota; class Actinomycetes; order Micromonosporales; family Micromonosporaceae; genus Micromonospora; species Micromonospora coriariae. Next base: position 1,935,232 of record NZ_LT607412.1, on the reverse strand, counting down.
TGAGTGGTCAGCCGTGCGGATGGCCGGCGAGCAGGCCGGCCACCCGGCGCAGCACCTCCCGGGCTCGGGCCGCCTCCGCGCCCAGTCCGGTCTGCCGGCGCAGCACCGCAGGCTCGGCACGCAGCAGCGCCACCCCGCGCCGGACCAGCACCCGTGGCGCCTTGCGCTGCTCGGACAGGTCGCGGGCCAGCCGGCGGAGGAAGGTCGCCCCGCGCGGCCGGCGCAGCGCGTACGCGCCCGCGAGCAACCCAAGACGGCGGCACTCATCGACGATCTCGGCGGCGAAGATCCCTTCGGCCACGAAAAGTGGCGATCCGGCGACATCAAATGGCCGTGTGGCTACCCGTCGATCCGCGCCGATCGCATAAACCGGCACATCGGCGCGACCCTCGCGAGCCAGTCGGGCAATCGTTTCGACAGCCGTCGTGGCGTCCCACGACTCGGGCGATTCCCAATCCACCTGGCCGTTTCGTTGCGGCAACGTAGGGTCATCGCCATCTTTGTAGAAGTCGTCCAGGCAGAGCACCGGTAGGCCGGTTTGCTGTGCTATGTACGACTTTCCAGAGCCAGAAGGGCCGGCGAGCAGGACAACGCGGTGCGGATGTTTCATTACCTTCAGTTACTCCGGCCAGACGGACTGCTATCAAATCGCATCAACATCTCATCACACCTTCGGCGGGTGACAACCTGGGCTTTCTTCTTGCCGGGCGTCGTGATGGAATCTCGGGGGTCCGACCCGCCGGGTCGGACGCTGGGCGTTGCGCGGGGGCAACGCGTTCAAGCTGTAATCGCGAGGGCGGTGACGTGAGCAAACGGCCAAAGACGGCGGGCTCCTTCCTGTCGCGGCTGCGCCGACCGGCCAGCCGGCTCCGGGACATGCCGATCTGGTCCAAGCTCGGTCTCATCATGATCGTGCCGACCATCGCCACGGTCGTGGTGGGCACCAGTGGTCTCGTCGACCACCTGGAGACGCTCAACAATGCCAACCGAGCCGGTGACCTGGCCAACCTGTCGAGCTACTCAGGTGACCTGGTCGACACGCTTCAGGATGAGCGGACCGCTGCCGTGCTGCTGTCGGCGGCGGACGGGCTGCAGCCGAAGGCGCAGTACCAGGAGGCCTTCAACCGGGTGAATTCCCGGGTGGACCAGGCGAAGGGCCCCTACCTGCAACAGCGGGCCGAGATCGAGGACCTGCCAGCCAGCCTGGAGGGCCTGCTCGACCAGATCGACCAGGACCTGAAGGACCTGCCGGGCGCGCGCAGCCAGGTGTTCAACAGCAAGCTCAAGCTCACCGAGACCGTCCAGGCGTACGAGGGCCTGATCAACAACCTGCTCGCCATCCGTGAGTCGGCCACCCAGCTCGCCGGTGACAACGAGCTGAGCGACCGGATGCGAGCCGCCGCGGCCGTCGCCCGGGAGAAGGAGTTCCTCTCCGTACGCCGGGTCGTCGTGCACCGCGCGTTGGACCAGAAGCAGCTGACCCCGGTGCTGCGCACCGACTACATCGCCAGCGGCACCGGCCAGCAGCAGGCGGAGCAGAGTTTCAAGGCCGTCGCCACCCCCGAAGAGGCTGCGTTCCACGATCAGACGATCGCCGGCGGTGACCGCCGCGAGGCGCAGAACTACATCGGCTGGATGGACGGCAACACCACAGGCGACATGCGCGGCGCGATCTTCGGTCCGGACCAGTGGGACTCGGCCATGACGGCCAACGCCAAGCTGATCCGCGCCGTCGAGACGAAGCTCGACCGCGACGTGGTCGCCGAGGCCGACAACCTGCGCTCGGACGTCCAGCGTCAGGTGTTCCTGGAGACCGGCCTGCTGCTCAGCATGCTGCTGCTGGCCATCCTCTTCGCGTACCTGGTCGCCCGCTCGATGGCCCGCTCGCTGCGTGAGCTGCGGCAGGGCGCTCTCTCCGTCGCCCAGTACGGCCTGCCGCAGGCGGTCGCCCGACTGCGTGACCCCCAGGTCGTCGGGCAGCTCTCCCCGGTGCAGCTGGCCAACCAGATCGCCGAGCCGCTCCCGGTCCGCAGCAAGGACGAGTTCGGCCAGGTGACCGAGGCGTTCAACGCCGTCCACCTGGAAGCCGTCCGGACGGCCGCCGAGCAGGCGGCGCTGCGCGCGTCCGTCGCGACCATGTTCGTCAACCTGGCCCGCCGTTCGCAGATCCTGGTCGACCGCCTCATCGGGCACCTCGACCGGCTGGAGCGCGGCGAGGAGGACCCGGACCGGCTGGCCGAGCTGTTCCAGCTCGACCACCTGGCCACCCGGATGCGCCGCAACGACGAGAACCTGCTCGTGCTCGCCGGCGCGGACTCCACCCGCGTGCAGCGCGAGCCGGCGGCGCTCATCGACGTGCTGCGTGCCGCGCAGTCCGAGGTCGAGCACTACACCCGGATCGAGTTCGGGGTCATCGACCGGGACATCGAGGTCGCCGCGCACGCGGTCAACGACCTGGTGCACCTCGTCGCCGAGCTGTTCGACAACGCGACCGCGTTCTCGCCGCCGGACTCGCAGGTGATGGTCGAGGCCCGCCGGGTCGGCGACCGAGCCTCGCTCTACGTCGAGGACCGCGGCATCGGCATCAGCAACGACCAACTGCACGAGCTGAACGAGCGTCTCGCGACGCCACCGCAGGTGGACGTGGCCGTGTCCCGGATGATGGGCCTGGTCGTGGTCGCCCGGCTGGCTTCCCGGCACGGCGTACGGGTCGAGCTGCGTCCCGGCGGTGACCGTGGCACTGTCGCCGACGTGACCCTGCCGACCTCGGTGCTGGTGCCCCGGGCGCTCTCCGGCCGGGTCCAGCAGCCGCCGGCGCTGCCCGCGGCCGGTGGCCCGCAGCACGACGGCCCGGTGCCGGCCTTCGGCGCGCTGCCCGCGCTGGGCAACGGCCCTCGCCCGAGCGAGTCCGGCAACCAGGTCACCCTGGGTGGTCGCCCGTTCGATCCGGCGTCGCGCAACGGCGCCGGCACCCCCGCCAACACGGGTGTGTACCGCTCGATGCCGGCCTGGTCGGACCTGACCGGTGCGGCCGGCACGAACGGCGGCGACGGATTCACCCCACGGACGGCCAACGGCCAGCCGATCGACCCACTGCCGCAGCGCCGCGCCGGCGACGACTCTCCGGACGCGGGCCAGCAGCCGGCCATCCCGCGGCAGCTGCCCAGCAGTCCCGAGGCGCACCCGTACTCGCAGCCGCCAGTCTCCGCGCAGCCCTACTCCGGCGCGCCGGTCTCCGCCTCGCCGGCGTCCGGCCAGCCGTACTCCGCGCAGCCCTACTCGGGTGCGCCGTACGCCGGTCCGCCGGTGTCGGCCGCACCGGCCTCCGGTCAGCCGTACTCGGCGCCGCCGGCCGGTCACCCCTACTCGGCACCGCCCGCCGGTCAGCCGTACTCGGCGCCGCCGGCCAGTCAGCCCTACTCGGCGCCGCCGGCTGGTCAGCCCTATTCGGCCCCGCCGGCATCGAGTCAGCCGTACTCGGCGCCGCCGGCGTCCGCCCAGTCGTTCAGCGGCTTCGCGCCCCGATCGGCTCCGCCCGCCCAGGCGCCCAACGCCCCCGCGCCGCCGGCCTGGCCGCCGGTGCCCGGTGGCGACCGGGACGCGGCCACCCCACCGGTGCCCGAGCGGCTCGCCGCCGCCCTGGACATGACGACGGAGCTGCCACGGGTGCAGCGACCCACCGAGCAACCGGCCGCCACGGCTCAGCCGACGGCACCGACCTCGGCGGCACCGGCGCAGAGCCGGCCGGCGCCACAGCAGCCGCAGGCCCAGAACCGGCAGCGGTACGCGGACGAGACCATGGAGCTGCCGATCTTCCGGGAGCTCGAGTCGGCCTGGTTCCGTACCCGTCGGCCTGGTCCGGAGGAGGCGGCGGCCGCTCAGGCCGCCGCACCGGCCGCCCAACCGGCGGCGAATGGCGGCACCGCGACCCAGCAGTTCGCGACGGTCGAGGCCAGCGGTCGGGCAGTCCACAAGACACCACCCGGGACGACAGGTAACACACCGATGGCAGACACTCCGACGGCCGGAGGAGCGCCGCGGGACAACGGGTCGACAGCGAACGGGGGCGCCCGCCCCAGCCTCGCCGAGAGCCTGCCGAACCGCCGGCCCCAACCGCCGCAGACCAACGGCTGGCAGACCGCCGCCGACGACGGCTGGCGTGCCGCCACGGCAGCGGCCAGCGCGGTCCCGGTGAGCGAGACCACCACGACCGGTCTGCCGAAGCGCAAGCCGATGGCGCAGCTGGTCCCCGGCGCGGTGGAGAAGCCCACCACCTCGGTCCAGCGGCGTTCCCCGGAGGCGGTCCGCGGCCTGCTCTCCGCCTACCACCGGGGCGTGCAGCGAGGGCGTAGCACCTCGGACAACCCGACCAGCCCGGAGGCGACTCCGGGAGGGCAGCAATCCTCGCAGTCTGGCTCAGGCCCAGCGGCCGGGAGCGGGCAGAAGGAGCAAGAAGGATGACAACTACGCAGGATCTTGGTTGGCTGCTGGCCAACTTCGCCGACCGGGTGCCCGGTGTCGCGCATGCGGTCGCCGTCTCGGCGGATGGCCTGCTTCTCGCGTCGTCACGGGATCTGCCGCGGGACCGGGCCGATCAGCTTGCCGCGATCGCGTCCGGTCTGGTCAGCCTCACCCAGGGAGCGGCCCGCTGCTTCGAGGGAGGCGCGGTGCTGCAGACCGTCGTGGAGATGGACAATGGCTTCCTGTTCCTGATGTCCATCTCGGACGGCTCGTCCTTCGCAGTGCTGGCCGCCCGCAGCTCGGACGTCGGGCAGGTCGGCTACGAGATGGCGTTGCTGGTCGACCGGGTGGGCGACGCGCTGACCCCGCAGCCGCGTGCGGCTGCGGGCATGCTGGGCTGACGCCTCGCCGATCGTGAGGTCGGCGCTACTGCAACAACGACAACTACGGGTTTCACCGGTGGGAGCCGGTGCGGGGTACGAAGGAGGTGAGCGGCGACATGGCCGATCGTGACGAACCGACCGGAGCGTTGGTCCGTCCATACGCCGTGACCCGCGGTCGTACCCGTCCCCGGCTCGACATCGCGCTGGAGGCGCTCGTCGAGACGACGGTGCGCGGCCGGGCCGCTGCCAATGGCAACGGTGGCCGCGAACACCAGTACATCGCCGCGCTGTGTGACGGACGCGTGCAATCGCTCGCCGAGATCGCGGCGCGGATGCAGCTCCCGCTCGGTGTGGCCCGGGTGCTCATCGCCGACATGGCGACGGACGGCCTGGTCGCAGTCCACGAGCCGACCATTTTGGACGACTCCGACGACGCGGTGGGCACTGAACTGCTGGAGAGGGTGCTGAGTGGACTTCGCAGGCTCTGACATGTCGCACCGCCCGCCGAACCCGAGCGGGCGCGTGACGTCGGCGAAGATCGTTATCGCCGGTGGATTCGGCGTCGGTAAGACGACGCTGGTCGGCTCGGTCTCGGAGATCACGCCGCTGACCACCGAGGCCATCATGACCTCCGCTGGCGTGGGCGTCGACGACACCCGGCAGGTGCCGGGCAAGACGACGACCACGGTGGCCATGGACTTCGGCCGGATCTCGATCGACCGTGACCTGATCCTGTACCTGTTCGGTACGCCGGGTCAGACCCGATTCTGGTTCATGTGGGACGAACTGGTCCGGGCGCCATCGGTGCGGTCGTGCTGGTGGACACTCGCCGGCTGGCCGACTGCTTCGCGGCGATCGACTTCTTCGAGCACCGGCGGCTGCCGTACCTGGTGGCCATCAACTGCTTCGACGGGATGCAGTACCACGACCCGCAGGACGTTCGGGACGCGCTGGCGATCTCGAGCGACGTGCCGGTGGTGGCCTGCGACGCCCGCAACCGGGAGTCGACGAAGCACGTGCTGATCTCGCTGGTGGAGTATGTGCTCACCATGCGGCGTACGCGCGCCGTCGCCCCGGCCTGACCGGGCGGTTCGCGCCCGGTGGTGGCTCCGGCCGCCACCGGGCGCTGAGTGCTGTCCGGAGTCGGATCCCTTCCAGGATCTTCACCAGGCGGCGCTGGTCGTACCCGGGCTTCCGGGGCCTGAACGCGCTCCCGCCCTCAGTCAGCTGACTGAGGGCGGGATGGACGACGCGTGGGTGATGGTGACGGGTCAGGACTGGTAGCCGGCGGACCGGTACTCGTATTCCCGATCGTCGTCGCGGTCACCGTGGTCGCGGCTGAAGTCCCAGCCGCCGGCGGCCTCGCGACCCGGACGGCCGCCCACCGCGAACCCGCCGATCTCCTGCCCCCGACGCCAGCCACGGAAGTAGCCGGTGGTGTTCTCCGCGAGGCTCGCCGCGTCACGCACTATCCGCAGCGGCCGCTCCTCGCGCAACGGGGAACCCGGGACCAGGTTGGCCTGCGGCACGCGCTTCGGCAGACCGGCCGTCGTCTCAGCGCCCACCGCGGGACGGGCCGCCTGCTCGGCTGCCTGCCACCCGGTGTCGGCCGTGGTCGACCAGTCCAGGTCGGACTCCTCGGTCTGCCCGACGAACCAGGCCGACTTGGCCTGCGCGAAGATCAGCAGGTCCCCGTCACCCTCGTCCGCCACCGGCGGCGGCCGGTGCTCGACCGGGGGTGCCGGCCGGTGCTCGACGGGCCGTTCCATGCGGGGCGCGGGGCGGCCGTTGCGGGCGGCCTGCTCCCGATCGACCAGCCGCAGCGGCGGTGTCTCGAGACGCGGGTCGGTGGGCGGGTTGAGGCTTCCCTCGCGCAGCGCCCGGTCGGCCAGCGGCGGCGGCTCCACCAGCCGCAGCATGGGCGGCTCCTGCGGCAGGTCGTCCGCCAGCCAGGGTGGGGTGACGCGGCCGTCGGCCCGGCCCGGGTCGGTGGGTGCGTCGATGCCACGGCCGCCGCCGTACGAGTAGGCGGCCGGGTTGTTCGGCGAACTGTCGGCCGGATCCTCCGGGTTGTTGACCAGCGGCCAGTTGGCCCGGGAGCCCGGCGGCGCCGACTCCTGGCCCGGACGGGGAGTGGGCACCGGGATGCTGAGGTCGGTGGCGCTGAACCCGCCGGTGGGAGCCTCGTCGATCGGGCGTTGCAGGTGGCTCGGCCGGGGCTCGCCGTTGGTCTTGGGGCGGGGCGGGATGACCGTGCGTTGCCGCTCGGCCCGCGCGTTGTTGATCGCCGCGGTCGTCAGCGTCGGCCGGAACGGCTCGCCCGCCTCGGCCGGCGGCACCGCGCCGCGCTGCGCCGGCGCGATCGGGGTGATCCCGGGCGGCGGGGGCGGCGGCGAGGAGACCGGCCGGTTGGTCGGACCGTCGATGCGGCTCGGGAGGGGTTCGCCGCGCCCCAGAGGGGCGGACATCGCCGGGCCGGCGACCGCTGCGGGGGCAACCGGAGCGGGCGCGACCGGCGGCGGGGTGATCGGCGCCGGGGCGACCGGCGGTGGCCCGAGCGGGCGCGGCGACGCCAGCGGGGCTCCACCCGGGATCGGTTCGGGGCGGCTGCGTCGGCCACCGGTGGGGGCGGGTTCGGCGGCGACCGGGGTCGGTCGGACCGCGCGCAGCCCGGTGCCGGTGTTGGACAGGCCGGCCAGCTCGCCGACCGACTCGCCACGGCGGGCGGCGGAGCGGCGGCCGGGCGCCGTGGCGGGCGTGCTGGCCCGCGTGCTGAGCGCACTGACCAGCGCCTCGCACCCGGCGTCGCAGGCCCGTACCGAGGCGACCGCCTGCCGGACGGTCTCGGCCACCGCGGAGGTGAGCGCCCGGTTCACCGCGGCGCGGCGGGGTGTCTCGGAGATGGCGACCCGCAGTGCGGTGACCGCCTCGTTGATCTCCTCGGCGTCGGCCACCCCGTCCGCGGCGAGGTGCGCGGCGATGGCGTCCGCCGCCACCGAGACCTCGCGGCCCCGGGCGACGGTGCCGCCCAGCATGCCGGGCTCGGGCAGCGCGTCCAGCACCGCCAGCGAGACCGGCTCGGCCGGGTCCGGGTATGCGCGCAGCGCCGCCGGGTAGAGCTCGCGCAGCACCTCGCGCAGCGCCACGGCGGCCGAGTGCCGACCGCTGGCCAGCGCGGCGTGCGCGGAGAGCACCTGCTTGTAGCCGGCGAGGTCCCGGGGTGCCGGCAGGGTGACCGCGGACAGCGCGCCCGCCTGCAGCGCGCGGGCCAGCCCGACGGCGCGTCGTTCGGCTGGCGGCGACTGCATCTCCTCCAGGGAGTCGTCGTCGGCGAACCGCTCGGCGAAGTCGTCCACCGAGTCGTCGTCCGCGATCGCCAGCGGCCGACCCGCCGCGCTCAGCAGCGAGATGACCGTGTGGTCGTCGCTGTCGGCGGCGATGGCCGCACCGCTCGGCCCGCCCGACCGCTCCACGAGCAGCGCGACGAGCTGGGCGTAGCCAGCCGCGTCGTCGCCGATCTCGCAGACATGCAGCAGACGGCCTGCGTCGTCGACCACAGCGGACGTCAGCGTCGAACCGGCCGAGGCCGGTCGGTCAGCCGGATCCGCCGAGGCCAGACCGCAGTACACGCGCACGAGCGCCACGGCGTCGTCCTCCTCCCGGGACAGGTCTTTCCTCTGCCAGCAACTGATGCTCCCCGGTACGGGTCAGTCGCGCCAGTCCACGACCGCAGAGATCTTGCCGACAATGGTGCGCCAACCCAAACTTGCGGTTTGTGCCCCGATTTTCTTCAGCCGCCGACGGCCCATGAAACCGCCGATCCCGCCGTTGGCGGTCGCCCGCAGCGCCTCGTCCAGGTCGTCGAGGCTGGAGCCGGCGGAGAGCATGTCCAGCACCGCAGGCAGCCGCAACGCGTACGACAGGTCGCGTGCGACCTCGCCCGCCTTGATCAGCAGGGCCGAATCCCAGGCGTCGTGCCCGCCGCGCAGGTTCTCCACGACGAGGTCGAGCTCGTAGGTGTCCTCGTCGAGCGACGCGATGTCGGCCGGCTCCACCCGTTCGGACAATTCATTCCAGCTGTCCAGTTGGGACAGATCATTTGGGGCGCCGGACCGGATGAAACTGACCAACGACTCGGGGGTCTTGAACAGCAGCAGCTTGCCCCGGTGGCTGAGGAAGACCGGCACCTCCTCGTCGTCCGCCGCGTCCGTGGCGTTCTCGTCGTCGGTCTCGTCGGTGTCCGTGTCGGCGTGGCCGCGACGCCGCGACGCCGCGTCCTCGTCGCTCTCGGCGAACTCCTCGGCCAGTTCCTCGTCGAGGATGACGACGGTCTCGTCGTCCTCTTCCTCCTCGATGGCCTGACGGCGGGCGAGGAACGGGTCGTCCTGGTCGCGCTCGGTCACGTCGGTGGGGGTCAGCTCCCCCGCCGGCCGGTACGCCCGCAGCGTGAAACCGGAGCCGGCGGGCAGGGCGATCTCCACCGGGTCGATCCGCAGCTCGTCCCAGAGCGATCGGTCGACCGACGTCGACGCGAGGTCGGCCTCCTCGGCCTCGTCGGCCTGATCTGGCTCGGCCGGGCCGGTGGTGTCGTCGAGCTCGGGCTCGTCGGCGTCGGGCCGTTGGGGCGACTGGCGGGCCACGCTGACCTCCGTGTGCTTCGGGTTGCCCACCCGCCGACGTCTTCGACCGGCGAGTGACTCTGGGCACATACCCTAGTCGGCGGTCCGGGGCGGCCGGTGCCCGCACCCCGAAGGCCGCCTGGCGCACCGGGTCGGGCCTGCGGGTCATCGCCGGTACGCCACAGGTGGCGTACCGGCGGTTCGACAAGTAGCGTAGCTACGCATGAAGGCCCAGGAGTTGCACGGCCACCTCGACGCACTGCTGCTCGCCGTGCTCGAACAGGGCGAGCTGCACGGGTACGCCATCATCGAGGCGCTGCGGGCGCGCAGCGACGGCAGCCTCGACCTGCCCACCGGCACCATCTATCCGGCGCTGCGCCGCCTGGAGCGCGCCGGGCACGTGGCGAGCACCTGGAGCACGGTCAACGGCCGGGAGCGGCGGACGTACCAGCTCACCGACTCCGGCCGGCGGGCGCTGGCCGGTGAGCGCGCGGGTTGGCACGAGTTCCGCGTGACGGTCGGCCGGTTCCTCGACCCCGGCAGCGCACCCGGCACCCCGGCCTGAGCCGCTCGGCGGCCGTGGCCGGCCGGCCCGGCCCGGCCCGGCCCGGCCACCGTCACAGACCGCCTCGCGGGACGGGTCTGCGGCGGGTCGCCGCCGTTCAGCGGATGGTGGCGAGCAGCCAGCCGCGCGCCGCGCGGGCGAGCGAGAAGTAGGCGCCGCCGACCAGCACCGCCCCGATGAGCATCGGTGGCCAGCTCAGCGCCGCGTCCCAGAGCCCGATCGACCAGGCGAAGAGAGCGGTGCCGGCCAGCATGCCGAGGACCAGGGTGCCGGTCAGGCCGGCGCCCACCGCGCGCTGCGCAACGGCCAGGCCCGGCCGGGCGGACCGGGCGCTCGCCGCCACCACCAGCAGGCCAGCCACCGCGAGCAGCAGCGAGCCGATCCAGATCCAGTCGACCGAGGCGGAGAGCAGCCGGTAGACGGCCGGCGGGTGCGGGCCGCCGCTCCAGCTCGCCCCGCGCCACGTCAGGTCGCCGGCCACCACCAGCACTCCGGCCACCGCCAGCATCCTCAGGGAGAGCCCGCGCAGCGCGCCGACCGCCAGCTCGGCCTGCCAGGAGGGAAGCAGCTGCGCCGGTGAGCCGAACTCGGCCACCGCGCGTCGCTGCGCCTCGGTGGGCGGCAGGCCGTCCTCGCGGTACGCCTCGACGGCGTCCAGCAGGCCGTGCCGGGCCTCGGTGAGCAGGTCGGACTTCAGTCGGGCCGGGCCCTGCAACCGGGCGGCAAGCACCCTCAGGTGCTCCTCCACCAACACGTCCTCACAGCGCGGCATGGCACCACCCTGCCACGGAAGGCGGCGCGCCGACGTCCGGGAGAACCCTGGTCCGTCCCCGAGCCCGGTCAGGGGGTCAGAGCCAGGTACCCGCGTTCGGCCGCCGCCTGGAGCAGCCACTGGTCCCGGTACCAGCCGGGCGCGGTGACCAGCTCGGCGTGCCGGCCGCGCTGGATCACCCGGCCGCCGTCGAGGACGACGATCTCGTCCAGCTCGGCCAGCCCGCTGAGCCGGTGACTGATCAGGAGTACCGAGTGCCCGACCGGGGTGGCGCCCAGGGCGGAGGCGAGCACGGCGTCGGCGGCGGTCGGGTCCAGCCCCTCGGTGGGCTCGTCGAGCACCAGCACCGGCGGCGCGGCGAGCAGAGCCCGGGCGAGCGCGAGTCGCTGCCGCTGGCCGCCGGAGAGCTGACCGCCCTCCTCGCCGACCAGCGTGTCCCATCCGGCCGGCTGGGCGTGCACCCACTCCAGCAGGCCAGCGGCGGAGGTCGCCGCGATCAGCTCCTCGTCGCTGGCCCCGGCACGGCCGAGCAGCAGGTTCTCCCGCACCGTGGCGTGGAAGACGTACGCCTCGGCGAGCAGCCCACCGACCGCGCGGGGCAGCTCCTCCTCGGCGTACGCCGACAGGTCGCGACCGTCCAGCGTGACCCGGCCGGACGTGGGCCGGACCGCGCCGGTCAGCACGGCGGCCAGTGTGCTCTTGCCGGCCCCGCTCGGGCCGACCACCGCGATTCGCCGCCCGGCGGGCAGGTCCAGGCTCACCCGGTCGAGCGCGGGCGCGGCGCCGGCCCGGTACCGCACGGTCACCTCGGCGAAGCGCAGCTCGTGCGCGCCGCTCCGGTCCGGGCCACCGGTGCCATTCGCGCCGGGATCCGCGGCGGCGCGCGGGGCAGTCGGCAGGTCCACGTCGAGTAGGGCGGCCACCCGGGTCAGGCCGGGCCGCAGCTGGGTCCACTGCCGGGCCGCCGAGACCAGGGCCAGCGTCACCTCGACGGCCGCCAGGGTGCCGACGGCCAGTACGCCGACCAGCACGCCCGGCACGTCCGCGGCCAGCGCGGCCAGCACCACCGCGGCGGCGGTCAGCCCGGCGACCAGCACCCCGGCCGCGTCGACGGCGAACCCGGTGGCGGCGAGGCGGCGTTCCAGCCGGGCCATCCGGCCGGCCCGCTGCTCGGCGGCGTGCAGGGCGGCGTCGGTCGCGCCGAACGCGGCCAGGTCGGCGGCGCCGTGGGTGAGGTCGATCGCGTCGGTGGCCAGCGCGCCGCGCAGTGGGGCCACCTCCGCCGCGTTGCGCCTGGTGACCGCGGTGGCCAGCGCGGGCAACGCCACCCCGGCGACGAGCAGCCCGGCGGTGAGCACACCGGCGGCCGGCGGCGAGATCAGCGCCGCCCCGGCCACCGCCAGCACTCCGACCAGTGCCGCCGCCGAGCCCGGCACCAACACCCGCAGCAGGAGGTCCTGCACCGCCTCGACGTCGGAGACCAGCCGGCTCAGCACGTCCCCCGAACGGTGCGCGGCGGTGCGGCGGGCGGCGAGGCTGGCGAAGACCCGGGCCCGGACGTCGGTGATCATGCGGAGGACCGCGTCGTGCCCGGCGAGCCGTTCGGTGTAGCGGAACACGCCCCGGCTGATCGCCAGCGCCCGGACCGCGACGATCGCCACTGTGAGCCGGTCCAGCGGTGGCCGGCCGGCGGCGCTCATCAACAGCCAGGTGGCGGTGGCCATCAGGGCGAGCCCGGCGAACTCGGTGGCGGCGGCGAGCAGACCCGCGCCCACCAGCCGGCCCAGGTACGGCCGGGCCAGGCGCAGCACCGTCCGCTCGGCGGTCGCCCGCCCGGTCGGCACCGCGTCGACCAGCGGTTCCGGTGGCTCGTCCAGTGGGCCCCGCCCGCCGGCCAGCGGCTCGGATGCGGCGTTCATCGGGCCACCTTCCCGGTCGGCTCGGGCGTCAGCTCGGTGACCCGGCCGTCCTCGATCCGCAGGATCCGGTCGGCGTCGGCCAGCAGCGCCGGCCGGTGCGCGACCAGCAGCGCGGTCCGCCCGGCGACCAGCCGGCGGGTGGCGTCGAGCACCACCGCCTCGGCTGCGGTGTCGAGTCGGGCGGTGGGCTCGTCGAGCAGCACCACCGGGGCGTCCCGCAGGAACGCCCGGGCCAGGGCCACCCGTTGCCGCTGCCCGCTGGAGAGGCCGTGCCCACGCTCACCGAGCACCGTCTCCAGCCCATCCGGCAGGCCGGCCACCACGTCGTCCAGGGCCGCGTCGTGTACGGCGCTGGCGAGCGCGTCGGGCGGGGTGTCCGGTGCGCCGAGCCGGATGTTGTCGGCCAGCGAGGCGGCGAAGAGGTGGGCCCGCTGCGGCACCCAGGCGAGCTGGCGGCGCCAGGCATCAGGGTCGGCGGCGGCCAGGTCGACCCCGTCCACGGTGATCCGGCCGCTGGTCGGGGTCACGAAGCCGAGCAGCAGGCCGAGCAGGGTGCTCTTGCCGGCGCCGCTGGGCCCGATGATGGCGATCCGCTGACCGGGCCGGACGGTAAGCGTCACGTCGCGCAGCGCGGTGGTCCGCTCGTACGCCACTGTCACCGACTCGAAGCGGATCTCGCCCCGCCCGTCCGGGATGGCCGCGCCCTCGGCGGCCCGGGGTGCGGCGGGCGCGGCGGAGATGGTGAGCGCCTCGTCCAGCGCGGTGAGCCCCTCCATGCTGGCGTGGAAGCGGCTGCCGGCGGCCCGCAGCGGCAGGTACGCCTCCGGGGTGAGCAGCAGCACCAGCAGCGCGGTCTGCAGGGCCAGCCCCCCGCCGAGCAGCCGGATGCCGACCGGCACCGCGACCAGGGCCACGGAGAGGGTGGCGACCAGCTCCAGCACCAGCGCGGAGAGGAACGCGATCCGCAGTGTCTTCATGGTGGCGACCCGGTGCCCGTCGGCCATCCGGCGGACCACCTCGGTCTGCGCCCGGGCCCGGCCGAACGCCCGCAGCGTGGGCAGCCCGGCGACCATGTCCAGGAAGTGCCCGCCCAGCAGGGCGAGTCGGCGCCACTGCCGCTCCGTGGCGGCCTGCGCCTGCCAGCCGAGCAGCGCGCCGAAGACCGGAATCAGCGGCAGGGTCAGCGCGATGATCACCGCGGAGCCCCAGTCGGCGAAGACGACCCGGGCGAGCACCGCCACCGGCACCGTCACGCTGAGCACCAGCTGGGGCAGGTACCCGGTGAAGTACGCGTCCAGCGCGTCCAGGCCGCGCCCGGCCAGCGTGGCGAGTTGGCCGGCCCGTTGCCCGGCAACCCAACCCGGCCCGTGCCGGCCCACCGCGCCGAGCAGGTCGGCCCGCAGCGCGGCCTTGACCGTGGCGGCTACCCGCGCCGAGACCGTGCCCTGCGCCCAGACCAGTGCCGAACGGGCGGCGACCGCCACCGCGAAGCCGGCCAGCGCAGGCCGGTCCAGGCGGCCGTCGACGGCGGTGGCCAGCACCGCTGCCAGCGCGGTGGCCTGCGCCACGATCAACCCGGCGGCGAGCACGCCGAGCACGACGAGCACGGCGAGGTCGCGCCGGGCCGCGGGGACCCGGCGCAGCAGTCGCGGGTCGAAGGGACGGCGGTTCACCAGTACACCGGTGCCCTGCCGTCGGTCCGTCCCCGGAAAACCCACCAACACATCGCCTGGAAGCCTAGTAGGGCCGGCAGCAGCGGCAGCGCCACCCAGCCGAGTAGCCGCAGCGTCGGCGCGCTGGCGGCGGCGTCGGCCACCGTCAGCGAGGCGCCCGGGTCCGTCGTGGACACCAGCACGTAGGGCCAGAGGGCCGCGCCGACCAGCGCCACCGGCAGCGCCAGAGCCGCGCCGGTGGCGACCAGGGCCCATCCCGGCCGCCGCCGGTCCAACGCCGCGCGGGCCAGCAGTAGCGCCGCCGCCAGCAGCAGCGGCAGCAGTACGGCCACCGCCGGCCGCTGGACGGCGTCGCGTACCCGGGCGGAGAGCAGCCCTACGACGGTGGCCAGGGCGACCGCGGTGAGCGCCACCGGCACCAGCCGGCGGGCCGACCGGCCGACCACTGCGGCGTCGGCGGTCGGCAGTCGCAGGGTGAGGAACGTCGCACCATGCACCGCGACCAGAGCGACCATGGCCAGCCCGGCGGCGGCCGCGAACGGGGTGGCCAGATGCGACACCCCGACGACGTGCCCGTCGGCCGCGCGGGGCACGCCCTGCAGCAGCGCGGCCAGCAGCACGCCCCAGCCCAGCGCGGCGAGCACGCTGCCGACCACCACCACCCGGTCCCAGCGGGCCCGGATCCGCTCGTCGGTCGGCCGGCTGCGCAGTTGCACTCCGGCGGTCACCAGGACCACACCGGCCAGCGCGCCGGCGACCGCCGGGTAGCACCCGGAGAGCAGTTCGCCCTCCAGTACCGGAAAGGCTCCGAAGAGGATGCCCACGGCGGCCACCAGCCAGACCTCGTTGCCGAGGAAGAACGGGCCGAGCGCGGTGAGCGCGGCCCGTCGTCCGGCCGGGCCACCGCCGCGGGCGAGCAGCAGCCCGACGCCGTAGTCGTAGCCGGCGAGCACCAGGTAGGCGCCGAAGAAGAGGCCGAGCAGGGCGTACCAGGCGAGGTCCACGGTGATCTCCTCAGGCCAGGGCGGGTTCGGGGTGAGCCGGCTCGTTTGCCGCTGCCGGCGGGCGGCCGAGCGGCGGGTCGCCCGCGCCGCCGGCCGCGTGCCGGGCGAGCAGCACCCAGTTGGTGACGGCGAGGGTGCCCAGCAGCAGGCTGAAGCCGATCAGTGAGGCGAGCATCACCGGTGCGCCGACCGGGGAGACCGCCTGATCGGTGGGGAGCAGCCCGTACGCCACCCAGGGCTGGCGGCCGACCTCCCGGGCGATCCAGCCGAGGATCACCGCCACGAACGGCAGCGGCAGGGCGAGCAGGACCAGCCAGAGCGGGAAGCGCAGCCGGATGATCCAGTCCCGGAAGAGCAGCGGGAGCAGCAGCCAGACGCAGCCGAGCGTGAAGCCGATCAGGATCATGAAGCCCAGCCCGACGTTGGCCAGCACGGGTGGGGTGTAGTCGCCGGGGCCGAACCGCGCCGTCCACTCGGTGATCAGTTCCTGGGCTTCCGGGCCCTGGCCGAACTTGGTCGGCTGCACCTCGCCGACCGGCCCGAACTGCGCGAACCCGAAGCCCTGCACCAGGGTGATCGCCAGCGCCGCGGTGACCAGGCCGATCCGCAGCGACGTGCGGAAGAGCACGAAGTCCGGGGTGCGCCGGATCAGGTGCCAGGCGCTGACGGCCGCCATCAGCATCCCGCCGACCAGCAGCGCGGCCGAGACCACGTGCCCGAACGCCATGCCGAGGGTGGGATTGGTGAGCAGCGCGCCGAAGTCGGTGAGGTGGGCGATGCCGTCGCGCACCTCGTACCCGACCGGGTGCTGGAGCCAGGAGTTCGCCACCATGATCCAGAACGCCGAGGCGTACGCGGTGAGCGCCACGCCCCAGAGCAGCGCGAGGTGGACGCCCTTGCGGAGCCGGTGCCAGCCGAAGATCCACATCCCGAGGAAGGTGGACTCCAGGAAGAACGCCACAAGTGTCTCGATGGCCAGCGGCGCGCCGAAGACGTTGCCGACGTAGCGCGACAGGCCGCTCCAGTTCAGCCCGAACTGGAACTCCATCACGATGCCGGTGGCGATGCCCAGCACGTAGTTGATCACGTAGAGCTGGCCCCAGTACCGGGTGAGCCGCTCCCACTTCGGGTTGCCGGTGAGCACCCAGGCGGTCTGCATCCCGACCAGCAGGGTGACCAGCCCGAGCGTGACGACCACGAACAGGAAGTGGATCGACGTGGTGGTGGCGAACTGCAGGCGGGCGAGGAGCAGGGTGTCCATGACCGCTCTCCGTATGGTTGGCTGCCTTGTCGTAGCCACCCTACACGTAGCTTGCCTACAGGTAAGTTACTACGCCTTGTCGTAGGTAACTCTACGACAAGGCGTAGTAGTTGTGGGGGGTCTGATCCTCAACGTGGAGGGGTGCCCGTGGGGAGTTATGGCCGCGACTCGGGCCGTGCGGCCGCTGCGGTCAGCTCAGAAAGAGGGTGATCGGGAGCGCGACCAGCATGGTGGCGACCGCGAGAGCGGTGGCCCCGAGCACCCGCGGCGGCCGGTCGCTCACCAGCAGCCGCTGCACGCGTACGTCCAGGTCGCGGTCGCCCATACCCAGCGCGCCGGCCGGGGTGATCCGGTGACCCGCGGCGGCGAACCGGCGCAGCGCGCCCGCCAGCGGCGCCTCGGCGTGCAGCTCGCGCGCCTTGTCGTCGGCACGCATCTCGACCAGCAGGGCGACCCGCTCGTGCGCGTCCCGGACCCAGCGGAACCACGGCAACGCGCGGCAGAGCGCGGTGAACGGCAACAGCACCAGGTCGTGCCGCTCGTTGGCGTGCGCACGCTCGTGGCTGAGCACCGCCGCGAGCTCGGCCCGGTCCAGCAGACTCAGCGTGCCCGCGCTGACCACCACCTGCGGCTTCACCCCCGGCAGGCAGTACGCGGCCGCGCTCGGATGGTCCAGCACCAGCGCGCCGGGCGCGGCCGGGTCGTTCCGGGCGACCAGGGTGAGCAGGTCCCGGTGCCGACGCTGGGCGCGCAACGTGCCGTGGATGCTGCGCACGGTCGTGGTGACCAGCACCGCGCCGATGCCGAAGCCCACTCCCACGCCGGCCAGGTGGAAGGCTGTCACCCCGACCGGCAGCGTGCCGTGGGCGAGGTCGGTGGCCAGGGCGAGCAGCGCGCTCCCGGTCGGCAGGTCGTAGGCGGCCACCCCGAGCGCCATCGGCAGGCCCATCGCCGAGAGGCCCAGCGCCAACCCGACCGCCTGCCAGCACACGATCGCCACCCGGGGGCTGCGCCAGGTCCAGGTGGAGTGGGCCAGCACCTGAGCGGTCAGATAGCAGGCCAGCATGGTGGCGGCGAAGTGCACGGCGTAGGCCATGGCGCGCGCCCTACCGCTCCGCTGCCTCGCCGGCCGGCCGTCGGCCCGCCGGCCCGTCCACCCGATCGGTCAACTCGGCACCGGCACCGGCCTCGGTCGAGCCCGGCCCGGCCAGCCCGGCCTCGCTCCCCAGGGCCGCGCGCAGCACCTCGGCCTCGGTGCCGGTCACCGAGCGGGCGAAGCGCACCAGCGCCGCGTCGCGGCTGCCGCCCAGGTCGAGCGCGTCGAGCATGAGCTGGGCGATGTGCGCCTCACGGCTGGCCGCCGGCCGGTACCGCCAGGCGCGGCCCTCCCGCTCCCGCTGCACCATCCCCTTGCCGGCGAGCCGGTCCAGCACGGTCATCACCGTGGTGTACGCCAGCTCGCGGCCGTCGAGCGCGTCGGCCACCTCGCGCACGGTCACCCCGTCCGACGTGCCCGGGACCACGTCCCACAGCACGTCCATAACCGCACGCTCAAGATCGCCCAACCGAGTCACCCCGCAATCCTACCCCCGGTAGTAGACCCCCCACCCCGCAAGCCCACCCCGAACCACGCCACCGGCCCCGGCCCCCACTCCCCGCCCCGGCCCCGCTCCCGCTCCCCGCCCCGGCCCCGCTCCCGCGCGTGATCATGAGGTTGACGTGCCCCGCCGAGATCAAACACCCGGCCAATCTCATGATCACCGCGAAAGGCCCGACGAGCCGGCCAAGATCCGCACAACAACGGGGAAGTTGCTGCATCAGACGCCCCAGAGGCAGTAACTTCGCTGAAGTTGCGCGGACTTGAAGTGGTGAGTGGCGTGGAATCCAGGCCGCTCCGCCATCACGCCGCTGGCCGGTGACCCAACCCGGGGCACCGGCCAGCGAGATGAAACACCCGGGCGGGCTCCCCCCGAAACCCCACAGCCGGAACCGACCGATCACACCCCCTTGGGGTGCCACACCGTCTTCGTCTCCAACAGCGTCGTCATCCGCACCACCCCGGGATCGGCGGACCAGTCGTGGTCGGCCGAGGCCGGACGGAGCACCCGCTTCAGGTTCTCCGCCGCCTTGACCTCCAGGTCGGCCGCCAACTCGGCGTCGGTGACCCCGCTGAGGTCGATCGCGTTGACGTCCATGTGCGCGGCCAGCGTCGGCGCGGTCTCGGTGATCCGGCCGGTGAGGATGTTCACCACCCCGCCGGGCAGGTCGGACGTGGCCAGCACCTCGGCCAGCGTCACCGCCGCCAGCGGCTCGGTCGCCGACGCCGCCACCACCACCGTGTTGCCGGTGACGATCGCCGGGGCGATCACGCTGACCAGGCCGAGCAGCGCCGGGCGCTCCGGTGCGACCACCGCGACCACGCCGGTCGGCTCGGGCGCGGAGATGTTGAAGTACGGCCCGGCGACCGGGTTGGCCCCGCCGTACACCTGGGCGAGCTTGTCGGCCCAGCCGGCGTACCAGACCCAGCGGTCCACCGCCGCGTCCACCTCGTCGCCGGGCACGCCGAGGGCGACGAACTGCTCGCGGCGGCCCTCCAGCATCTCGGCGGCACGGTAGAGGATCTGACCCCGGTTGTACGCGGTCGCTCCGGCCCAGCCCTTCACGGCGGCGCGGGCGGCGACCACCGCGTCCCGGGCGTCCTTGCGGGAGGCCAGTGACACATTCGAGGACTGCACGAGATACGACCGTCCCGACTCGCTGCGCGGGAACTTCCCGCCGATGAAGAGCTTGTACGTCTTGCGTACCGCGACCCGCTCAGACATTGAGGTACCCCTCCAGCCCGTGCCGGCCGCCCTCGCGACCGTAGCCCGACTCCTTGTAGCCGCCGAACGGCGAGGTGGGGTCGAACTTGTTGAACGTGTTGGCCCAGACGACCCCGGCGCGCAGCCGGTCGGCCATCCAGAGGATCCGGGAACCCTTGTCGGTCCAGATCCCCGCCGAGAGCCCGTACGGCGTGTTGTTGGCCTTCTCCACGGCCTCGGCCGGGGTGCGGAAGGTGAGCACCGACAGCACCGGGCCGAAGATCTCCTCGCGGGCGATCCGGTGCGCCTGGGTGACGCCGGTAAAGATGGTCGGCGCGAACCAGAAGCCGCGGTCGGGCAGCTCGCACGGCGGCGACCAGCGTTCGGCGCCCTCGGCGGAGCCGGCGTCGGACAGCTCGCGGATCCGCTCCAACTGGGCGGCGGAGTTGATCGCGCCGATGTCGGTGTTCTTGTCCAGTGGGTCGCCGACCCGAAGCTGGGCCATCCGCCGCTTCAGCGACTCCAGCACCCGGTCGGCCACGTTCTCCTGGACCAGCAGCCGGGAGCCGGCGCAGCAGACGTGCCCCTGGTTGAAGAAGATGCCGTTGACGATCCCCTCGACCGCCTGGTCGATCGGTGCGTCGTCGAAGACGATGTTGGCGGCCTTGCCACCCAGCTCCAGCGTGAGCTTCTTGCGGGTGCCGGCGACCGACCGGGCGATGGCCCGCCCGACGTCGGTGGAGCCGGTGAAGGCCACCTTGTCCACGCCGGGGTGCTCAACCAGCGCCCGGCCGGTGTCGCCGGCTCCGGTGATGATGTTGACCACGCCGGCCGGCAGCTCGGCCTGCTGGCAGATCTCGGCGAAGAGCAGCGCGGTCAGCGGGGTGGTCTCGGCCGGCTTCAGCACCACCGTGTTGCCGGCGGCCAGCGCCGGAGCGATCTTCCAGGCCAGCATGAGCAGCGGGAAGTTCCACGGGATGACCTGCGCGGCGACACCGATCGGCCGGGGGTTCGCCCCGAAACCGGCATGCTCCAGCTTGTCGGCCCAGCCGGCGTAGTAGAAGAAGTGCGCGGCGACCAGCGGCAGGTCGACGTCCCGGGACTCTTTGATCGGCTTGCCGTTGTCCAGCGACTCCAGCACGGCCAGCTCGCGGGAACGCTCCTGGATGAGTCGGGCGATCCGGAACAGGTACTTGGCCCGGTCCCGGCCCGGCATCGGACCCCAGACCTTCTCGTACGCCTTCCGGGCGGCGCGCACCGCGCGCTCCACGTCCTGCGCGCCGGCCTCAGCGACCTCGGCCAGCACCTCCTCGGAGGCGGGGTTGATCGACTTGAAGCTGCCGCCGTCGGTCGGGTCGACGAACGTGCCGTCGATGAACAGCCCGTAGGTGGGTTTGAGGTCCACCACCGAGCGGGACTCGGGGGCGGGTGCGTACTCGAACATCGGCTCAGTCCAGTGTGAAGTAGTCGGGACCGGAGTAGGTGCCGGTCGTCAGCTTGGTGCGCTGCATCAGCAGGTCGTTGAGCAGGCTGGACGCGCCGAAGCGGAACCAGTCCGGGTCGAGCCAGTCCGCGCCGACGGTTTCGTTGACCATCACCAGGTACTTGATCGCGTCCTTGGTGGTCTTGATGCCGCCGGCCGGCTTCACGCCGACCTGCCGCCCGGTGGCGGCCCGGAAGTCGCGGACCGCCTCCAGCATCACCAGGCTCACCGGCAGCGTCGCGGCGATCGGGACCTTGCCGGTGGAGGTCTTGATGAAGTCGCCGCCGGCCAACATCGCCAGCCAGGAGGCCCGGCGCACGTTGTCGTAGGTGGCCAGCTCGCCGGTCTCCAGAATCACCTTGAGGTGGGCGTCCCCGGCGGCTTCCTTGGTGGCCACGATCTCGTCGTAGACCTCCTTGTAGCGGCCGGACAGGAAGGCACTCCGGTTGATCACCATGTCGATCTCGTCGGCGCCGGCCGCGACGGCGGCCCGGGTGTCGGCGAGCTTGATCTCCAGCGGTGCCTGGCCCGACGGGAAGGCGGTCGCCACGCTGGCCAGGTGCACGCCGCTGCCGCGCAGCACCTCCGCCACGTACGGGACCATCGCGGGGTAGACGCAGACGGCGCCGACGTGCGGGCAGGACGGGTCGGCCGGGTCCGGGCGAACCGCCTTCGCGGCCAGCGCGCGCACCTTGCCCGGGGTGTCCGCCCCTTCGAGGGTGGTCAGGTCCACCATCCGGATCGCCAGGTCGATCGCCTGTGCCTTGGCGGTGGTCTTGATGGAGCGGGTGCCGAGCTGCGCCGCCCGCTGCTCCGCGCCGACCTGGTCCACGCCGGGCAGGCCGTGCAGGAAGGTCCGCAGAGCGGTCTCGGATCGTCCCAGCTCGGAGAGCTCCGACCGGGCCGACGTCGTTGTCGCCGTCATGCCCCGAAGTCTACGCACCGGACCGTTGCGTGATCTTGCTCACGCGGTCTCGTCGAGGCGGGTCCGGCGTGAGCGGCATCGCTGGTCCGACCGCACCCGCACCGTCCCAGGCGACGGACCGGTAGGTTGAGCGATCGTGGATGTACACGTCATTGACCACCCGCTGGCGCAGTCACGGCTGACCGCCATGCGGGACGCGCGCACCGATTCCTCGACGTTCCGGGCGGCGCTGCACGAACTGACCACCATGCTGGTGTACGAGGCGGCACGCTCCTTCCCCGTCGAGCGGTACCCGGTGCAGACGCCGGTCACCGGCACCGTCGGCACCCGGCTGGCCAACCCGCCGCTGCTGGTGCCGGTGCTGCGGGCCGGCCTGGGCATGGCGGACGCCGCGCTCGGCCTGCTGCCCGAGTCCTCGATGGGCTTCGTCGGCCTGGCCCGGGACGAGGAGACGTACGAGCCGCGCGCGTACATGGAGTCGCTGCCCCGGGAACTGGCCGGCAAGCCGGTGCTGGTGCTCGACCCGATGCTGGCCACCGGTGGTTCGCTGGAGCACTCCTGCCGGCTGCTGGCCGACCGGGGCTGCACCGACATCACAGTGCTCTGTGTGCTCGCCGCGCCGGTCGGCATCGAGCGGCTGGAACGCTCCGGCCTGCCGTTGCGCCTGGTCACCGCCTCGATCGACGAGGGGCTCAACGACCGGATGTTCATCGTCCCCGGCCTCGGCGACGCCGGCGACCGGCAGTTCGGCGGCATGCCCCGGTTCTGAGTCGTTCACCCCCGGTCGGTGCCGGGTCCGGCGGGTCCGCACGCGGTGGTGCGCGGACCCGCTACCGTCTCCGGCCATGACTGGTGTTGCGCTCGCCGAGGAGCTGCTGCTCCTCGCCTACGACGACACGACCGGCAAGGCGACGATGCCGCGGATCAGCCTGGACCTGGGCATGGCCGCCGCGGTGCTGGTCGAGCTGGCCCTGGCCGGCCGGATCGCGTACGCCGACGGTTCCCTGACCGTGGTCGACCCGACGCCCACCGGCGAGCGGGTCGCCGACGAGGTGCTGGGCCGAATCGCCGGCGACACCCCGCACACGCCGGCCTCGTGGGTGCAGCGCCTGCGGCACGGACTGCGGGACCGGATCCTCGGTGACCTGTGCGAGCAGGGTGTGGTCCGGGACATCGACGAGACCGAACTGGGCTTCATCCACGTGCACCGCTACCCGGTGGTGGACGCCTCCGTGGAGGCGGACACCCGGCAGCGGCTGGCGGAGGCGCTGACCGGCGCGGCGGCGCCGGACGAGCGGACCGCCGCGCTGGCCACCCTCGTTGTGGTGCTGCGGATGGAATCCGCCCTCGGGGTCAGCGGCGAGGCCGCCGCCGACGCTCGCCGCCGGCTGGAGGAGATTGCCACCGGCGCCGGGTTCTCCGGCGAGGTGAGCATCGACGACTCCGTGGTACGCCCGTCGGTGGGCCTGGTCGTCGCGGCCCTGGGCCGCGCCGTCGACCAGGCCCTCGGGCCGCGCCGCTGACCGTCGAGCCCACCGGCCGTTCGGCGTGCCCTTTGCTCTGCACCCGTCCAGGCACCACCGGCCGTTCGGCGCGCCCTTTGCTCTGCACCCGTCCAGGCACCACCGACCGGCAGGTGCATGGCGCTTCCGCGGGTGCAGAGCAAAGGGCGGACGTGTTGTCGGGTGGGGTGGTCTGTGGGGTTCAGATGCCCAGAGCAGCGCTGACCTCGGCGCGCAGCGCGGTGACGGCCGACGCCGCCCGGCTACGGGCCGTCTGGACGTCACCGTCCACGACCGGTTCCACCACCTCCAGGTACGCCTTGAGCTTCGGCTCGGTCCCGGAGGGGCGGATCACCACCCGGGCCGCCCCGGTGCGCAGGATCACCACGTCCGCCTCGGGGAGCAGGTCCTGGGTGCTGTCGACCGGGTCTCCGAGCAGCGTGGTCGGGGTGGCCGCCCGGATCCGGGCCATCGCCTCGGCGATCTCCCGCAGGTCGTCCACCCGGACGGAGAGCTGGTCGGTGTGGTGCACGCCGAACTCGGCGGCCAACTCGTCCAGCCGGTCCGTCAGCGTGCGGCCCTGCGCCTTGAGGCCGGCGGCCAGCTCGGCCACGGTCAGCGCGGCGGTGATGCCGTCCTTGTCCCGGACGTGGTCCGGGGCGACGCAGTAGCCGAGCGCCTCCTCGTAGCCGTAGACCAGCGGCGCGCTCCCGCCGCCCGCCCGGACGATCCACTTGAAACCGGTCAGCGTCTCGTCGTAGGCCAGGCCCCGGGCCGCGCACATCGCCCGCAGCAGCGACGACGAGACGATGGTGGTGGCGTACAGCCCGGTCACCCCGCGACGCATCAGGTGGTCGGCGAGCAGCGCGCCCACCTCGTCGCCGCGCAGCATCCGCCAGCCCGTGTCGCCGTCACGGACCACCACCGCGCAGCGGTCCGCGTCCGGGTCGTTGGCGATGGCGAGGTCCGCGCCGGTGGAGTTGGCCAGCGCGATCAGCAGGTCCACCGCCCCCGGCTCCTCCGGGTTGGGGAACGACACGGTCGGGAACTCCGGGTCCGGCTCGGCCTGCTCGGGTACCACCCCGGGCACCGGGAACCCGGCCCGGGCGAAGGCGGCGGTGAGCACCGCGGCACCCACCCCGTGCAGCGGGGTGTACGCCACCGTCAGGTCCCGCGACCCGTCCGGCGCGATCACCGCGGTGGCCCGCTCGACGTACGAGGCGACGAGGTCGTCGCCGAGCACGTCGCCGGGCCGGCCCAGCGGCACCTCGGTCAGCGGGCCGACCGCCCGGATGGCGGCCTCGATGCCGGCGTCGGCCGGTGGCACGATCTGCGCTCCGGCGCCCAGCTCCCCGCCCAGCTCCGCACCGAGGTAGACCTTGTAGCCGTTGTCCTGCGGCGGGTTGTGGCTGGCCGTGACCATCACTCCGGCCACGGCGCCGAGCTGGCGCACCGCGTACGCCAGCACCGGGGTGGGCAGCGGGCGGGGCAGCAGCAGCGCCGGCCGGCCGGCCCCGGTGGCCACCTGGGCGGTCCGCTCGGCGAACTGGCGGGAGCCGTGCCGGGCGTCGTACCCGATCACCAGGGGGCCGGTGCCGCCCTGGGCGGCGAGCCAGCCGACCAGGCCGGCGGCGGCCTGCGTGACCACGGCGAGGTTCATTCCGTTCGGGCCGGCGCGCAACGGGCCGCGCAGGCCGGCGGTGCCGAAGGTCAGCGGCCCGGCGAACCGGTCGGCCAGGTCCGAGGCGCTCGTCGGCAGCCGGTCCAGCACCGCCGTCAGCTCGTCCCGGCTGACCGGGTCGGGGTCGTCGGCGAGCCAGCGCCGGGCTTGTTCGCGAATGTCGTCGATGTCAGTGGTGTCCGCCGCCATGCCTCTTGATAGCACGGCGGCGATCACCGCTGGCGGTTCCCTCCGGCTCAGCCGTCCCCGGTGAGCTGGAACGTCCGCACCATCTCGTCGAAGATCGGCTTGCTTTCCGCGAACTTGGCGTCGTTCGAGGTGAGGTAGAACGAGTAGACCTTGCCCTCGGTGACCACGCCGCGCCAGATGCCGTGCCGCTGCGTTTCGCCCTCGCCGCAGGTGTACTCGAACTCGGCGGCCGGCTTGCCGGCCAGGTCCTTCTCGGCCATCGCGACCCGGTTGTACGGCTTGGGGCACGACTTCGCCTTCTTGAGACCGCCCTCGGCGACCTCGGCCCAGCGCATCGAGGTGGTGCTGAAATCCTCGGTGAGGACGCGCACCTTCCGGCTATTGTCCTCCGGGTCGACGTAGTCGAAGTAGACGCCGCCGGTGGCCTTGGTCCAGCCCTTCGGCACCATGATCTGGATGCCGCGGGCCGTGTGCTCCTGCGTCTCCAGAGCTGGACCGGCCGCGGCGGACTCGGTGGGCTGCGCCTGCGGGACGCGCGGGGCGGGCTCGTCGTCGCCGTTGGACAGCGCGACCACGGTGAGCAGCAGCACCAAGGCCAGTCCGCCGGCCGCGGCGAGCTGCACCTTGCGCGGCCAACCCTTGACCGTGGTGACCAGTTGGCCTCCGGTGGCGCGGACCTTGTCCAGTGCCCCGCCGCCGGCCGTCGCGGGCGTGGCCCAGGGCTGGCCGGTTCCCGGCACCGACCACTGGTTGCCGCCACCGTACGTGCCGCCGATGCGTTGGGTGGCCTCCGGCGCGCCGCCGTAGCCGACCTGCTGGGTGGCGTCGGGCCGGCTGCCGTAGCTGACCCGCTGGGTGGTGTCCGGGTATCCGCCGGCGTCCACCCGCTGGGTGGCGTCGGCCGGGCCGCCGTAGGTACGCCCGGTGGCGGGTCGGCCGGAGACGGGCATCGCGCCGGTGGGCGTGTGCAGGGGGCCGGCCAGCGCGTCGGTGCTGGTGTCGTCGAGCCCCGTGGTGCCGCCCGCGTCGGCGGGCTGCGGGCGTTCGCCCCGGCGCAGCGACGCCAGGCGGTCGTTCAGGGACTCGTTCGGGGCCAGCATGGCCCGGCCGCCGATCTGGCTGTCCGGCTTCGGCTCGGGCCGGGCCGGCGGGGCGACGGGTGCCGGGCGCTGCTGCACCGGCACCACCGCGTACGGGTCGGTCACCGAGTGCACAGCCGTGGCGGTGCTGCCCAGCGGGCCGGCGAGCAGCTCGCGCAGCATGGCCCGGGACGTGTGCACGTCCAGCCGCCGGGCCGGGTCCTTCTCGAGCAGGCCCATCAGCACGCGGGTCAGGGGGCCACTGCGCTGCGGTGGGGCGGGAGGGTCCTCGACCACGGCGTGCATGGTCTCGATCGGGTCACCCTTGTCGAACGGGGGCCGCCCCTCGACCGCTGTGTAGAGCGTCACGCCCAGCGAGAACAGGTCGCTCGGCGGGCCGAACTCCTGGCCCATGGCCCGCTCGGGCGAGATGAAGTGCGGCGAGCCGAGCACCATGCCGGGGGTGGTGAGCTGCACGTCGGTGGGCATCCGGGCGACCCCGAAGTCGGTCAGCACGCAGCGCCCGTCGGTGCAGATCAGCACGTTTGCCGGTTTGACGTCGCGGTGCAGCACGCCGATCGCGTGCGCGACCTCGAGCGCGCCGAGCAGCGCGATGCCGATCTTGGCGACCGCGCGGGGCGCGACCGGCCCGTCCTCGATCACCATGTCGGCGAGGCTGCGGGCGTCCAGCAGCTCCATCACGATCCAGGGCCGGCCGGCCTCGGTGACCACGTCGTACACCTGCACCACCGCGGGGTGCTGGATGGCGGCGGCGGCGCGGGCCTCGCGCAGCGTGCGCTCGTACATGGCGTCGCGGTCGCTGGGGGCCAGCCCCGGGGGCAGGACGACCTCCTTCACCGCCACGTCGCGGCGCAGCAGTGTGTCTGTGGCGCGCCACACCGTACCCATGCCGCCGTTGCCCACCGAGGACCGCAGCGAGTACCGGCCACCAATTGTGGTGCCGGGCGCTGCTCGTCCGTTGGCGGGACTTACCTGTCCGCCGCTCCACGTCGGGATCTGAGTCACAGAAAAGCCACCGGGGGAAATCGAGGGGGGCTGGGACACAACCCCCCTATCTTGCTGGTTCCGACGCCCGATGCGAAAGCCGACGCGTCGGACGTTTATCGAAGTCCACGGAACGTGCCCTGTCGTTCACCTCCTGTCGACAGGTCGGGACGCACTGTGCGGTATCCCTCACCCGACGACACGCCCGGGCGTCCTACCATCCGGGGATGAGCGAACGGCGGTCAAGCGAGTCCGGTTTCCCGATCAAGGGCGTCTACACGGCGGCCGACCTTCCGGAGGACCTCGACTCCCGGCTGGGCGGCCCGGGCGAGTTCCCGTACACCCGGGGGGTCTACCCCACGATGTACACCTCCCGTCCGTGGACCATGCGCCAGTACGCCGGCTTCGGCACCGCCACCGAGTCCAACGCTCGGTACCACCAGCTGTTGCGGGCCGGCACGATGGGCCTCTCCGTCGCGTTCGACCTGCCGACCCAGATGGGCTACGACTCGGACGAGCCGATCGCGCACGGCGAGGTCGGCAAGGTGGGCGTGGCCATCGACTCCATCGAGGACATACGGCTGCTCTTCGCCGACATCCCGCTGGACAAGGTGTCCACCTCGATGACCATCAACGCGCCCGGGTCAGTGCTGCTGCTGCTCTACCAGCTCGTCGCCGAGGAGAACGGGGTGCCCGGCTCGGCGCTCAACGGCACCATTCAGAACGACATCCTCAAGGAGTACATCGCCCGGGGGACGTACATCTTCCCGCCGAAGCCCTCGCTGCGCCTGGTGGCCGACACGTTCGCGTACTGCCGCAAGGAGGTGCCGAAGTGGAACACCATCTCCATCTCCGGCTACCACATGGCCGAGGCCGGCGCGACGCCCGCGCAGGAGATCGCGTTCACCCTGGCCAACGGTGTGGAGTACGTCCGCGCAGCGCTGGCCGCCGGGCTCGCGGTGGACGATTTCGCGCCCCGGCTGTCGTTCTTCTTCGTGGCCCGCACGACGCTGCTCGAGGAGGTGGCGAAGTTCCGGGCGGCCCGCAAGATCTGGGCCCGGCTGATGCGTGACGAATTCGGCGCCAAGGATCCGAAGTCGATGATGCTGCGCTTCCACACCCAGACCGCCGGCGTGCAGCTCACCGCCCAGCAGCCGGAGGTGAACCTGGTCCGGGTCGCGGTGCAGGGGCTCGGTGCGGTGCTCGGCGGCACCCAGTCGCTGCACACCAACAGCTTCGACGAGGCGATCGCGCTGCCCACCGAGAAGGCCGCCCGGCTCGCGCTGCGTACCCAGCAGGTGCTGGCGTACGAGACCGACCTGACCGCCACAGTCGACCCGTTCGCCGGCTCGTACGTGGTGGAGGCGATGACCGCCGAGATCGAGGCCGCGGCCGTCGAGCTGATGGAGCGGGTGGCCGACCACGGCTCGGCGGTGGACGCGATCGAGGCCGGGTTCCAGAAGCGCGAGATCGAGCAGTCCGCGTACCGGATCGCCCAGGAGATCGACTCGGGCGACCGGGTGGTGGTGGGTCTCAACCGGTTCGCGGTCGACGAGGAGGAGCCGTACGAGCCGCTGCGCGTCGACCCGACGATCGAGGCGGCCCAGGCTGACCGGCTGGCCCGGCTGCGCGCCGAACGGGACTCCGACGTGGTGGCGCGGGCCCTGGCCGAGCTGCGGGCCGCCGCCGACGGCACGGAGAACGTGCTGTACCCGATGAAGGAGGCGCTGCGGGCCCGCGCCACGGTGGGTGAGGTCTGCGGGACGCTGCGCGAGGTGTGGGGGCTGTACCGGCCCACCGATCGGTTCTGATCGGCCGACCGACTGTTCTCGCAGGTCAGGGCGGGTTTATTCGACCCTGGCAGAGCTACAGTCGAAGGCGGATCCTCCACCGGCCGGGCCGAGGGCGGCGTTGCCCCCGACGGCGTCCGGGGTGTGTCCATCAGGTTTGGGGGTACCCCGACCGGGTGATCGCTGACGCACACCGTGTGCGGTCATGGCGGACCGGCGCGTGTGAGCGTCTTTTCCGGACCGTTGCGGAGCGTGGTCGGCTTATTGTCGGAGTGTCAGTTCATCACCCCGACTAATGCGACAATTCGCAACACGGGGCCACGAGTGGCGCCGGATTCGTGACCGCCGAGATCGGTTACGCGTTGTAGGAGGTGAGGGGCAGATGACGGCCTTCGACCGCGATCTACCTGCTGTCCCACGCATCTCCGAGCGCCCTCAGCAGGGCATACGTGACGCTGTGCGGTCTGATCATCACCGTAACGAGGTTGCGCAGCGTCACCGCCGGAGGTCTAGGCTGTCTGCTGTTCCCGATGATCCATCCATCTCTAGTGATCGAGAATTCGACGTGACGAGTGCGTTGACGCTGCCCACCGGCAGCCAGCTGGCGTCGTCCTGGCCGGAGCTGCCGCCCGGGTCCCAGCCCCTGCCCCGCGACCTGGACCACCTCCTCGCGCTCCGGGTACCCGGGCTGATCGCCACCCGCCGTCACATCCACTCGCACCCCGAGCTCTCCGGCACCGAGTTCGAGACGGCCGCGCTGATCGCCCGGGAGCTCTCCCTGGCCGGGTTGAAGCCGCGACTGCTACCCAAGGGCAACGGCGTGATCTGCGACGTCAACGGCCGCCCGGACGGCCCGGTCGTCGCGCTGCGCGCCGACATCGACGCCCTGCCGCTGGACGACCCCAAGGACGTGCCCTACCGGTCCACGGTGCAGGGCGTCTGCCACGCCTGCGGGCACGACGTGCACACCTCGATCCTGCTCGGTGTCGGCATGCTGCTGGCCCAGCTCGCCGACCTCGGCGAGCTGGACGGCCGGGTCCGGCTCATCTTCCAGCCGGCCGAGGAGATCCTGCCCTGCGGCTCGCTGGAGGTCATCGAGGCCGGCGGCCTGGACGACGTGGTGCAGATCTTCGCGCTGCACTGCGACCCGAACCTGCCGGTGGGTCGGGTCGGCCTGCGGGTCGGTCCGATCACCGCGGCGGCCGACAACGTCACCGTCCGGCTCAGCGGCCCGGGCGGGCACACCGCCCGCCCGCACCTGACCGTCGACCTGGTGGACGCGCTCGGCCGGCTGATCACCGAGGTGCCGGCCCTGGTCAGCCGCCGGGTGCCGGCCAACAGCGGGCTGCTGCTGGTCTTCGGCCACGCCTCGGCCGGCACCCGCTACAACGTCATCCCCTCCGAGGCGTCCGCCTCCGGCACCCTGCGGGTGATGGACCGCGACACCTGGGAACAGGCTCCCAAGATCGTGGCTCAGGTCGTCCGGGACGTGATCGCGCCGACCGGCGCCACGGTCGACCTGGAATACCTGCGCGGGCGGCCGCCGGTGTGCAACGACGCGCGGGCCATCCAGGTGCTGACCGCCGCCACCGCCGCCGCGCTCGGCCCGGACGGGATCGCCGAGACGCCGCAGAGCATGGGCGGCGAGGACTTCTCCTGGTACCTGGAGTACGTCCCCGGCGCCCTCGCCCGGCTCGGCGTGGGCCGTTCCGGCCCCAACGTCGACCTGCACCGCGCGTCCTTCGACGTGGACGAGGGCGCCATCCCGGCCGGCGTACGCGTCATGGTGCAGACCGCGCTGAGGGCACTGGCGGCGGTGCGCTGACCGGAGCGACCAGGGCCGGGGTCTTCCTCCGCCGGCGCAGCAGCACCAGCAGCAACGCCAGCGGTACGCCGAGCGCCACCAGCCAGGGCAGCAGCGCGCCGAGCACGGTGAGCAGGACGGTCAGCGAGGCGACGAACGCCTTCCAGCCGCCCTCCAGCCCGACCAGGAAGCCGATCTCGGTCTTCTCCTCGGGGGTCTTGGCCGCCGGCCCGGCCAGCGACACGGTGATCGTGGAGAGGGCGGTCAGGTCGGCCAGCCGCCGCTTCTTGGCCTCCAGCGACGCCAGGTCGGCCTCGCGGCGACCCAGCTCGTTCTCCAGCGAGACCAGGTCGGTGATCGAGGTGGCTCGGGCGAGGAGCCGGCGGGCGCTGTCCACCCGGGCCCGCTGACTGATGATCCGGGCGTCCAGGTCGACGGTCTCCTCGGTGACGTCCTGGGTGCTGATCTCCCGGCTCTGCTGCTTGCCGAGCTGCGCGACCTCATCCACCACGCCGGCGAACTTCGGTGCCGGCACCCGCAGCTGCAACTCCGCGACCGCGTCGGCCTCGGCGCTGCGCCGCTGGTCACCGCCGATGAAGCCACCCGCGCGGGTGACCGCGGCGGCGACCTCGCGGGCGGCGCGGTCCACATCGTCCACCTGGACCCGCATCGTTCCGGTGTAGATGATCGCCCGCTGGTCTACCCGCAGGTCCGGAGCGCCGGCTCCGGCGGCCCCCGGTGCTCCGGCGGCGCTGTCCTTGTCCGCCGCGCCGCCGTTCGCCGCCGGTGCCTCGGCCGCCGTGTCCGCCGCGTCCCGTGATCCGCTGTCGCCGGCGCCGCACCCGGTCAACCCGAGCACCGCAGCCAGTGCCGTTGCCGCCAGCAGTGCGCCGCGGCGCCGTCCCGTCCGTTCGTCCATCCCCGCTCCCATCGTCGTCAGCCGGTGTGGCGATACCTCGGACGCGGCGCGCTCGTCGGCTGGTTCCGGCAGACTGCGCTGAGGACGTCACGATTCGATAATCGAGGAGTCACGATGCGGCTCACCAAGTACGCCCACTCCTGCATCCGCGTGGAACACGACGGGGGAGTGCTCGTCGTCGACCCCGGGGTGTTCAGCGACCCCGCGGCGTTGGACGGTGCGGACGCGGTGCTGATCACCCACGAACACCCCGACCACCTCGACGTGGCGGCGGTGCGCCTGCAACTCGACAGGCGACCGTTCCCGATCCACGGGCCCGCCTCGCTGGCCGGCACCCTGGGCGACGCGGCGGAGGCGTTGCGTCCGGTCACCGTCGGTGAGTCCTTCACCGCCGCCGGGGTGGCCGTCCGCGCCTACGGCGGGAGACACGCGGTGATCCATCCGGACATCCCGGTGGTGGACAACCTCGGTTACCTGATCAACGACGTCGTCTACCACCCCGGCGACGCCCTGGTGGTGCCGGACGAGACGCCGGTCGACACGCTCTTCGCACCGATCCACGCTCCCTGGTCGAAGTTCTCCGAGGTGGTTGACTTCATCCGGGCCGTCGCCCCGCGCCGCGCGTACGCGCTGCACGACGCCTTGCTCAACGACACCGGGCTGGGCGTGCTGAACCGGCAGTACTCGGCGCTGTCCGGCACCGCGTACCAGCGTCTGGAGCCCGGTAGCCGGGTGGACGTCTGAGGCCATGTCCGGCCCCTCCCCGGAGCTGGTGCAGCAGCTCTACCGCACCCCACCGGAGCGGTTCGTGGCCGCCCGGGACGCCGCCGTGGCCGAGGCCCGCCGCTCAGGCGACCCGGCCACCGCCCGGCAGTTGGCCCGGCTGCGCCGACCCACGGTGGCCGCCTGGCTGGTGAACCTGCTCGCCATCCACCGTCCCGATCTGGTGGCCGACCTGGTTCAGCTCGCCGATGCGCTGCGGGCCGCCCAGCGGGAGCTGCGTGGGCCCCGGCTCCGGGAGCTGTCCGCGCAACGCCGGGCGGTGGTCGGCGCGCTGGTCGCCGAGGTTCGCAAGCTCGCAGCGGCGGAGCCGGACGCGCCGTCGGCCGGCAAGCTGCCGTTGGCCGAGGTGGAGGCGACCCTGAACGCGGCGCTCTCCGACGCCGAGGTCGCCGAGCAGGTCCGGTCCGGGCGTCTGCTGCGGTCGGCCAGCTACGCGGGCTTCGGCGAGGTACCCCGCCCGCAGTTGCGGCTGGTCACCGGCGATGACGAGGAGCGGGCCGAGAAACGCCCGGCCCGCCGACCCGGCGCCCAGCGGACGGCACCTGAGGAGGCGCCCCGTACCGACCGGGCCGCGGAGCGCGCCGAGCGGGCGGCACAGCGGGCGGCCCGGGCCGAGCGGGCGCGGCAGCGCCGGGCACTGGACCGGGAACTGGTCCGGGCCCGGACCGACCAGGAGCGGGCCGAGGCCGAGTTGACCGAGGCGACCGGGCAGGAACGGGACGGCGCCGCCGTGCTCGACGGGATCGAGACCGAACTGGCCGAGTTGGAGCGGCGGCGAGCGGTGGCGGAGCAGGATCTCAGCCGGGCCAAGCTGGCCCGGCGGGCGGCCGAGCGGGCCGTCACCGTGGCCCGGCGGCGTGCCGGCGAGGTGGAGGCGGCCGTCGAGGCGTTGGCGGCCGAAGAGGGGGATGCGGACGCGGGCGGTGGCCCGGCAGACTGAGCATCGATGGACGACGACGAGTGGCCGGACCGACCCGGGTCCGAGGTCCCGGGTCCGGAAGCCGCCGTGGGCGGCGGGTCGAGGCAGCCGAGGATGGCGCCCAGATGACACCGGAGCAGGTCGCCGCCGCCAGCAAGCCCGTCGCGCTCGACCTGGGCGACGGATTCAGCAGGTGCCCGACCACGCTGCGCCGGGCACGACTGCTCGGCATCTCCGGCTGGGCCTTCTACATCAGCGGGCGGGCGGGTGCCCTCGGCGACGTACGGGCCGAGACGGCGGCCGCGGCCCTCGGCTTCATCGCCCCGGACGCGGTCGCCGACGGCTGGGACGCGGCCGCCCGGGTCCTCCGGCCGGCCGAGGTCGCCGCCGCGAGCCTCGCCGAGTGCTGCCGGTGGGGGGTGCAGCGGTTGGGCGCGCTGCCCACCGTCGAGCGCCTCGCCGGGCTGGTCGAGCGGGCGGTGGCGGCGGCGGACGCCAGCGGCATGCCGCTCTTCGCCGCGTGGCGGGCCATGCCACTGCCGGATCTCTCCCCGGGCGCCCGGAGCGCCGCCGGGCTGCGGCTGCTGCGCGAACACTTCACCGGCGCCTACCTGCTGGCGGTACGCGCCGCCGGGATGACGCCGCTTGAGGCGGTGCTGGCCGGGCCGGAGGGGGAGGCCGGCGCGGTGGCCTGTGGCTGGTCGCCGCCGTACCCGCCGGTCGGGCCGCTGGTGCGCCGGCGGCTCTGGGCGGAGGCCGTCACCGACCGGCTGGCCGCACCGGCGTTTGCGGCACTCGGCCCCGCTGACGGCATCGAGCTGGTGGAACTGCTGCACCAGACCCGGGCCGACCTCGCCGCCGCGTAAAAATGGGCGGCGTCGGCGGCGCTTGGCTGCCAGGATCAGCTGCCGTGACCCTTCCAGCTGGCTGGACCACGCGCCGGCCCACCCTCGACGACGTGCCGGCGATCCTCGCGGTGGTGCACGCCGCCGACACCTTCGCCCTCGGTTATCCCGACTTCGACGCCGAGGACGTCGCCGAGTCGCTGACCGGCCCCTTCTTCGACCCGGCTCGTGACTCCTGGCTGGCGGTGGACCCGGAAGACACAGTGGTGGGCTGGGCGACCGTCGACAACCCGACCGGGGTGGGCAGGGAGTTCGTCGAGGTCTACGTCGATCCGGAGCGGGCTGCCGCGGTCCGGGCGCCGCTATTGGCCCGGCAACTGGACCGGGTCGCCGAGCGGGCGGCCGAGCGGGGGCTGCCCGCGCTCACCGTCCGCTGCGCGGTCTTCGCGCCGGAACGCGACTGGGAACGCGACCTGCGGGCGGTCGGGTTCACCCTGGCCAAGCGGTACGTCCGGATGCGCCGCCCGCTGGCCGATCTGCCGGCCGAACCGTCCCCGCCGCCCGGGGTGACGGTGCGGCCGGTCCGCGCGGACGACGAGGCCGAACTCCGGGAGTTCCACCGGATCCAGGACACCGCCTTCCGCGACATGCCGGACCACGAGCCGCTGTCGTACGAGCGGTGGCGGGCCCGGATCGGTGACCTGACCGCCTGGGACGAGTGGTTCGTCGCCGAGGTCGACGGGGTGGTGGCGGGCGCGTTGCAGTCCTCGGATCAGGCGCTCGACCAGCAGGAGGGCTTCGTGCGGAGCCTGGCGGTGCTGCCCGCGTACCGCCGGCGGGGGGTGGGCGCGGCGCTGCTGCGCCGCGCCTTCGCCCGCTACGCCGAGAAGGGCCGACAGGCGGCCGGCCTGGGGCTGGACCTCACGAACCCGACCGCCCCGCTGTCGCTCTACCGGGCAGTGGGCCTGCGGGAGACCCGGTGGACGGACATGTACCAACTGCTCGTACCGGCCGCCGGTGTGTGATTGACGACGCTGGTCGGGCCCGGCGGACGGTCCGGCCGGCGTCGGTAGCAGACTGGGAGCGTGCGACAGCCTCTAGGGCGTGTTTCAGAAGTGCTGGCCGGCCTGCGCCGGGCCCAGGCGTCGTCCGGCGGCGTTGTCGCGGTGTCCGGATACAACACCGGTATCCGGACACCGCTCCGCCTTGCCGGACAACGCCTGGACTCCGGCTCGGCTCG
Source organism: Micromonospora coriariae (assembly GCF_900091455.1). Lineage (NCBI taxonomy): Bacteria > Bacillati > Actinomycetota > Actinomycetes > Micromonosporales > Micromonosporaceae > Micromonospora > Micromonospora coriariae. The sequence goes on along the minus strand of NZ_LT607412.1, from coordinate 1,899,610 downwards.
ACCGACACTTCCGAAACACGGCCTAGGCCGACGCGGTGCCGGTGGGGCGGGACCGCAGCTCGGTGACGTAGTCGTCCGGCGCGCCCGCCTTCTCGGCGGCGTTCGCGATCTCGGAGAGATACCACGAGGTCGGCAGGCCGCCCTCGTACCCGTCGAAGACGTAGATCCACGCGGTCACGTCGCCGTCGAGGGTGGAGACCCGCACGTGCAGTTTGCGGTACGTGCCGGCGGTCACCCCCTCGAGCTCGTCGAGCTGGGCGGCGTCGTACGGGTGGATGTCGTAGATCGCCACGAAGACCCGCTCACCGGGGGACTCGACCAGGGTGCTGACCGCACCCTCCCAGCCGATCACGTCCGCGCCGGCGAAGGTCAGCCGCCACCCCTCCAACCAGCCGGTGCCCACCATCGGCGAGTGCGGGCAGTAGGCGCGCATCCGGGCGGGATCCAGGTTTGAGCCGTAGGCGGCGTGATGACCCACGGCGATGACGATAGCCCGGCTGGCGGGTGGGGGAGAATACGACTGTGCGTGTCGGGTGCGTTCGGGAGAAGAAAGTCACTGTGAGCATCGAGGAAGGGCAGACGCTGTGAGCCGGATCGTGATCATCGGCGGGGGACCGGCCGGGTACGAGGCGGCGCTTGTCGCCGCCCAGCTCGACGCCGATGTCACAGTGGTGGAGGCCGACGGTGCGGGCGGGGCCTGCGTGCTCTCCGACTGCGTTCCCTCGAAGACCTTCATCGCCAGCTCGGGGGTGGTCACCGGCTACCGGGACACCGAGGAGTTCGGCGTGCACTCGGACGGCCTGGAGGCGGTCACCGTCGACGCGCGGGCGGTGCACGACCGGGTCAAGCGGCTGGCGCTAGCGCAGTCCGCCGACATCCACGCCAAGCTGCTCAAGGCGGGGGTCACCTTCGTGGCCGGCACCGCCCGGCTGGGCGAGGACGCTCTCGGGCACACCCACCGGGTCGTCGTCACCCCCGCCGACGGCGCGGAGGAATACTGGATCGACGCCTCCTCCGTGCTGGTGGCCACCGGCTCGACGCCCCGCCAGCTGCCCACCGCCGTACCGGACGGCGAGCGCATCCTGACCTGGCGCCAGGTGTACGACCTGCCCGAGCTGCCCGAGCATCTGATCGTGGTCGGCTCCGGCGTGACCGGCGCCGAGTTCGCCAGCGCGTACCTGGCGATGGGGGTCCAGGTCACCCTGGTCTCCAGCCGCGACCGGGTCATGCCGCACGAGGACGCCGACGCGGCGTCGGCCATCGAGCGGGTGTTCCGCAACCGGGGCATGAGCATCCTCAACAACTCTCGGGCCGACGCGGTCCGGCGTACGGCCGACGGCGTCGAGGTGGAGCTCTCCGACGGCCGCAAGGTCTCCGGTTCGCACGCGCTGATCACGGTCGGTTCGATTCCGAACACGGCCAACCTGGGCCTGACCGAGTACGGGGTGCAGCTGGGTCGGGGCGGCTACGTCACGGTCGACCGGGTGTCCCGGACCAACGTGCCCGGCATCTACGCCGCCGGCGACTGCACTGGGGTGTTGTTGCTGGCCAGCGTCGCCGCCATGCAGGGCCGGATCGCCATGTGGCACGCCCTCGGCGAGGCGGTCCGCCCGCTGCGGCTGCGGACCGTCGCGGCGAACGTCTTCACCGACCCGGAGCTGGCCACCGTGGGCGTCTCCCAGGACGAGGTGGACGCCGGCAAGGTGCCGGCCCGGCAGGTGATGCTGCCGCTGTCGGGCAACGCCCGAGCCAAGATGGACGACCTGTCCGACGGCTTCGTGAAGCTGTTCTGCCGGCCGGCCAGTGGCCAGGTCGTCGGCGGGGTGGTGGTCGCGCCGAAGGCCAGCGAGCTGATCTTGCCGATCACCATGGCGGTGGAGAACAACCTCACCGTCAACGAGTTGGCGCAGACGATCACCATCTACCCGAGCCTGTCGGGCTCGATCACTGAGGCCGCCCGTCAGCTCATGCTCCACGAGTTGGAGTGACGGCGGGCGACGGACGTCCGGGTCAGGGTTACCGCGACGGTGCCGAGCACGGCGACCTCGGTGAGGATGAGCAGGCGTTCGACCAGGCCGATCAGCACGCGGTCGCCGGGGTAGGCGGACCAGATCATCGCCGCGGCCAGAGCGAGGCTGAGCAGGACGAGGGTGCGCAGCATCCGGGCGGCGGGCGCCAGGTCGGGGCGGCGGGCGAGCAGCCAGCCGGCGACCGGCAGCGCCAGGAAGGCGACGACCGAGGCGTACCTGTGCAGGTAGGCGGCGGTGGTCATGGCGGTGCCCGGCTCGTTCGTCGGCACCACGGCGGCCAGCAGCAGCCCGGCCACCCACGCGCCGAGCAGCAGCTCGGCCGGCCGACCGGGGGTCGGTTGGGGTGGGCCGGTGCGGCGCAGCCCGTACAGCAGCGCCACGGTGGCGAGCGCGAGCACCACCATCGCGATGTCGATGACGCCGCCCCGGTCGGAGACCGCGAAGTCGCTGATGGTGAGCGCCCACGGGTTGAGGTCGTCGTTGACTTCGAGGTGGCCGATCACGGTCAGCAGTGCCGCCAGGGCGATCCCGCCGAGGGCGACCAGGCCGGTGTTCCGGGTTCCAGGCATGCCTCAGCCTGTCGCTCCGGAGGCCCGAGCCGGATCCGGGACGGCCACCGAAATCGTCCCGGGGGACTACCCCTAGAGGCACCCGGAACCGGTCGGGGTGTGCCGCTTCCGACGCTCAGTCGATGGGGATGTCGGCTGCCGCTGCGGCCCGGGCGTGCCGTGCGCTGACCAGGGTCATTGCCCACCCGGCGGCGGCGAAGCCGGCCGCGGCGGCGGTGGCGATGATGGCCAGCCGCCAGGCCGACTCGGTCAGCGCGGTGCCGCCGAGGTGCCCGACCAGCGCGCCGTAGGTGGCCCAGCCCAACGCCGCCACCGTCTCGTAGAGCACGAACAGCCGGTACGGGTAGCGGCTGCGGCCGGCGGAGAAGCAGGCGGCCATCCGCCCGCCGGGCACGAACCGGCAGAGCAGGATGACCAGCGGCCCGGGCTGCCGCAACCCCTGGGTGACCCGGCTGGCGACCCGTCGTGCCCGGCTCGGCTCCGCGTGCCGGGGGGCACGCCGGTCCGGTGCGCCGCGACCGAGCAGGTAGCAGGCCAGGTCACCGGCGAAGACGCCGAGCGCGCCGACGACGATGGTGACCGGCAGGCTGAGCCCGCCGTAGACGGTGAGCGCACCGCTGGTGATCATGATGATCTGGGTGGGAATCACCGGGACGAAGGCATCCGCGATCAGCAGGCTGAGCAGCACGAGGTACGCCCACGTCGGCGATGCGACGTCAGTCAGTAGTTCGGGCACACGTGCCACCTCGCCGGATGCGGCCGATTGGGTGTCTCGAGCCTGACGGCGTGTCCGGCGTCACCGTGGACAGCCCCACGCCGCCGTGACCGTCGACACGACCGGGCCACCCAGGTACAACGAGGCGAACGACCCTCGGGTGACGCCTCGGCGGCCGTCCGCCCGGCCCGCGCAGGTCGGCGGATCGGCGTACGTCGGCGTACCGTTGTCCGCGCGGCCCCAGCACCGTCGGGTCCCCCGTTCCTGACGATCCGGGTCGCCCAGGGCCGCCGGCGGGTCCCGCGCCGGCGGCCCTCCCTCCCCTCCGCCACGCCAAATCCGGGTGCGTTCCCGATCGCCCGACGGGTACCGTCGCCGCATGCGCAGCGCGGTAGTGGTGACCACGACGCCGGGTGTCCCCGGCGTGCCGCTCTGACGTAACCACCGTCGACCAGGCCCCGGGGCGATCCGCCCCGAGGGCCGCGCGGCGTTCGGAGTCCAGGTCGCCTCCGGGTCGTACCCGATCCAGGAGCACGACATGATCGACCACCGCAAGCTCGGCCGGGAGCTGGACCTCTTCGTCTCCGATCCGCTGGCCGGCGCCGGCCTGCCGATCTGGCTGCCGGCCGGCGCCGCCGCCCGGCACGCCGTCGAGGAGTACGTCAGTGAGCTGGAGCGCCGATCCGGCCACCAGCACGTCTACTCGCCGCCGCTGGGCAAGCGCGAACTCTTCGAGCTGTCCGGGCATCTCGGCTACTTCGCCGACGACATGTTCCCGCCGATGCGGCTGAGCGCCGACGACGAGTTCGTGCTCCGGCCGGCGCTCTGCCCGCACCACGCGCTGGTCTTCCGGGCCCGGGGCCGCTCCTACCGGGAGTTGCCGCTGCGGATCGCGGAGCTGGGCGGGATGTACCGCGCGGAGCGCTCCGGGGTGCTCGGCGGGCTGTCCCGGGTACGTGCCATCTCGCTCAACGACGCGCACACCTTCTGCGCCCCCGACCAGGTGGGCGCGGAGGTCGCGGAGATCCTCGGGCTGATCCGCGCCGCGCACGCCGCGCTCGGCGTCCGCCCGGCCGGCGTCCGGCTGTCGCTGCGCGGGCCCGGCGACAAGTACGTCGGCGACGACGCGCAGTGGGCCCGCGCCGAGGAACTGCTCCGGGGCGCGCTGGCCGGGGTGGCGTACGTCGAGGCGCCCGGGGAGGCCGCGTTCTACGGCCCGAAGATCGACATCCAGATCGTCGACGCGGCCGGTCGGGAGTCGACCATCTCCACCATTCAGCTGGACTTCGACAAGCCGGAACGGTTCGACCTGTCGTACACCGATTCGGACGGCAGCCGACGGCGGCCGGTGATGGTGCACCGCAGCCTGGTCGGCAGCATGGAGCGGCTGTTCGCGTACCTCATCGAGGTGCACCAGGGCGCCTTCCCGGCCTGGTACGCGCCGGTCCAGCTGGTGCTGCTTCCGGTGGACGACGGGCAGGCGGAGGCGGCTGCCGAGCTGGCCCGGCGTGCCGTCGGCGACGGCCTGCGGGTCGAGGTCGCCGCCGCCGGCTCGCTGGGCGCCCGGATCCGGGACGCGACCCGCCGCCGCGTCCCGTACCTCGGGGTGCTGGGCTCCCGGGAGGCGGCCGACGGGCACCTCGCGCTGCGCCTCCGCGACAGCCGCACCCTCCCCCCAATACCCGCCGCCACCGCGCTCGCCCTGATCACCCGCCAGGTAGCCGCCCGCGCCGCCGACCTCCTGCCCGCCGACTGACCCACCCGCCGATCTAGGGCGAATCGCTGTGAGTGGATCTCCGTTCACGACGATTCGCCCTAGATCGACGCGGGCTGGGCGGCGGTGAACTGGGAGCGGTAGAGGTGGTGGTAGGGGCCGCGGGCGGTTAGCAGCTGCTCGTGGGTGCCCTGCTCGACGATGCGGCCGTTCTCCATCATCAGGATCAGGTCGGCGTCGCGGATGGTGGAAAGCCGGTGCGCGATGACGAAGCTGGTCCGGTCCGAACGCAGCGCGGCCATCGCGCGCTGGAGCAGCACCTCGGTGCGGGTGTCCACCGAGCTGGTCGCCTCGTCCAGGATCAGCAGGGACGGCTCGGCGAGGAACGCCCGGGCGATGGTGATGAGCTGCTTCTCCCCGGCGCTGACGTTGCTGCCCTCCTCGTCGATGACCGTGTCGTAGCCGTCCGGCAGGCTGCGCACGAACCGGTCCACGAAGGTGGCCCGGGCCGCGGCGAGGATCTCCTCCTCAGTCGCGTCCGGCCGGCCGTACGCGATGTTGTCGCGGATGGTGCCGCCGAAGAGCCAGGTGTCCTGGAGCACCATGCCGATCCGACCGCGCAGATCGTCGCGGCGCATGGTGGTGATGTCCACGCCGTCCAGGGTGATCCGGCCGGCGTCCAGCTCGTAGAACCGCATCACCAGGTTGACCAGTGTGGTCTTGCCGGCCCCGGTCGGGCCGACGATGGCCACCGTGTGCCCTGGCTCGGCGACCAGCGACAGGTCGTCGATCAGCGGCTTGTCCGGCTCGTACCGGAACGAGACGTGCTCGAACTCGACGCGACCGTGCGGGTCGGTGACCCGGGCGGGCTGAACCGGGTCGGGGCTCTGCTCGTCGGCGTCTAGGACCGCGAAGACCCGCTCGGCCGAGGCCACTCCGGACTGGAGCAGGTTGGCCATCGAGGCGAGCTGGGTGAGCGGCTGGGTGAACTGGCGGGAGTACTGGATGAACGCCTGCACGTCGCCGAGGCTCATCGTCCCGGAAGCCACCCGCAGCCCGCCGACCACCGCGATCGCCACGTAGCTCAGGTTTCCGATGAACATCATCGACGGCATGATGATCCCGGAGATGAACTGGGCGCCGAAGCTGGCCCGGAACAGCTCCTCGTTCTTGGCGTTGAAGGCGGCCTCCACCTCGCGCTGCCGGCCGAAGACCTTGACCAGCTCGTGACCGGTGTAGGCCTCCTCGATCTGGCCGTTCAGCTCGCCGGTGTGCTTCCACTGCGCGATGAACTGCTTCTGCGAACGCTTGGCGATGCGCTGGGTGACCAGCACCGACAGTGGCACCGCGACCAGGGCCACCAGGGCGAGCAGCGGCGAGATCCAGAACATCACGGCCAGCACGCCGATGACGGTCAGCAGCGAGGTGAGCAGCTGGCTGAGCGTCTGCTGGAGGCTGGTCGAGATGTTGTCGATGTCGTTGGTGACCCGGCTGAGCAGCTCACCCCGGGGTTGCCGGTCGAAGTACGGCAACGGCAGCCGGTTGAGCTTCTCCTCCACCTCGGCGCGCAGCCGCAGCACGGTGCGCTGGACAACCCCGTTGAGCAGCCAGCCCTGCCACCACGACAGCACGCTCGCGGCCAGGTAGAGCCCGAGCGCCAGCAGCAGAACCCGGCTCAGGGCGCTGAAGTCGATGCCCACGCCGGGCACCACGTCCATCCGGGCCAGCATGTCGGCGAAGCTGTCGTTGCCGCTGGCCCGGGCCGCGGCGACGGCCTGCTCGGCGCTGGTGCCCGCCGGCAGTTGCCGGCCGATCACCCCGTTGAAGATCAGGTCGGTGGCGTGGCCGAGGATCTTCGGTCCGGCCACGCTGAACCCGACGCTCACCACGGCCAGGGTGATGATGGCGGCCAGGTGCAGCCGGTGCGGGCGCAGCCGGCCGAGCAGCCGCCGGGCGGACGGCCCGAAGTTCATCGACTTCTCGGCGGGCATCCCGGCGCCCGCCCACGGTGGCCCGCCGCCCTGGCGGCCGGGGGGCAGCCGCTTCGGCGTCGGCCCGTCGCCGGCCGGCTTCTGCGTGGGTACGGACGCGGTCCGCGGCGCGTCGGGCTCGCTCATGCCGGCACCTCCGCCGTCTGCTGGGAGGCCACGATCTCGGCGTACGTCGGGCAGCTCTCCAGCAACTCCTCGTGTCGTCCCACTCCGACGACCCCCCCGTCCTCAAGCACGATGATCTGGTCGGCGTCGACGATCGTGGAGACCCGCTGGGCCACGATCACCACTGCGGACTGCGCGGTGACCGGCCGCAGTGCCGCCCGCAGCCGCGCGTCGGTGCCGAGGTCGAGCGCGGAGAACGAGTCGTCGAAAAGGTAGATCTCCGGCTGCCGGACCAGGGCCCGCGCGATGGCCAGGCGTTGGCGCTGCCCGCCGGAGACGGTGCTGCCACCCTGGGCGATCGGCGCTTCCAGCCCGCCGGGCATCTGGGCCACGAAGTCGCGGGCCTGGGCGATCTCCAGGGCCCGCCACAGCTCCTCGTCGGTGGCGTCCGGGTTGCCGTAGCGCAGGTTGCTGGCGACCGTGCCGGTGAACAGGTACGGACGCTGCGGCACCAGGCCGATGCGCCGCCACAGCTCGTCGGGCGCCAGTTCCCGCACGTCCACGCCGTCGACCAGCACCGCGCCGGCGGTGACGTCGACCAGGCGGGGAATGAGTGACAGCAGGGTGGTCTTGCCCGCACCGGTGCTGCCGATGATCGCGGTGGTGGTGCCGGGGGTCGCCCGGAAGGAGACGTCCCGCAACACCGGCTCGACCGCGCCCGGGTACTGGAAGCGCACCCCGCGCAGCTCCAGCTCGGCCCTGGTGGGCGGCTCGGCGACCGGCTCGGCTGCGGGAACCACAGAGGAGTCGGTGTCCAGCACCTCGACGATCCGCTCGGCGCAGACCGCGGCCCGGGGCACCATCATCAGCATGAAGGTGGCCATCATCACTGCCATCAGGATCTGCATCAGGTACTGGAGGAAGGCGGTGAGCGCGCCGACCTGGATGGCGCCGGAGTCCACCCGCTGCGCGCCGAACCAGAGCACCGCCACGCTGGAGACGTTCAGCACCAGCATGACCACCGGGAAGATCAGCGCCAGCAGTCGGCCGGTACGCAGCGCGGTAGCGGTCAGGTCGGCGTTGGCGACGCCGAAGCGGTCCGTCTCGTACGGCTCGCGGACGAAGGCGCGGACCACCCGGATGCCGGTGATCTGCTCGCGCAGCACCCGGTTGACCGTGTCGATCCGGGTCTGCATCAGCCGGAAGCCCGGCACCATCCGGCGGATGATCATGCTGAGCGCGACGGCCAGCACCGGCACGCTGACCAGCATCAGCCAGGAGAGCCCGAGATCCTCCCGGAGCGCCATCACCACACCGCCCACGCTCATGATCGGAGCGGCGACAAGCATGGTGCAGCTCATCAGCACGAGCATCTGCACCTGTTGCACGTCGTTCGTGTTGCGGGTGATCAGCGATGGTGCGCCGAACCGGGCCACCTCGCGGGCGGAGAAGCGGTTGACGTGCCCGAACAGGCTTGCGCGGACGTCTCGGCCGAAGCCCATCGCGATCCGCGCGCCCAGGTAGACCGCGGCGATCGAGCAGATGATCTGGATGAGGCTGACCAGCAGCATCCAGCCGCCGGTGCGCACGATGTAGTCGGTGTCGCCCCGGGCCACGCCCTGGTCGATGATGTCCGCGTTGAGGCTGGGCAGGTAGAGCGAGGCCATGGTGCCCACGAACTGGAGCAGCACCACCGCCAGCAGCGGTCGTTGGTAGGTGCGCAACTGGTTGCGCAACAGTCGGATCAGCACGCCGGATCCTTCGGTTCGGTAGGGCGTCCGGTCATCCGCGGGTCGTCCCCGCTGCCGATGACCTCGAGCAGGAAGTCACGGATCACCTGCGCCTTCGCCGGCTCGGCGTCGACCGAGGTGAGCGGCCTTCCGGAGTGCATCAGCGTGGTGAGCGCAGCCACCCGCTCCCGCCCGGCGGGGGTGATGGCCAGCCGGACGCTGCGTCGGTCGCTGTCGTCGCGCTGCCGCTCGACCAGCCCCTCGCGGGCCAGTGTGTCCACGATGCCGGTCAGGGTCGCCGGGCGTACGAAGCCCTTCTCGGCGACCTCGCGGTGGGGCAGTTCGCCGTGCCGGGCGAGCGTCATCAGGGTCACCATGCCGGCCTGGGTGAGGCCGTGCTCCTCGGCGAGGTAGCGGTTCCACCGCTGCCCGACGAGGTGCCCGGCCACGACCAGTAGCCGGCCGAGCGGCACATCCTTCAAGGTGACGAGTTCCACGGCAAGTAGGTTAGCCCCCTGATAGTCAGGGGCCAAACGAAATAGCCGCAGCAGTGGCTACGAACACGATCTGCAGAGCGGTGCGCTGGACGAGCGGGGTGACCGGTTGCCCGGCCAGGGTCAACTTCCGGCGGGCGGCCGAGACGTTGGCCGGGAACATCGCGAGCATCAGCAGGCCGAGCCCGACGGCGGCGAGGCGGGCGGTCGCCGGAATCAGCAGGCCGACCGCGCCGACCAGTTCCAGCACGCCGGTGACGGTGACCAGTAGCTCCGGGCGGGGCAGGCCGGGCGGGACCATCGCGATCAGGCCGGTGCGGCGCTGGCCGGCGAAGTGCGCCACGGCGGTCAGCGTGAACATCAGGGCCAGGCCGACCCGTAGTGCGGGGTGCCAGCCGTCCAGCGCGGCGACGCCGGCGAAGCCGGTCAGACGGGCCAGTGCGGTGCCGACCAGCAGGGCGATCAGGGGTGCCATCGGAATCCTCCTCGTGAACTTGTCAGTGGCAAGATTGCCTCGATGAGTGGCATCTTGTCAATGGCAAGATAGGATTCGGGCATGACCGGAACGCGCGCCTACCACCACGGCGACCTACGCAACGCCCTGCTCGCCGCCGCGGTGGAAGCGATCGAGGAGGTGGGACCGGCCGCGCTGAGCCTGCGCGACCTGGCCCGCCGAGCCGGCGTCTCGCACGCCGCGCCCGCCCACCACTTCGGCGACAAGGCCGGGTTGCTCACCGCGCTGGCCGCCCAGGGCTTCGACCTGTTGGCGCAGAAGCTGAGCGCGCCCGACAACCTGTTGGACGCCGGTGTCGCGTACGTCGACTTCGCCGTCCGGCACCGCGCGCACTTCGAGGTGATGTTCCGGCCCGAGCTCTACCGGGCCGACGACGCCGAGCTGGTCGCCGCCCGGGGACGCTCGGGCGCCGCGCTCCGTTCCGGCGTGACCGCCCTACCGGCCAACGACCCCGGCGCCGACCCCGAGCGGGACGCACTCGCCGCCTGGTCGATCGTGCACGGCTTCGCCACCCTGTGGCTCGCCGGCGCGCTGCCGCCCCGGGTCGGCGACGACCCACGCGAGGCGGCCCGCGCGGTGGTGAGCCGGCTCTTCCGCCGAGCCGACCTTGGCGACAGGTAAAGGAGCCAGAACAAGGGGTACGGCAGCGCCGCCCGATCGCGCTGAGCGAGCTGCCGCCCGCAAGGCTCACCAGCTGGTGGGCAGCGGCATCCCCTCGGTGAAGCCGGCGGCGCTCTGCACGCCGACGACCGCCCGCTCGTGGAACTGCGCCAGGTCCCGCGCGCCGGCGTAGGTGAAGGCGCTGCGTACCCCGGCGATGATCTCGTCGATCAGGTCCTCGACGCCGGGCCGGGCCGGGTCCAGGTACATCCGGGCCGAGGAGATGCCCTCCTCGAACACCGCCTTGCGGGCGCGGTCGTACGGGCTGTCATCGGCGGTACGGGCACTGACCGCCCGAGCCGAAGCCATCCCGAAGCTCTCCTTGTACCGCCGACCGTCGGCGTCGGTGTACAGGTCGCCCGGGGACTCGTAGGTGCCGGCGAACCACGAGCCGATCATCACGTTCGAGGCGCCGGCGGCGAGCGCGAGGGCCACGTCACGAGGGTGCCGTACGCCGCCGTCGGCCCAGACGTGCCGGCCGAGGTCGCGGGCCGCCGCCGAGCAGTCGAGCACGGCGGAGAACTGGGGTCGGCCCACGCCGGTCATCATCCGGGTGGTGCACATCGCCCCCGGGCCGACGCCGACCTTGATGATGTCGGCACCCGCCTCGACCAGGTCGCGTACCCCCTCGGCGGTCACCACGTTGCCGGCCGCGATCGGCACCCCCGGGTCCAGCTTGCGGACCGCCTGCAGCGCCGAGATCATCCGGGCCTGGTGGCCGTGCGCGGTGTCCACGACCAGGGTGTCCACCCCCGCCTCCAGCAGCGCGGCGGCCTTGCCGGTGACGTCCCCGTTGATCCCGACCGCGGCCGCGATACGTAGCCGACCCCGGTCGTCCACCGCCGGCGTGTAGAGCGTGGCGCGCAACGCGCCCTGACGGGTCAACACCCCGACCAGTCGGCCGTCGGCGTCCACCACCGGGGCGAGCCGGCGTCGGCCCGCGGAGAGCAGGTCGAAGCCGGTACGCGGGTCGGCGTCCGCCGGGACGGTGTGCAGCTCGGTGGACATCACGTGCCGCAACTGGGCGAACCGGTCCACGCCCATGGTGTCCGCCTCGGTGACCACGCCCATCGGCCGGCCGGCCTCGTCGACCACGATCACCGCGCCGTGCGAGCGCTTCGGCAGCAGGTGGATGGCGTCACCCACGGTCTCGGTCGGGCCCAGGGTGATCGGCGTGTCGTAGACCAGGTGCCGCTGCTTGACCCAGGCGACGACGTTCGCCACCACCTCGATCGGGATGTCCTGCGGGATCACGGCGATCGCGCCGCGCCGGGCCACCGTCTCGGCCATCCGCCGACCGGCGACAGCGGTCATGTTCGACACCACCAACGGGATGGTGGTGCCCGTGCCGTCGCCGGTGGACAGGTCGACATCGAGCCGGGAGCCCAGGTCGGAGCGGGCCGGCGCCATGAAGACGTCGGTGTAGGTCAGGTCGTGCGCGGGGACCGCGCCGTGAAGGAACTGCACCCGGCCATCATTGCTGGCCCCGGCCGCCTTCGCCCACGTCGGTGCCGCAAACCACCCCCGCGCCAATCCCCAGCACGGACAAAGTGTTAGGAAGGGCCCTTTCTTATGCACCAGGCGTTAATAAGGTGCCCTTCCTTCAGGCGATGGTGCAGATGGGGGCGCCGGCGGTGATAACGGCGCCGACCTCGGCGGAGAGTCCGCTGACCGTACCGGCCTTGTGGGCGTGCAGCGGCTGCTCCATCTTCATCGCCTCCAGCACCACCACCAGGTCGCCCTCGGCCACGGTGTCGCCGTCCGCCACCGCGATCTTGACGATCGTGCCCTGCATCGGCGAGGCGAGCGTGTCGCCACCGACCGGTGCGCCGGCCTTCGCTCCGCCACCGCGCCGGGTCGGCTTGCGGGAGGCGGGCGCCGCGGTGGTCGTACCCCCGCCGAAGCCGGCGGGGAGGCTTACCTCCAGCCGCTTGCCGCCCACCTCGACCACCACGGTGTCGCGCTCGGCCGGCGCCTCGGCGGCGCCGGCGGCGGCGGCGAACGGCGACACGGTGTTGTGGAACTCCGTCTCGATCCACCGGGTGTGCACGGTGAACGGCTCGGCGGTGAACGCCTCGTCCCGCACCACCAGCCGGTGGAACGGCAGCGCGGTGGCCATCCCCTCGAGCACCATCTCGTCCAGCGCGCGGCGGGCCCGTTCGAGGGCCTCGGCTCGCGTCTCACCGGTGATGATCACCTTGGCCAGCAGGGAGTCGAAGTTACCGCCGATCACGTCGCCGGCCGAGATCCCGGTGTCCACCCGGACGCCGGGGCCGGTGGGCAGCCGCAGGGCCGTGACGGTGCCGGGGGCGGGCAGGAAGTTGCGGCCCGGGTCCTCGCCGTTGATCCGGAACTCGATCGAGTGCCCGCGCGGCGTCGGGTCCTCGGTGCTGCGCAGCTTCTCGCCGTCGGCGATCCGGAACTGCTCGCGGACCAGGTCGACGCCGGCGGTCTCCTCGGTGACCGGGTGCTCGACCTGGAGCCGGGTGTTGACCTCCAGGAAGGAGATCGTGCCGTCCACGCCGACCAGGTACTCCACAGTGCCGGCGCCGTGGTACCCGGCCTCGCGGCAGATCGCCTTGGCACTCTCGTGGATCTGGGCCCGCTGGGCGTCGCTGAGGAACGGCGCGGGGGCCTCCTCGACCAGCTTCTGGTGCCGCCGCTGCAACGAGCAGTCCCGGGTGCCCACCACGATCACGTTGCCGTGCTGGTCGGCGAGGACCTGCGCCTCGACGTGCCGCGGCTGGTCCAGGTAGCGCTCGACGAAGCACTCGCCCCGGCCGAACGCGGCGACCGCCTCCCGGGTGGCCGACTCGAACAGCTGGGGGATCTCCTCCATGGTCCGGGCCACCTTCAGCCCGCGCCCGCCACCACCGAAGGCGGCCTTGATGGCGACCGGCAGGCCGTGGTCGACGGCGAACGCCATCACCTCGTCCGGGCTGGCCACCGGGTCCGGGGTGCCGGGGACCAGCGGCGCGCCGGCGCGCTGGGCGATGTGCCGGGCGGTGACCTTGTCACCCAGGTCGCGGATCGCTGCGGGGTGGGGCCGATCCAGGTCAGCCCGGCGTCGATGACCGCCTGGGCGAAGTCGGCGTTCTCGGACAGGAAGCCGTAGCCGGGGTGCACGGCGTCGGCGCCGGCTCGGGCGGCCACGTCGAGCAGCTTGTCGATGCGCAGGTACGTCTCGGTCGCGCTGTCCCCGCCGAGCGCGTACGCCTCGTCCGCCAGCGTGGCGTGCAGGGCGTCGCGGTCGGAGTCCGCGTACACGGCGACGCTGCCCAGGCCGGCGTCGCGGCAGGCCCGGATCACGCGGACGGCGATCTCGCCGCGGTTGGCGATGAGTACCTTGCGCACCTTCGTGGCTCCTCCCGGGCAGGTTACTGACGGGGAGTGTATCGGCCACCCTGGGAACCCTAACGATCGCTCAGTGTGGGATGCCGCACTGTGCCGCCACGGTTTAGTCAAACTTGGCTATTACGCTTGTGGTGTGTCTTCGACTCGATTGATGATCCTCGGTCTGGTGCGGTGGATGCAGCCCGTGCACGGCTACGACGTACGCCGTGAGCTGCTGAGCTGGGGTGCCGACAAGTGGGCGAACGTGCAGCCCGGCTCGATCTACCACGCCCTGCGCAAGCTCACCGAGGAAGGTCTGCTCCGCGCCGTCGCGACCGAGCAGGTCGGTGCCCGTCCGGCCCGGACCACGTACGAGGTGACGCCGGTGGGGGAGGACGAGTTCCAGGGCCTGCTGCGGGGCTTCTGGTGGGGCTTGTCCGAGCCGCTGGACCCGTTCTCCGCGGCGTTCGGCTTTCTGCCGGCGCTGCCCCGCTCCGAGGCGGCGGCGGCCCTGCGTAACCGGGCCAACCTGCTGCGCGCCAGCGTCGCCTCGATGCGGGCCTCGCTGGAGTCCGACTGGATACGCAAGAGCAAGCCGGTGCACGTCGCCTGGTTGTTCGAACTCTGGTCCGAGCGGGCGGAGGCGGAGTTGGGCTGGTGCGAGCGGATCGCGGACCGGATCGAATCCGGTGTGTCGTACCTCCCTGCTGAACTGGAGAACGCGGAGGGTTGGACCGGCTGGAACGACGGCGTGCCAGACGCGAAATAATCAACGTTGACTAAAAAAGCTATATCGCGTTAGCCTGCTGACGGCACAGCGGGGGAGTGCGCCGTTCGGCGTCGTCCCCTTCGACGGCCGGCGCGACCGGCCCGGACGACCAGGAGCAGAGATGATCGAGACCAGGGGGCTGCGGAAGTCGTTCCGCTCCCGCGCGGGTCGAGAGACGAAGACGGTGGACGCCGTGCGGGGCGTCAACCTTGAGGTCGCCGAGGGCGAGATCTTCGGCTTCCTCGGCCCGAACGGCGCCGGCAAGACCACCACGCTGCGGATGCTCGCCACGCTGATCGAGCCGGACGGCGGCGAGGCCACCATCGCCGGCGCGGACCTGCGCAAGGACCCGGCCGAGGTGCGCCGCCGGATCGGTTACGTCCCCCAGGGCGGCAGCACCTGGGACGAGTCGACCGCCCGCGAGGAGCTGGTGCTGCACGCCCGGATGTACGGCATCGGCAAGGCCGACGCGCAGCGGCGCGCCGCCCGCGCCCTGGACGCCTTCCAGCTCACCGAGTACGCCGACCGCAAGTGCAAGACCTACTCCGGCGGCCAGCGCCGGCGGGTGGAGATCGCGCTCGGCATCATCCACGAGCCGAAAATCGTCTTCCTGGACGAGCCGACCACCGGCCTCGACCCCCAGAGCCGTGCGCACATGTGGGACGAGATCCGGCGGCTGCGCCGGGACGGGATGACCGTCTTCATCACCACCCACTATCTCGACGAGGCCGACGCGCTCTGCGACCGGATCGCGATCATGGACAACGGCGAGGTGGTGGCCGAGGGCACTCCGGCCGAGCTCAAGCGGGAGATCTCCGGCGACGTGGTGCTGGTCGGCCTCGACCTGGCCGCCACCCCGCAGGCAGCCCAGTCGCTCGACGGCGAGCCGTACGTCAACAAGCTGGAGACCGTCGACGAGGGCGGCCTGCGCCTCTACGTGGACGAGGGCGCCGTCGCCATCCCGCAGGTGCTGCGCAGACTCGACAACGCCGGGCTCGACCTGCGCTCGATCGAGCTGCACCGGCCCAGCCTGGACGACGTCTTCCTGACCAAGACCGGCCGCTCGCTGCGCGAGTCCTGACCACCCGGAGACGACTCATGAAATTCGCCCGTGACACCTGGCTGATCTTCCAGCGGCAGACCCAGCTCCTGCTGCGCAACCCGGTGTGGGTCTTCGTCGGCGTCTTCCAGCCGGTGATGTACCTGCTGCTCTTCGCCCCGCTGCTCAAGCCGGCGCTGAACGCGCCAACCCAGGCCGCCGCCTACAAGATCTTCGTACCCGGCCTGCTGGTGCTGCTGGCCATCTTCGGTGGCCTGTTCCAGGGCTTCGGCCTGATCGCCGAGCTGCGCGCCGGGGTCATCGAACGCTCCCGGGTCACCCCGATCAGCCGGCTCGCCCTGCTGCTCGGCCGCTCGCTGCGCGACGTGGTCTCGCTCATCGTGCAGGCGGTCATCATCACCCTGCTGGCGCTCCTGTTCGATCTGCGGGTGTTCATCGGGGACCTGCTGCTCGCGTACCTGATGCTCGCCCTGATCGCGTTGATGACCTCGGCCGTCTCGTACGGCGTCGCACTCAAGGTCAAGAGCGAGGACGCGCTTGCCCCGCTCATGAACACGGTGGCGCAGCCGGTGCTGCTGCTCTCCGGCATCCTGCTGCCGCTGACCTTCGCGCCCGGCTGGTTGCAGGCCATCGCCGACTGGAACCCGTTCTCCTGGGCGGTCGACGGCACCCGGGCGCTGTTCGCCGGCGACCTCGCCAGCGACAAGGTCTGGCAGGGCCTGACCATCACCGCGGTGCTCGCCGCAGCGGGGGTCGTCTGGGCCGCACGCCAGTTCGCCCGCAGCGTCCGCTGACGCTCACTTTCCAGGATGTCGGGGTGTCCTTCACGCGAGGACACCCCGACATCCGCGTTCAACGGTTGCCTGCGTTCAGCGCACCCGGGCGAGGGTCAGGCCGTCCGCGACCGGCAGCATCACCGGGTCCACCCGTACGTCGGCCAGAACCTCGTCGTTGAAGGCGGCGATGGCCCGGTCGGCCTCGTTCTGCGGTGCGATCACCCGACCGCCGCGCAGCACGTTGTCGACGGCGATCACCCCGCCGGGGCGCATCCGGGGCACCAGCTCAGCCCAGTAGACCGGATAGCCGGTCTTGTCCGCGTCGATGAAGGCGAAGTCCAGGTACCGCTCGTGCGGCAGCTCCCGCAGCCGGTCGCCGGCCGGGCCGATACGCAGATCGATCCGGTCCTGCACGCCGGCACGAGCCCAGTAGCGCCGGGCGATGCCGGTGAACTCCTCGGAGATGTCGAAGCAGGTCAACTGCCCACCCTCGGGCAACCCGCGGGCGATCGCCAGCGACGAGAGCCCGGTGAACGTGCCGACCTCGACGGCCTGCCGCGTGTCGAGCAGCCGGGTGAGGAAGGTCAGGAACGCGGCCTGTTCCGGAGCCACCTGCATCGTGGCGTGCTCCGGCAGCACCGACCGGGTCTCCTCGGCCAGGTCCCGAATGATCTCGTCCGGCGGGGCGCCGTGCGCCACCAGGTAAGCGTGCAGCTCGTCCGTGAGCGGGATCGATTTGGTGGTCATGACCGGACGTTACCGAGCGGCTCGACCGACTGGCCGCCCGGCGCGACCTTCGTCCACAGATCCGTGATCCGCAGGTCCAACTCGGCGAGGAGCCGGCGCAGCAGCGGCATCGACAATCCGATCACCGTCCCCGGGTCACCCTCGATCCGCTCCACGAACGGCCCGCCCAGCCCGTCGATGGTGAACGCGCCGGCCACGGCCAGCGGCTCGCCACTGGCCACGTAGGCGGCGATCTCTTCGTCACTGATGTCGGCGAAATGGACGGTGGTCGAAGCCACCGCCTCGGCGCGCCGCCCGGCGACAACGTCGATCAGACAGTGCCCGCTGTGCAGGACGCCGCTGCGCCCCCGCATGCGCTGCCAGCGCCGGGTGGCGTCCGCCGGATCCGCCGGCTTTCCGAGGATCTCCCCGTCGAACGCGAGCACCGAGTCGCAGCCGATCACCAACGTCCGCTGGTCACTCGCCGGGCTCAGCCGGGTCAGCACAGCCTGTGCCTTGAGTCGCGCCAACTCCAGGCACAGCTCCTCGGCCCGATCGGTCACGACCAGAGATTCGTCCACCCCGCTGACCAGCACGTCCGGCTCGATGCCGGCGGCCTGGAGCGACTTGCGACGGGCAGGGCTCGCCGAGGCGAGCACGAGGCGGAGCGGCAGGGATGCAGACACCCGACCGACGTTACCGGCTCGCCACCCCGGCCACGACCATCCGACCCACGCGCTCCCGCTCGACGCTCGTCGCTCGTCGCTCGGCGCTCGGCGTTCGTCTCGGGGTTGATCCACTCCACATCACCGACATCGCGCTTTCCCATCGCGCGGACACCCCCACATCGCCGACCTTGAGTCGATCACCCGGGCCGCCGGCCTCGATCGACTCGGCTTCGCTGATACCGGGCTGTCCCAGCGCCGAGGACACCGCGACACCACCGAACCCGAGTCGATCACGGGTCGTCGACCTGTCAGCGACTGATACGGGGCGGCGGATCGTCGTCCCGCCGCCTTCGCCGCACCACCAGCGCCCACCCGACACCGGCAGCCACGATCACCCCGAGGGTGGCCAGACCACGTGTGGTCCTGCCGCCGCCGCCGTTGTCCGGCTGGGCGCCGGCCGTCGTGGTCGGGCCACCGTCGGCCGGCGCGCTCGCCGACTCGAACCCCAACGGGGGTACGTCCGCCGTCAGCGCCGCCACGAGATCGATCACGCCATAGCCGTACTCGTCGTCGCGCCCCGGCGGACCCTTGTCTATGGCGGTGGCGGTCAGGCGGTGCGCCACCTCCTGCGCGGGCAGGTAGGGGTACTTCGACCTGATCAAGGCCGCCGCCCCCGCCACGATCGCCGTCGCGCTCGAGGTCCCCGTGCCCTTCGAGTACTTTCCGTCGTAGCTGGTGCTGTAGATGTCGACCGCAGGTGCTACTACGTCGACTTCCGGTCCAGTCACCGAGACAGCCGCATGCTTTCCCGTCCGATCGACGCCACCTACGGCGATTACCCCAGTCTCGCTGGCCGGGTATCGCACACTGGCGTCCGGCGGCCGATTACCCGCTGCGGCAACAACGATAATATTGGCGTCCTGCGCAACCTTTAACGCTTGCTGAAGCCGCACGCTGGCTCCTGCAACGGCGGAAATACTTATGACATCGGCGCCTCTCGCGACGGCAAACTCGATAGCGGCGGCCAGTGCATCAGGATCACCCTGGCCGTCAAGCGGTGTGTCAAGTATTGGAAGAATCTCTGCCTTCGGAGCAATGCCGAGGGCACCTTGGTTGTTCGGCCTCCCGTGAGCAGCTATGAGGCCCGCCATTGAGGTCCCATGGCTGTCTCGATCTTGGCGACCGTCGCCGCTACCTCCGGGAATTACATCGGTGCCGCTCAGGAGGTTTTCGCGTAGGTCGGGATGAGGATCTACCCCTGTGTCCGGGACCGCTACGACTACCCCAGATCCTTGACTTACTGAATGGACCTGCTGGATACGTAGGAACGGGAGATGCCACTGGTCATCGCGTACAAGGTCTGCGTCTGATGGCGCCGCGACCGCGCTCGCCGGCAGCAGGGTGGTGGCTAGGGCCAGCTTAAGGATGCTGACTCGGAGCCGCCTAATCATCTGTTAAAACCGATAGCCGGACCAGGGTCGATTGGATCGTCTCTGTCCGGAGGGAGGACCACGGGAGGAACGCCTTGGTCCACCTCCCATGGGTGGTCCGGGTCCCAACGGCGGGGGGGCTCGGCTCCATCCCCGGGCCGTACTTCCGGCCGACCGGCGCTTCCACGTGACCCAGGTGCCCCGCCGATCGGGAGGCTGCTCGGGGTCCCACCGAAGCTGCGGCCCCCACCGGGCCGAGTTCCTGCTGCTCCAGTTGGTGCAGTGCCGGCACCGCCGCCGCCAATGACACCGCCAATGGGATTCACCCTTCTCGGGGAACCCGAGTTGTTGATGGGCTGCCCCGGGCTAAGGCCTGGTGTCCCTCCGATCAAGCCTCCAGCAGAAGGGGCAGAGCGAGTGGGCAGTGTGGGATGGGGGGATTTACCATCGAAACCCCCGCTGACCGGCTTTCCCGTTGTCCCCGGCTGGGTTGTCCGCAGAGGCGGCGATGACGATAGGCCCGCGGATACCCCTGGCGGCTTGGGTGTTAGCCCAAGTTCGATAGCGGCTGGCGGGCCAACCGTGCCTGGGGTTTGGGTGCTGGGAGGGGTTGTGATGACGGGTGTCGGGACTAATCCGGATGCGGCTCCGCCGAGTACAGGGCCTATCCCCGACGCTGCGGGTACCGGCACTGGCCGTCCGGCACTGGCGCTGGGGGCGTGAGCGGTGGCACGGGTAGAAAGCGGCACCGGCACGATCGGGGGAATAGCGGGCGCGGCGTAACCGCCATACACATCGGGGTCGTCCGGCTGCCTTGCAATCTTCGGCATTGCGGGTGGTTTTTGGAGGGTGGCTTGGGCTTGTTGGAGTTCGCCGCTGAGGTTGAACATCATGCCCCGCGCCCGCGTGTTCAGCCCTTCCAGTTCGGCGTCGGTCACCGGCGACTGCGTAACCCGGCTGCCCATGACCGCTTTCGGATCGGCGGCCGTCGCCTCGTACGCCTGCTTCTGCCGGAGCTTGGTCGCGTACTCCTCATGAACCTTGCGAAGTTCGGCGCGGGTGGTGCCGATGGCCTGCGTGGCGGCGGAGAGCGCGGTGTAGTTGGCGGCGGCGGCGTCGTGGGTGTGCCGCACCTTGTCGATCAGCTCATCGAGTTGGGCGAGGTACGTGCGGGAGGCAGCGCTGGTGTCGGGCGGCCACGCCTCGGCGAGCCCGCGCCGGTACTCCTGGAGTCGGCCGAGGTGGATCTGGGCCAGGTCGCAGACCTTGCGCCAGCCGGCGACCTGCTTCCAGTGGTTGGCGGTGTCGTGGTCCTGCAGGCAGGCCCACATGCTGTTGACGTCCATCAGTTGCCAGTCGGTGACGCCGGAGGTGCGGCCGCTGCCCCGTTCGATCACGGCAGCACCACCGGCCTGTCCCCGTCGGGGCCGGTCGGGTCGGGCAGCATCGGGGTCGGGCCTCCGGGCAGGACGGTCCCCGGGTCGGCGAGTGCCCGCTGCACGTCCACGACGCGGGCGGCGGAGAAGGCGTCGGCATCGGAGTACCGGGTGGCGACCCGGTCGGCGACGGCGGCCAGGTGGCCGGTGGCGCCTCGGACGGCGTACACCATGTCGGCGGTGGCCTGCTGCGTCTCGTGGTGCGCCTGCAGGAAGGTGACCAGCTCGATGAAGGCGTCACACGGGTTGGGCAGTTGCGCGGACATGTCGTCGGCGATGTACGACAGGTGTGGCGCGTAGTTGCTCTCGACCTCCGCGGCGAGCCGGTCGGCGAACTCCCGGAGCTGGCGGATGTCGGCCTCGATGCCGCCGTAGTTGCGCAGCCAGGGGGTTGGCCGGTCCTCTTCGGGGATCATCGATCCTCCCTACCCGTCACGGCACCGTTTCCCTGAGTGAGGTTAACGGCTGGGAGCGACACTGGCAGCCCCCGCACGGCGGGTCGGGTCAGCGGGGCAGACCGGCGGAGCGCCATCCGCCCGGGCGGGCCGTCGGCGCCGCGCCGGCCGGTCGACCGCTGCGAGCCCAGGCCGACGTAGCCACCGGCGCGGGGGCGGCGGCCGGGCGGGACCGGACGACGATCGCCCCCACGAGGGCGGCCAGTTCCTC
Source organism: Micromonospora coriariae (assembly GCF_900091455.1). Taxonomy (NCBI): domain Bacteria; kingdom Bacillati; phylum Actinomycetota; class Actinomycetes; order Micromonosporales; family Micromonosporaceae; genus Micromonospora; species Micromonospora coriariae. The sequence goes on along the minus strand of NZ_LT607412.1, from coordinate 1,878,224 downwards.
GGCGGTGGGCACGCCGCGGACGACCCGGAACAACGGCTCTTCGGCAGACATGACGCCAGGGTACGCGTCGGGAAGTTACCGGGAACGCAGAGTGGCGTGCCGGCGGTGTGACGATCGGCGCGTCCGGGTACCGTCTCACCGATGTCGAACGCGCTTCCCCACCTTGTCGCTGACCGATACCGGCTTCTGTCGCCGCTCGGCCAGGGCGGCATGGGTCGGGTGTGGAAGGCGCGCGACGAGGTGTTGCACCGGGACGTCGCCATCAAGGAGTTGGTGCCGCCGCCCGGCCTCACCGACGAGGAACGCCGCGAGATGCGGGAGCGTTCGCTGCGCGAGGCCCGGGCGATCGCCCGGCTCAACCACGTCAATGTGGTCCGCATCTTCGATGTGCTGCGTACCGACGGCGATCCGTGGATCGTCATGGAGTACGTGGCGTCGAAGTCGTTGCAGGACACTCTCGCCGAGGACGGGCCGGTGTCGGCGGCTCGCGCGGTCGAGATCGGCCTCGGCGTGCTGGGTGCCCTCAACGCCGCGCACAAGGCCGGCGTCATGCACCGCGACGTCAAGCCGGGCAACGTGCTGCTCGGCGACGACGGCCGGGTGGTGCTGACCGATTTTGGTCTCGCCACCATCCCGGGCGACCCGAACGTCACCCGCACCGGCATGGTCCTGGGTTCGCCCGCGTACATCTCTCCGGAGCGTGCCCGGGAGGGCACGGCCGGGCCGGAAGCCGACCTGTGGTCGCTGGGCGCGACGCTCTATGCGGCGGTCGAGGGCAAGTCGCCGTACGCGCGGCCGTCGGCGATCGCCACGCTGGCCGCGCTGGCCACCGAGCCGATGCCGCCGCCCAAGAACGCCGGCCCGCTCAAGCCGGTGCTCAACGGCCTGCTGCGCAAGGACCCGAACGAGCGGATCAACGCCGAGGTGGCGGAGCGGCTGTTGCGCCGCGCCGGTGGCAAGCGGGCGCGCAGCATTTCGCTGCTGGATGGCGTACGCCGGCCTGGGCCGAACGGCCCGCGCGAGCCGCGCCCGCCGCTCGTGCCGGCCCCGCGCCCCGCCGAGGAGCGCGCCGACCGCCCGGTGTCACCGCCGGCCCCGCGGACCCCGCCGGCCGCCGCGGCCGTCACGTCCGCGAGTGACGCCACTCCGACGGCGGTTGTGCCCTCCGGTGCGGACGCCGAGCCGACCGCGCTGGTGCCGGCCGAGCCGACCGCCACGATCGACCGCCCGGACACCGCCGAGGCCGACCCGACGGCGAAGGTGACGGCCGCGGGCGACGCACCCGCCGACGGTACGACGAAGGCCGGCGACGAGCCGACCGAGGTCGACGGTCCGCCGGTCGCGCCGGAACAGCGCAGGCCCCCGACTCCCACGTCGGTGATGCCCCCGGTCAGCCCCGCCGGGCGCGCGGCTGTGCCGCTGTCGGACGGTACGAAGCCGAACAACACCCGACGCAACCTGCTGATCGGGGCCGTGGTGGCCCTGCTACTGATCGGCCTCGTGGTGATCGTGCCGCTGCTCACCAAGGGCGAGGGCGACGGCGACAAGAGCCCGCAGGCCGGCCCGACCGCGGCTGGCGCGACCACGGCGCCGCCACAGACCACGGCTCCGGCGGTGCCTCCGCCCGCCGCCGGCGCGCCCAGTCCGACGCCGTCGGCCAGTGCGTCGGTCGACCCGAACGCGCTGCCGGCGGGCTGGAAGCTGCACAAGGACCCGGCCGGCTTCGCTCTGCCGATTCCTGACGGTTGGGTACGTCGGCAGGCCGACGGCAGCACCGTTCTGTTCGACCAGTCCAACGGGCCGGGTGAGCTGCTCGTGCAGTGGACCAACACGCCGAAGGACGACGCGGTCAAGGACTGGCAGGCGCAGGAGCCGAGCCGCAAGAGTCGCGTCAACAACTACCAGTACCTCAGCATCAAGCCCTGCGACTTCTGGAAGACCTGCGGCGACTGGGAGTGGCTGGAGACCCGGGACGGGACCCGCATCCACGTCCGCAACCGCGGCTTCGTCACCGCCACCAACCGCGGCTACGCCCTGCGGTGGGAGATCGCGGAGAAGGACTGGCAGGCCAACCTGCCGAACTTCGACCGGATCGCCAAGGGCTTCGTGCCCGACCGCCAGGACTGAACGCCGGCGGGAGATCCATTCGCATGACCTTGCGTCGTCCGGGGTATCTGACCTTCGACGACGGAAGGAGGTACGACATGGGTTACCGACGGAGGGATGCCCGGCCCCGGCTGGCACTGTGGATGCTGGTGGCGCTCGGCGACGCGGTCCTGCTGCTGGTCAGCGCGGGAATCTGGGCCCTCATCGCGCTGCTCAGCGTCGTGACCGTTGCCGTCTGCGGGGTGGCTGCCTGGCGATTGACCCGGCGGAGCGCTCTGGCCAGTGAGGACACTCCGATGGTGGTGCCGGCGATGAGCCGACGGCGGGTCTGACCCGTACCGGTGGTGTGGCGGCAGCCGGACCGATTGTCGACCGTGCGGTGACAGCCGATCCCGCTGCCGCCAACTGCCTCCCCAGGCGGATCAGGCGGACCGGTCGGGTCAGGCCGTGTTGTTGGCCAGTGCGATCAGCCGTGACCGGTCGCCGTTCCAGTAGTTGCGGTCCACGTTGCCGCTGATCCCGGAGACGGCGCCGGTGCTGGTGTACTGCCAGAAGCTCCACACCGGCGCGCCGGCCGGTAGGGCGCCCGGCGTGCTCGCCCAGCGGGCCAGCCAGAGCGGGTGGTTCGCCCAAGGGCCGGTCCAGCTGCCCGTGCACTGGTTCCAGAAGCTGGTCGTGGTGTAGATGACCGCGTAGCGGCCGGTGCGGGAGCGGTAGGTGTTCAGGAAGTCCTGGACCCAGTTGCGCATCCCGGTGGTGCTCAGGCCGTAGCAGTAGCCGCCGGCGTACGGGTTGGCTTCCAGGTCCAGCGCGGCGGGGAGGGTCCGGCTGTCCGCCGACCAGGCGCCGCCGTTGGAGGCCAGGTAGTTGGCCTGGGTGGAGCCGGCGGAGATGTTCGGCCGGGCGAAGTGGTACGCCCCGCGGATCACCCCGGCGTTGTACGCGTTGACGTAGTTCGCGTTGAAGTTCGGGTCCTTGTAGCTCGTGCCCTCGGTGGCCTTGATGAAGGCGAACTGGATGCCGGCGTTGCGCACGCTGGTCCAGTTGATGCTGCCCTGGTAGCGCGATACGTCGACGCCGGGCGTGGTGGCGGCGGCCGCCGGGCCGGCGGTCGCGACCAGGGTCGCCGCCGCGGTGGCGAGCAGGGTGAGGCCGGCCGCGAGCACGCGGCGCAGCGGTGATCTGGTACGGGCCATGGCTGCCTCCAAGGACGTCGGTCTATTGACGCCCATCTTTGGAGGTAACTGCCCTAGATCGCAAGAGTTGTTGAAGAAACTTTCATCGACGGGTGTCGGTGGGCACTGAACGTTGCGATGGGATGGCTCAGCGCAGGGCAGAGGGGTCGAGCTGCCAGCGGAACGGCTCCACGATGGTCAGCGCCTCGCCTTGCTTGGCCACCTGGTCCTCGACGTAGTGCTCGCCGTCGAGCCGGAACAGCCGCAACGAGTGACCGTCGCCGTCCTGCTCGACCAGCAGGTACCAGGGAATCCGTGCGATGGCGTAGAGCTGCATCTTGACCAGCCGGTCAGCGGCGGCGTTGCCGGGCGAGACGATCTCGCAGACCAGGACCACCTCGGCGGCCTCCACCACGGTGCCCTCGTCGTCGGTGTCTGCGACGACCACGTCCGGCATGACGATCCGGTCCACCCCGAGCCGCACGTTGACCGCCTCGAACACAAGAAGGTTGAGCGGCCGTGCGGCTGGCCGAAGGCTGTCGACGAGGTTCCACGACACCAGTTGGTGTCGCTTGCTCGGGACAGGGCTCACGATCAGGCTCCCGTCGAGCAGCTCGATCCGGTCCGGGGTCTCACCCAACGCGAAGTAGTCGGCCTCGGTCCACAGGCCGATGTGCGGCTCCAGGGGCGCTGCGCTCACCTGCCTTCACCTCCCGCTCCGCTCGCCACCCGATCAGTCTCACACCACACGAGGCGGTGGCCCGGCACCGACACCGAACGCCGCCGGTAGGCTCGCGCCCCATGATGTCGATCGACGGGCTGGGCGACCTGTGGGACACGCTGTTCGGCGCTCAGCCGGACCCGCCCCCGCTGCTGGTGCTGATCACCGCGGCCGTCGCGCTGGTGGTGGTCAGTACCCGACTGCCGTGGCGGGTCGCCCGCAACGCCATCACCATCGCCCACGAGGGCGGGCACGCGCTGGTCGCCCTGCTCACCGGCCGTAAGCTGCGCGGGATCCGGTTGCACTCGGACACCTCCGGGCTGACGCTCTCCGCAGGCCGGCCCTCGGGGCCCGGCATGATCTTCACCCTGCTCGCCGGCTACGTCGCCCCACCGCTGGTCGGGCTGGCCGGTGCCTGGCTGCTCGGCGGCAACCGGATCACACTGCTGCTCTGGGTCGCGGTGGCGCTGCTGCTCGCCATGCTCGTCATGATCCGCAACGCCTTCGGCGTGGTGTCGCTGCTGGTCACCGGCGCCCTGGTGCTCGCCGTCTCGTGGTACGCCACCCCGCAGGTACAGGCCGCTTTCGCGTACACCGGGGTGTGGTTCCTGCTGCTCGGCGGGGTGCGGCCGGTGGTGGAGCTGCAACGGCTGCGCTCGCGCGGCCGGATGCCCGCGTCCGACGCCGACCAGCTCGCCGGGCTCACCCCGTTCCCGGCGTTCTTCTGGGTGCTCTTCTTCGCCCTGGTCAACGTGGTCGCGCTCGTCGCCGGCGCGCTGCTGCTCGCCGGCCCGATCCTCACCAACGCCGGCCTGACTCCCTGACCACGAGGGTCCGGGCGGGCAGAATGGGCCCATGCGATACGTGATCATCGGGGCGGGTGCGGTCGGCGGGACCATCGGGGTGCGGCTGGCCGAGGCCGACAGGGACGTGACGCTGGTGGCCCGGGGCGCGCACCTGGACGCGATCCGCGAGCGGGGTCTGACCCTGCGTCGGCCCGACGGCGACCTGACCGCCCGGCTCGCCGCCGTGGACGGGCCAGGCGATCAGCCGCTGCCGGCGGACACGGTGCTGATTCTCACCGTGAAGTCGCAGGACACCGCGGGCGCGCTGGCCGCCTGGGTGGACGCGCCGGTGGACGGAGGTGGCACGGCGGGTGAGCGGCTGCCGCTGGTCACCGCACAGAACGGGGTGGCCAACGAGCGAGCCGCGCTGCGGCTCTTCGCCGACGTGCACCCGGTCTGCGTCTGGCTGCCTGCCACCCATCTGGATCCGGGCGTGGTGGTGTCCAACGGCTACCCGCACCCGGGAATGCTGCACATCGGGCGGAACCCGGCCGGCGCCGACGACACCGATCAGGCGATCGCCGCCGACCTGACCGCCGCCGGGTTCGTCGCCCCGGTCCGGCAGGACGTGCTGCGCTGGAAGTACGGCAAGCTGCTCGCCAACCTCGGCAACGGCCTTCAGGCGCTGCTCGGCCGGGACATCCCGGACGCGCTGGCCGAGCGGGTACGCGCCGAAGGCGTCGCCGCGCTGGCCGCCGCCGGCATCGCGCACACCTCGCCCGAGGAGGAGAAGGCCGAACGCGGTGACCTGGTCGGGCAGCGCCCGGTCGCCGGTGCGGACCGCTCCGGCGGTTCCACCTGGCAGAGCCTGGCCCGGGGCACCGGTTCGACCGAGGTCGACCATCTCAACGGGGAGATCGCGCTGCTCGGTCGGCTCCACGGCGTACCGACGCCGGCAAACGTGGCCGTGCAGCGGGCCGTACGCCGGGCGGTGCGGGAGCGGATCGGAGCGGGCGCGTTCCCGCTCGCCGAGTTGGAGAAGATGATGGCCTGATCGAGGCAACCGCCGAACCCATCCGGGGCGTGTTCCCAGCGACCGACACGGGGAGGTAACGGGTGCCGGACGTCGACGGGTTCGATGAGTTCTACCGGGGGAGTCGGCAACGGCTGCTCGGTTTCGTCTACGTGCTCACCGGTGATCGGGGCGAGGCGCAGGACGCCGTGCAGGAGGCGTACATCCGGGCGTGGCAGCGCTGGTCGACGGTCAGCGCGTACGACGACCCGGAGGCGTGGGTGCGGGTGGTGGCCAGCCGGATCGCGGTCAGCCGGTGGCGCAGCCTGCGCAGCCGGGCCCGCGCGTACCTGCGGCACGGGGCAATCGAGAGCGTTCCCGGGCCGGGCACCGACACCGTCGCGGTGGTCGCCGCCCTGCGCCGACTGCCCGAGGAGCAACGCGTCGCCATCGCCCTCTACTACCTGGTCGGCATGCCGGTCGCCGACGTGGCGCGGGAAACCGCGGCCCCGGTGGGCACCGTCAAGGCCCGCCTCTCCCGGGGGCGCGCCGCGCTCGCCGGTCTGCTCGCCGTCTCTGATCTCGAGGAGGCAACCGATGCGTGACGACCCGACCTTCGTCGAACACATCCAGCGGGAACTGCGCGACGTGCACTGGCCCGGCCCGGAGGAGATCCGCGCCCGGGCCCGCCGCCGCAGCCAGCGCAGGATCGTGGTGGCCACCGTCGTGCTGGCCCTCGCCGGGGTCTCCGCCGCAGCGGTCGCCGCTCCGAGGAAGTCCCCGTCACCGGCCCTGCCGGCCGCCTCCGCCTCGCCGACCCGGCACGAGATCAGCACCGACGCACTCCTGCAGCCGGCCGACCTGACGCAGCAGGTCGCCCCGCCGTCGTACCCCTGGCAGCTCAGCCAATCGGGGCTGGGGGAGCCGGTTCGGCTGGATAACCTGCTTGCCGAGTGCCGGACGAGTCAGGGGCTGTCGCTGGGCTGGCCGATGTCAATCGTGTCCCGTTCGCAGACGCTGTTGCGGCAGCACCCTCCGGGCCCTCGCACGGAGGGCGACGCCCTCGTCGCGCAGGACCTCTACCGGCTGACGCCCGAGGCGGCCACACAGCTCTTCGCCGGTCTGGACGACCTGATCGCCCCGTGCGCCGAATGGCGAAGCGTCGGGCAGTTGGACACGGCGGGGGTTCTCAGCACGGTAGAAGCCGTCCACCGGTGGGCGGTGACGCAGCGGGGTTTCGCCGGCGACGACGCCGCCATCCTGCGGGACTCGCTCACGGCCGCCAGGGACGTGAAGACCGGGCAGACAGACGGCGACGATCCGCCGCCGATCCTGCTGGCCGTCGTCCGGGTCGGCGACACCGTCTCGGTGCTCCGCCTCGGGTACGACGGCACCGAAGCCGAACTCCGCCAACTCGCCGTGGCGGCGGCGGCCCGGATGTGCGCCGCCGCCAACCCGGCCTGCTGACACCACCCTCAGAGGGGGATGTTGCCGTGCTTCTTGGGCGGCAACGCCTCCCGCTTGGTGCGCAGCACACGCAGCGCCCGGACGATCTGGGTGCGCGTCTCGTGCGGCGGGATCACCGAGTCGATGTACCCGCGCTCGGCGGCCACGTACGGGTTGGCCAGGGTGTCCTCGTACTCGGCGATCTTCTCGGCCCGAACCGCCGCCGGATCCTCGGCGCCGGCCAGCTCCGAGCGGTAGAGGATGTTCACCGCGCCCTGCGCGCCCATCACCGCGATCTGAGCGGTCGGCCAGGCGAAGTTCAGGTCCGCGCCGAGATGCTTGGAGCCCATCACGTCGTACGCCCCGCCGTACGCCTTGCGGGTGATCACGGTGACCTTGGGGACTGTCGCCTCGGCATACGCGTAGATCAGCTTGGCGCCGCGACGGATGATGCCGTCCCACTCCTGACCGGTACCGGGCAGGAAGCCGGGCACGTCCACGAAGGTCAGCACCGGGATGTTGAACGCGTCGCAGGTGCGGACGAACCGGGCGGCCTTCTCCGAGGCGGCGATGTCCAGCGTGCCGGCGAAGTGCATCGGCTGGTTGGCCACCACGCCGACCGGGCGCCCCTCGACGCGGCCGTAACCGACCACGATGTTCTGCGCGTAGAGCGGCTGGACCTCCAGGAACTCCCCGTCGTCGAGGACGTGCTCGATCACCCGGTGGATGTCGTACGGCTGGTTGGCCGAGTCCGGGATCAGCGTGTCGAGCTCCCGGTCCTCGTCGCTGATCTCCAGGTCGGCGGGAGCCTCCAGGACCACCGGCTCGTCGAGGTTGTTCGACGGCAGGTACGACAGCAGCGCCTTGACGTAGTCGACCGCGTCCTCCTCGTCGGCGGCGAGGTAGTGCGCGTTGCCGCTGCGCGAGTTGTGCGTACGGGCCCCGCCCAGCTCCTCCATGCCGACGTCCTCGCCGGTCACCGTCTTGATCACGTCTGGACCGGTGATGAACATGTGCGAGGTCTGGTCGACCATCACTGTGAAGTCGGTGACCGCCGGGGAGTAGACCGCGCCGCCGGCACAGGGGCCCATCACCAGCGAGATCTGCGGGATGACGCCGGAGGCCCGGACGTTGCGGAAGAAGATCTCGCCGTAGAGGCCGAGAGAGACCACGCCCTCCTGGATGCGCGCCCCGCCGGAATCGTTGATGCCCACCACCGGGCAGCCAATCTTCATGGCCAGGTCCATCACCTTGACGATCTTCTCGCCGAAGACCTCACCGAGGGAGCCACCGAAGACCGTGAAGTCCTGTGCGAAGACACAGACCTGCCGGCCGTCCACCGTGCCGTAGCCGGTGACCACACCGTCGCCGTACGGGCGGTTCTTCTCCAGCCCGAAGGCCGTGGACCGGTGCCGGGCCAGCTCGTCGAGCTCGACGAAGGAGCCCTCGTCGAGCAGCATCTCGATCCGCTCGCGGGCGGTCTTCTTGCCCCGGGCGTGCTGCTTCTCGACCGCCCGCGCCGAGCCGGCGTGCACCGCCTCGTCGACCCGGCGCTCCAGGTCCGCCAGCTTGCCCGCGGTGCTGTGGATGTTGGTCCCGGTCTCGGTAGTCACCCAGGGAATATAACGATGGTTCAGGCCGACGCCGCTGTGCAGTACGCCTCAGTGCCGGTGCGGCCACCGTCGTAGGCTGGCGGGATGCCGGGCTCCCCGTACACCAATCTGGACCGCCCGCCGTTGTCGGCGGCCCGGCTGCGGCGCGCGTTGGTCGCGCCGCACGGCCCGTGGGCCCGGTTGGAGCTGCGCACCGAGACCGGTTCCACGAACGCCGACGTGGCCGAGGCGGCCCGGGCCGGCGAGCCGGAGGGTCTGGTCGTGGTCGCCGAGCGGCAGACCGCCGGTCGCGGCCGGCGCGGTCGCGTCTGGCAGTCGCCGGCGCGGGCCGGGATCGCCACCAGCGTGCTGCTGCGGCCCGGCGAGGCCGTGCCGGACCGCGGTTGGCAGGCCGCGCCGCCCACCGGGTACGGCTGGCTGCCGCTGCTGGCCGGCGTCGCGCTGGTCGAGGCGGTGGCCCGGCTGGCCGAGCTGGAGGCCACCCTGAAGTGGCCCAACGACCTGCTGATCGGCGACGCGAAGTGCGCCGGCGTGCTCGCCGAGGCGGTGCCCGGGGGCGCACCGGACCAGCCCCCGGCGATCGTGGTCGGTATCGGGCTGAACGTGACGCTGCGCGCCGACGAGCTGCCGGTGAACCCGACCGGGCTGCCGGCCACCTCGTTGCAGCTGGCCGGCGCGGCGGCCACCGACCGGGACCCGCTGCTGCGGGCGTTGCTGCGCGCGGTCGCCGACTGGTACGACCGCTGGCGCGCCGCTGGCGGGGACGCCGTTGCCAGCGGCCTGCGCGACGCCTACCTGGCGGCCTGTGCCACTGTCGGCCGCGAGGTGCGGGTCCTGCTTCCGGGCGGCGACGACCTGACCGGCACCGCCACCGGCGTGGATCCCGACGGTCAGCTCCTGGTCACCACCCACACCGGCGACCGGGTCCTGGCCGCCGGCGACGTCCTGCACCTCCGGTGAACGCAACCCACCCCGTGCGGCTGATCCGCTAGGAGGGTTGGACCGGTTACGGTCTGCGCGTCGGAAAAATGGCGATGGAGGTTCCCGTGGCGTTCCCCGAAGACGTGCTCACCGAGGACGAGCACGTCGTGCTGCACCTGCACCCGCACTGGAAGGCCTTGATCCGGCCGATCGCGGTGCTGGTGCTGGCCATCGCGGCGGTAGTCGCTGGCGTGCTCCTGCTGCCGGCTGGCGGCGGTGGCTCGATCGCGCTGGCCGTGATCGGCGTGCTCGCCCTGGTCGCCGTGCTCTGGCTCGGCCTGTGGCCTTTCCTGGTCTGGCGCACCACGCACTACCTGTTCACCAATGAGCGGGTGCTGCTCCAGCAGGGTGTCTTCTCCCGGGACCGGCGGGACCTCCCGCTCACCCGGATCAACGACCACTCGATGAACCAGCGTTTCATCGAGCGGCTGCTCGGCTGCGGCACGCTCACCATCGAGTCCGCCGGCGAACGCGGTCAGTCGGTGCTCGCCGACGTCCCGGGGGTCGGACAGGTGCAGACGACCCTGTACGAGCTGGTCGAGGCGCAGCACGACAAGCACTCGCTGGGCGACGGGGAGATGCGCGACATCCTCGCCGACATGCGCGAGGGCAAGCCGCTGCGCGACACCACGAGCTGATCCCGACTCCCGCGACCGCCCCGGCCCACAGTGTCGGGGCGGTTCAGGCGGGGGGTTGCGTCCCGGACGGATCCGTGTCGGACCCTTCGGTCTCGGGTGACGGGGGGCGCAGGGCGAACCAGCCGCGGAAGCGGGTGCGCAACACCTCCTGCTCGGGCCGGTCGTCCGCGCCGAGGCGGAGCATGGTGCCGGTGAGGCTGGCGGTGCCGAGGCCCGGGCGGGCGGTGGACGGCCGGGCGCCCATCACGTCGACCCGGACGGCGAGTCGATCTCCGGCGCGCACCGGGGCGAGCCAGCGCAGCTCCTCCAGGCCGGGGGAGGCGTCCGCCGCCGCGCGGGACAGCAGGTGGTCGACGTACGCCCGCATGAACAGGCTGACCGTGTAGAAACCGCTGGCGATGAGCCCGCCGTGCCGGCTCGCTCCGGCCAGCTCCGGGTCGACGTGGTACCACTGCGGGTCGAAGCGGCGGGCGAAGGCGACCATCTCGTCGCCATCCACCGTGACCACGCCGAGGTCGACGGTGAGCCCTGGGACGAGGTCCTCGAAGAACAGCTCGGCGCGTGCCCCGGTGCCGGAACGGGCTGCGGGTGGTGTCACCGGCGGGGCGCGCGGCGGGTGCCGGCGTGCAGCTCCGCGGCGAGTTCCGCGTCCAGGTCGGCGGAGAAACCAGCGCTCAGCGGCGTGGGCCTCCCCTGGGTGGGAGCGCCGATCGGGCCGGGTGCGGTCGCCGGGCGGTCGTCGGACTCGGACTCCTCCAGTTCCGAGACGGATTCGGCCAGCTCGGCGACCGGGTCCATCTCGGCCATGGTGTCCCACTCGTCACGCGGGATGCTGTGCCAGGTGGGTTCGGCCTTCGCCTCGGTCTCGGCCGGTACGACGGGCTGGAAGACGAAGGTCCGGTACGACCAGAACCGGAACAGGGTGGCCAGCAGCACGCCACCGGTCTTCGCGACATTCAGAGCCAGCAGGCCGTGTACGCCGAGGCCGTACTTGGCCGCGGCGAGCACGCCCAGTTCAATGAGCAGGCCGGTCGCGTTGAATAGGAAAAACAGGACGTACTCCCGCCGGAGCGCCGATTTCGGGCGGTCCCGGTACGTCCAGTGACGATTCATGAGATATGACGTGATCGTGGCGACGATGGTCGCGATCACGGTGGCCTTCAACTGACCATCGGCAAAGACGGTGAGTGCAAGGACATTGAACACCGCGTAATTGATTACGGTGTTGATGCCGCCGACGATGCCGAATTTGAGCGCCTCGCGGATGAACTTCTGCCAGCGCTCAGGCAGCAGACGGACAAGACGCATGCGAAACACCTTAGGGCAGTCGGTGAAGCCGGCGATCACCGGCCGGACGAGGTGGGCGGCAGGTCACGCGCCGTGGTCTCGGTCGTGCGTCACCTGCGGAACGGTCCGGGTTCCCGCTTCGACGAAGACGAACCGCCGGTAGGACCAGAATCGGAAGAGCGTGCCGAGGCCCGTGCCGACGACGAAGCTGGCGATGTTGTCGGCCAGCGGCGTCTGGAACACCGCCGGCCAGATGCTGCCGAGCCCGTACCGGCTGATCGCGAGGCAGGCCACCGCGATGCCGAGGCCGACGGCGTTGAAGAAGAAGAAGAGCGCGTACTCCCGGGCCGGATTGTTGCGCTGGCGGTGCCGCCAGGTCCAGAACCGGTTGCCGACGAAGGCGACGGTGGCCGCGATGACGGTGGAGATGGTCTTCGCCGTCACCTGTTCGACGCCACGCGCGGTCGTCAGGTAGTTGAACAGCGCGAAGTCCAGGAGGAAGGCGATGCCGCCGACCGTGGCGAACTTGCTCAACTCGCGCACGAGGTGACCGAAACGGTCGAGCAGTGCCCGGACCAGACCCGGCCGGGTCTGCCGGGGACCCGGTTGCTCCCCGGTCATCGTGGCGGCCACGGGCCGAGCGTACCGGCTGGCGACCAGTCGGCGGGGTAGCAACGGCGAGCAGGCGTGGTCGCTTCTACCGGACGTGCGCCGGGTGCCGCACTGCTGAACTCAGCGTAACCAACGGGAGGACTGACGCGTCCCGGAACGGGAATCCACGCACCGGTCGGCGGGGCCGGTTCGCCGCTCGACCGCAACTCACGTCGACGGGGTGCACAACAAGATTTGCGTGAAACTGCGCGGGAAAGCGGGTATCAGCTCCCAATGCCGCAGCGTGGCCGTAGCTTGTGCAGTTCTTCACAACCAGTCCCACTGACTCGGAAGGCTGCCCGGTTTACGCTGAGCCCAATCCCAGGTTTCCACGAAGGCGACGCATCGCGCCGCTGAGACTCGTGCATCCCATAGATCGGTCAGCGTCGACCACAAGGAGATGTGTCATGGTTGCTCCGGCTGTTGTGCGGGGTATCGATCAGGCCCCGACGTCCCATCCGAAACTGCTTGCCTGGGTCCGTGAGGTCGCGGAACTGACCACCCCCGACCGGGTCGTCTGGGTGGACGGGTCCGACGAGGAGTGGCGCCGCCTCACGGATGAGCTGGTCGAGGCCGGCACCCTGCTCCGGCTGAACCCGGAGAAGAAGCCCAACTCGTTCTACGCGCGTACCGACCCCACGGACGTCGCCCGGGTCGAGGAGCGCACCTTCATCTGCTCCGTCGACGAGGCGGACGCCGGCCCCACCAACAACTGGATGGCGCCGGCCGAGATGAAGCGGACGATGAACGACCTGTACCGCGGTTCGATGCGCGGTCGCACGATGTACGTCATCCCGTTCGTCATGGGCCCGGTCGAGGCGGAGAGCCCGATGTTCGGCGTCGAGATCACCGACAGCCCGTACGTGGTCGCCTCGATGCGCATCATGACCCGGATGGGCGCCCGGATCCTCGAGGCGATGGGTGACGACGCGGACTTCGTGCACGCGCTGCACTCAATCGGCGCCCCGCTCGCGCCGGGCCAGCAGGACGTCGCGTGGCCGTGCAACGACACGAAGTACATCTCGCACTTCCCGGAGACCCGTGAGATCTGGTCGTACGGCTCCGGGTACGGCGGCAACTCGCTGCTCGGCAAGAAGTGCTACTCGCTGCGGATCGCCAGCGTCATGGGGCGCGACGAGGGCTGGCTCGCCGAGCACATGCTGATCCTCAAGATCACCTCGCCGGAGGGGAAGGTCTACCACATCGCCGGCGCGTTCCCCTCCGCCTGCGGCAAGACGAACCTGGCAATGGTGGAGCCGACCATCCCGGGTTGGAAGGTCGAGACCATCGGCGACGACATCGCCTGGATGCGGTTCGGCGAGGACGGTCGCCTCTACGCGGTCAACCCGGAGTACGGCCTCTTCGGCGTCGCGCCGGGCACCGACTGGAAGACCAACGCCAACGCGATGCGGACGCTGGACCGGGGCAACTCCATCTTCACAAACGTGGGCCTCACCGACGATGGGGACATCTGGTGGGAGGGCATGGGTGAGCCCCCGGCGCACCTGATCGACTGGAAGGGCAACGACTGGACGCCGGAGAGCGACAGCCTCTCCTCCCACGCGAACAGCCGGTTCTGCACCCCGATCACCCAGTGCCCGATCCTGGCCGAGGACTACTACAACCCCAACGGCGTGCCGATCGACGCGATCCTCTTCGGCGGCCGTCGCAAGGACACCATCCCGCTGGTGACCGAGGCTCGTGACTGGGTGCACGGCGTCTACATGGGTGCCACCCTCTCCTCGGAGACCACCGCCGCCGCGTCCGGCGCGGTCGGCGTGGTGCGTCGGGACCCGATGGCGATGCTGCCGTTCATCGGCTACCACGCCGGTGACTACTTCCGGCACTGGATCGAGATGGGCAAGGGCACCGACGGCGACGAGGCCAAGCTGCCCAAGATCTACTACGTCAACTGGTTCCGTAAGGACCCGGACGGCTCGTTCCTCTGGCCAGGCTTCGGGGAGAACTCCCGGGTGCTGAAGTGGGTCGTCGAGCGGATCGAGGGCCGGGCCGAGGCGGTGGAGACTCCGGTCGGCATGGTTCCGGCTCCGGACGCACTGGACGTCGAGGGCCTGGACATGACCCCGGAGGACGTCCGGATCGCGCTGAAGGTCGACCCGGACGAGTGGCGCAACGAGCTGCCGCTGGTCACCGAGTGGTTCGAGAAGTTCGGTGACAAGCTGCCCGGCGTGCTCTGGGCCGAGCTGGACGCGCTGCGGGCCCGCCTGGACGCCGCGCAGCCGCAACGGTAGGTGTGAACGAGACCCTTCGCGGGCAACATCGGACTTCATGAGGACGGCCGCCGAGACCCAGGTCCGGCGGCCGTCCGCCGTCCGGGTGCTCACCACCCTGCTGGCGACGACCGCGGCGGCCACCCTCGTGGTCGAGCTGCTCAACTGGTGGTACGCCCCGGAGCAGGGCTTCGGGCTGGCCGTACGGACCGGGTGGGCCATGCTGCGCTCATTCGGCTTCCTGCTGCTGATCGGGCACGTGCGACGGGGGCGTACGGTGGCCCGCCCGTTCGGGCTGATCCTCGCGGTCACCACGATCTTCGCGGTCGGCCGGCTCATCGTGCCCCGGCAGGGGGTGCCGCCACTGCCCGGCCTGCTCGGCTTCGCCATTCTCACGGCGCTCTGTGTCGCGGTGGTCTGGTTGCTCTACCGCTCGTCGGCGTTGGCCGGGCACCTGGTCCGGCACCGTCCACGCCTCGTCATCGACCGGGACGGCATCTCCTGGCGGGAGACTCCTCCACGCCGACCGGAGGCCAGTGCCTGGCTGCTGACCAGCCGGGTGGCGGCCTTCACCTACAGCCCGCTGATGCTGGTGCCGGCCCTGGTGGCCGGAGGATCCATCCTGGACGACCGGCTGACCGCGGTGCCGGCCGTGCTGTTCTGGTTCGGCGCCGGGATCGCGGCCAGCTACGCGGTGCTGTTCTGCACCGCGTTCCTGATGCGCGGCAAGCACTGGGCGCGCGGCCTGCTGGTCGTCGTCACGATTGCCGTACTCGCCGTGGACCTGCCGCTGTGCTGGTGGCTGCTGGGGTTGGACGGCCTGGTCCGGGACGGCGGCCCGCTGCTCACCGCCGCCGCCCTGACGCTGTACGGGCTACGGCGCGCGGCTCGCGCCCAGGATGCCGCGGCCCCGGCCTGACCTCCTCGGCGTGGCTCCCGTGCCGGCCGGCCGCGCCTCCCCGATGTCCTGTCGAGCTGCCCCAGATGTGAGCCGTCGGGTACTCCGGCCGTCTGCTGGCCCTTCCCGGCGCCTGTCGAGCTGCCCCAAACTTGGGCCGTCAGGCACTTCGGCACTCAGCGTGCCCCAGGTGTGGGGCAGCTCTACAGGGCCCGGCACATGCACCTGCCCTGGACCAGCCGTGGGCCCGCTCGCCGCGCGGGGGTGCCGACCGCGCGGGGGCATCTGGGCAGATCGGGCGCTTGGGTGCCGGTCGACTCGAGCGGGCAGGAGGCAGGATGGCGGGTGGCGCCGGTCACAGCGACAGGCGTCGGCGGCGCAGGCGGATCGCCGGCGGGGCGGCCCCGGCCGCGCCGCACCGGCCGGAGGGAGGCTCGCGGTGGGCGACGAGTTCGACGTGGTGGTGGTGGGAGCGGGGCCGGCCGGAGCGGCCGCCGCGCTGACGGCCCGCCGGGCGGGTGCCAGTGTGCTGCTGCTGGACCGGGCCGACTTTCCCCGGGACAAGGCGTGTGGTGACGGGATCGCCGCGCACTCGGTGGACGTGCTCGCCGACCTGGGGGTGACCGAGGCGGTGGCGGGCTACGCACCGCTGCCGGCGCTGCGCATGATCGCCCCGGGCGGGGGAGCGGTGGCGCGGGCGTTGCCCCGCCCGGCGTACACGGTGCCCCGGCAGGTCTTCGACGCGAGGCTGGTGGCGGCCGCGGTGGCCGCCGGCGCGCAGCTGCGCCGGCACACCGTCCGACGGGTGGAGCCGCGCGCCGACCGGGTGGTGCTCGACGGGGAGCTGTCCGGCCGTGTGGTGGTGGGCGCGGACGGCGCCGGGTCGGTGGTGCGCCGGGCGCTCGGCCACCCGGTGAACCCCGACCGGCACCTGGCGCTGGCCATCCGGGGGTACGCGCCGGCGTTGCCCGGCCCGTCCGAGCAGCTCATCGTCACCTCGCAGGCTCGTTGGCCGGCGTACGCCTGGTCGTTCCCGATCGGCGACGGGCGGGCGAACGTCGGGTACGGGGAGGTGCTGCGCGGTGAGCCGCTGAGCCGGGGGTACCTGCTGGACCGGCTGGCCGCGCTGCTGCCCGGCACCGACCTCGCGACGGTGACCGCGCTGCGTGCCCACCACCTGCCCTTGTCCACCCACCGGCCGGCGCCGGGGCAGGGCCGCACCCTGCTCGCCGGGGACGCGCTGTCGCTGATCAATCCGTTCACCGGGGAGGGCATCTTCTACGCGCTGCTCTCCGGTGCGTTGGCCGGGGCGGCGGCGGCCGGCGCACCCGAGGCCGCCGCCCGCCGCTACGCCGACGGACTCCGTCGCCGCCTCGGCACCCACCTGCGGCACAGCTCGGTGGCGGCCTGGCTGGCGCGGCGCCGATGGGTGGTCGACGCGGCGGTCCGGGCGGCCCGTCGGGACGACCGGGTGTTCGACGACGTGGTCGAGCTGGGGCTGGGCGACGGGCGGCTCACCGCCCGTACCCTGGCCATGATCGGCATCGGGCTCCCCGGCGGGGATCGGCCTCCGAGGCGGTGATCCGCCGGGCGGGTCGCTACGCTGCTAGGTGATGACGCTGCGGAACCTTATCTACTCCGTGTACGAGCGCCGGCTCACGGCGAAGCTCGCGGGTAAGCCGGTGCCCCGGCACGTCGGGGTGATGTGCGACGGAAACCGCCGGTGGGCGAGGGAGATGGGCTTCGTCGACCCGAACGACGGGCACCGGGTCGGCGCCGCGAAGATCAAGCATGTCCTCGGCTGGTGCGACCAGGCCGGTATCGGGCACGTCACCCTCTACCTGCTGGCCACCGACAACCTGCGCCGGCCGGCCAGCGAGCTGGACCCGCTGCTCAAGATCATTGAGGACCTGGTGGTGGAGCTGGCCGAGGAGGGCAACCCCTGGCGGCTGCGCATCGTCGGCGCGCTCGACCTGCTGCCGGCGCAGACCGCGGCGGCGCTCAAGGGCGCCGAGGAGCGCACCCGCGAGCGCAGCGGCGGTGCCGAGGTCAACATCGCGGTGGGCTACGGCGGCCGGCGGGAGATCACCGACGCGGTGCGCTCGCTGCTGCTGGAGCACGCCGCCTCCGGCGGCACCATCGAGGAACTGGCCGAGGTGCTGGACGTCGAGCACATCGCCGAGCACCTCTACACCCGCGGCCAGCCCGACCCCGACCTGGTCATCCGCACCAGCGGCGAGCAGCGGCTCTCCGGCTTCATGCTGTGGCAGTCCGCGCACTCGGAGTTCTACTTCTGCGAACTCAACTGGCCGGATTTCCGGCACATCGACTTCCTGCGCGCGCTGCGCTCGTACGCCACCCGGCAACGTCGCTACGGCGCCTGACCCGGTCAGGGCAGGTGGGTCAGTGCCCGGGTGAGGAAGTCGCCCAGGGCGGCCGGAGACTCGATTGTCAGATCGGCGGCGTTCGCCACCTCCTGGCCGGTCTCCGGGTTGGCCACCGCCACGCAGACGCCGAAGAAGTCCGGGTCGGCCGCGGCTCGGGCGCGCAGCGCGGCGAAGGCCTTGATGTCCGAGACGTCGTCGCCGAAGTACCAGGCCCCGGTGGCCTCCCGGATCACCTCGCCGATGACCATGCCCTTGTCCCGGTCGACCGGCGGCTTGAGCTCCAGCACCATCCGCCCGGCCTGTACCCGCAGCCCCAGCCGGTCGGCCTGCGCCTGCCCCCACTGCTGCATGGTCGGGCCGAGCTGCGGCGCGGTACGCCAGTGCAGCGCGACGGAGAGCCGCTTGTACTCGACAAGCGTGCCGGGCGGCAGCTCCGCGCGGGCCAGGTCGGCCAGCTCGGCCATGGTCGGCACCCAGGGCAGCGCGGTCGGCTCGGTGACCGTCTCCCCGCCGGAGTGGCTGTGCTCCAGCCCGTAGAGGCCGTAGAGGTCCACGCCGGCGAGCCCGCCGAGCTGGTCCCGGAGGAACTCGACCGGTCGGGCGGAGACGATCGCGACCCGCTGCACCACCGGGGCCAGCGCCTCGATCGCGGCCAGCGCCTTCGGAGCGGGGCGTACTGCGGTCGGATCGTCGTCGACGGGCGCGAGCGTGCCGTCGAAGTCGAAGAAGAGGACGGTCCCGGCGGCCCGGCCGGCGGTGATCCGCCAGGCCTGGTCGGCGTTCAACGGGGTCCTCGGCTGCTGATTGCCCAGATTCAACGGCGGCACGCGCGTCAGCGTACCCCGGCGAAGGAGGGTCATTCCTGGCCGAGCGGGCCCACTCGGAGGCGCATGGTCAGCGTTCGGCGGCTCCTCGTCCGCGGCGGCCGAACGGCACCACCGCCGCCTCCTGGCCATGACTCAGCAGATAGCCCTCCACGAACCCGGTGTTGCGA
Organism: Micromonospora coriariae; assembly: GCF_900091455.1. Lineage (NCBI taxonomy): Bacteria > Bacillati > Actinomycetota > Actinomycetes > Micromonosporales > Micromonosporaceae > Micromonospora > Micromonospora coriariae. The sequence continues at coordinate 1,859,299 of NZ_LT607412.1, read as the reverse complement.
TCGCCGGTGTGGTTCTCGATCTCGTTGAGCCGTGCCACCAGGAACTCGGTGAGTGCGCTGATCCGGTCGTTCAGCCGCTCGTGCAGCTCCGCCACGACGGCCAGGATGACCGCGGTGCCGGCGCTGGTGAGCGCGAGGAGGTTGACGAGCAGCGGAAGCTGCCCGCCGTTGACCACGAGGGTCACCACGTTGCCGGTCGCCCACAGTGTCATCGACACCGTGGCGACCACGACTGCCAACCACTTCAGGGTCATGGACAGACCCCTCCTTCTGTCCCGCAGGGCTGGGTTCGGCCTTGTCCCGTCCCCCCGCCGACGACGAGCCCAAGCAGTACGAATAGGGACGCTAGCGTGCCCGTTCCGGCCCCGGAGCCAAACGAATGAACCTGACCAGGCGTTCTTTCGCCATCTGAGGAACTAGCCGGCCTGATTCCCTCTCTTTCGGACATCGACCGGCAGCGTAGGGCGATATGCGAGGTATCGAATGGTCTCGCGGATGTGGAACTTCTCCGCGTCCGACACGTTCGGGTCGACCAGCCGCCGCAGCAGAGCCTCCACGTCCGGGTCCATCGGCGGCGCCGGTTGGCCGGCACGCGGGCCGGCGGCGGTGCGGTCCCAGCCGAGGGCGGCGAAGGCCGCGGCGGGGTTCAGCCCCAGGCCCTCGCAGAAGGCGACCACACGTTCGGCCTCCGGGTCGCTGGCCCAGTCGCCGCGGACCCACCGGTTGATGGTCTGCCGGGAGACGCCGGTGCGCCGGGACACCTCGGTGCCGCTCCAGGCCCGCGTCGCCCGGGCCTCGTCCAGCGCGCGCCGGACGAAGGTGGCGAAGGCGATCTTCCGCGCATTGGCCGTCTCGGTCACCCCGTGACGGTACGGCCAGTCGGCCGTTGGCGTGCGCCCGGGCACGCCGTCGTCACGCAGACGTGACGGGTTCCTCGGATTTCCGGTAAACGATCCTGTGCCACTGTTGAGGGGTGTCACCCGGGCAGAATAGATGCCTTTAGGGGCCGCGGTAAACGGACGAAAAGCTGATACTGTCACGCCCATGGGACAATCTACGGTGTGTCACGTGCATGAGACGACTGGTGCTCACATGCGTCACGCCCCCGGCGCGAGGGGGGTGTGGTGACCGAGCTCGCCACCCGAGCCCAGGCCTTCGGGCTGATTGCCGAAGGAGTGGCCGCGGGGCTGACCGCCCCGTGGCGCCTCTACCTCGCCCGAGGCTGCCGCTACCTGTCGCTGAGCGTCGGCGACCGCACCGAGTGGAACGCCTGGCGTACCCATCTCGGCTGCCCGGAGCTGAGCGTGCGGGTCTACGACGCGGGCGGAGAGATCCGCCGTTCCTCGGTGGCCGAGGTCGTGGTGGACGGCTGCCGGATCAGCGTCGAGCTGGTCGAGGAGGTCAGCACCGACGACCTGGACCGGCTGCTCGTCGCGGACCCGACAGCGGTCGAGCCGGAGGAGCGATGACCGGGCGTCCGGGCCGGGCCGGGGCCGCCCGATGAGCCCGTTCCTCGCGGTCTTCCTCGTCCTGGTGCTCGGCGCCACCAGCTACGCCGCCGGCCGGCTGCACGGCCAGCTCAGCTACCGCATCGGCTACCGCTTCGGCTACCGGCAGGGCTACTTCGACGGCGACCGGGGCGCGTGGAACCGACGGCGACGCGACGCCCAGGCGGCCATCGCCTCCGCCCTGTCGGTCTCCCCCGCGGGCGTCGTGCGCTCCGCGGGCACTGTCGCTCGCCCAGGCACCACCTACACCGGCTCGTCGTTCACCGCGCCGGCCGCTCCGATCACCGGGCGGCACCCGACCGGCACGCTCGTTCGACGGACCGGCTGAGGCCGGTCGGCGAGCCGCCGGGGGCGGTTCGGCCGACCGGCGCCACGAGCGCGGTGCGTCGTCCGCGGCGGACACGCACCGTCGGGGCCACGTCAGACCGGTGACGGTGGCCCCACCGGCCGGGATGCGCGCAGGGGGCATGCATCCCGGCCGGTTCCGCCGCGCCCCGCCGGCGCCGGCCGAGCCGCCCCGCGTCGGGCTGGTCGCTGTTCACACGGCGGTCTCCGGAGATCCACGATCGCCCTCTAGCCGGGACGGTCCGCCGCCGCTAGCGTCTAGGCATGGCACGGGGTTCTCCCGGGCCAGCCGGTCCGCCCGGATCTGCGACCTCGCGCACGGGGTTCCGCATCCGACCCCGTGTCCCCGGGCACCGGAGGAGGCGGAACACGGGTGGCGGGTGCCCATCCGTCGGAGCAGGCCTGTGACGACTCGTCGTTCGACCGCCGGTGCCGATCAGACCCCGGCCGCGACTGCCACGACCCGCCGCGCCACCAGGGGCCGCCGTGCGGCGGCCGCCGCGCCGGCCGACCCCAAGGAGCCGCGACCAGCCGGCCAGGCCTTCGTCCTGGACACCTCCGTGCTGCTGTCCGACCCGGCGGCCTTCCACCGGTTCGCAGAGCACGAGGTGGTCCTGCCCCTCGTGGTCATCACCGAGTTGGAGGGCAAGCGGCACCATCCGGAGCTGGGCTGGTTCGCCCGGCAGTCGCTGCGGATGCTCGACGAACTGCGCATCAGGCACGGGCGACTCGACCGCCCGGTGCCCGCCAACGACCACGGCGGCACGTTGCGGGTGGAGCTCAACCACACCGACGACGGAGTGTTGCCGCCCGGGTTCCGCACCGAGAGCAACGACGCCCGGATCCTCTCCGTGGCTCTCAACCTCGCCGCCGAGGGGCGGGAGGTCACCCTGGTCAGCAAGGACATGCCGCTGCGGGTCAAGGCCGCCTCGGTGGGCCTGCGGGCGGACGAATACCGGCACGGCCAGGCCAGCGACCCGACCTGGACCGGCATGTCCGAGCTGGAGTTGGGCGAGGAGCAGATCGGCCGCCTGTACGCCGGCGAGACGCTCGACGTGGACGAGGCGGCCGGGCTGCCCTGCCACACCGGCCTGGTGCTGCACTCGGGGCGCGGGTCCGCGCTGGGCCGGGTGCTGCCGGACAAGTCGGTCCGGTTGGTCCGGGGTGATCGGGAGGCGTTCGGGCTGCACGGCCGTTCGGCGGAGCAGCGGATCGCCCTCGACCTGCTGCTGGACGAGTCGATCGGGATCGTCTCGCTGGGTGGACGCGCCGGCACCGGCAAGTCGGCGTTGGCGCTCTGCGCGGGGCTGGAGGCGGTGATGGAGCGCCGCCGGCACAAGAAGGTGATCGTGTTCCGCCCGTTGTACGCGGTCGGCGGCCAGGAGCTGGGCTACCTGCCCGGGTCGGAGTCGGAGAAGATGTCGCCCTGGGCCCAGGCGGTCTTCGACACGCTCGGCGCTGTGGTGCACGAGAACGTGCTGGAGGAGGTGACCTCGCGGGGCATCCTCGAGGTGCTGCCGTTGACCCACATCCGTGGGCGGAGCCTGCACGACGCCTTCGTGATCGTGGACGAGGCCCAGTCGTTGGAGCGCGGCGTGCTGTTGACCGTGCTGTCCCGGATCGGGCAGGGCTCCCGGGTGGTGCTCACCCACGACGTGGCCCAGCGGGACAATCTGCGGGTCGGGCGGCACGACGGCGTGACCGCGGTGATCGAGGCGCTCAAGGGCCATCCGCTCTTCGCCCACGTCACACTCAGCCGTTCGGAGCGGTCGCCGATTGCCGCCATGGTGACGGATCTACTGGAGGACATCCCGCTCTGATGGTGCTTATGTAGGGATTCGTCCGCATTTTTTCTGTGGTGCAGATCACAAACGGCTCGGTTGGTTTCCCATCGGCCTCACTGTGCGCGATGGTGTCCAACGAGCGCCCACGCACCACAGGAATCGTTGATGATCGTTCGTCCCGAGATGGACGACATCGTCGAAGGCCGGTGCGGCGGCGCGACCGGCAACCGGTCGGGGCGCTCGCGGCACGGCTGACGGCCCTCGTGTGGCCCGCGCCGCGCCGCGTCCTTGCCCCCGACGAAGGGACCACTTCGTGAGTCGGCTGTGGAGCCGGTTGGGCGCCCGTACGGCTGCTGTCGCGCTGCTCTCCGTGGGCGTTGCCGGTGGCTTCTACCTGGGCGAAGACCGCGAAACCCAGCAACAGGGCCTGACCGCGCAGGTCGGCCTTGAGGTCGACCGCGCCGATTTGGCCTACCAGCGCGAGCGCCAGGCCGCCCACCGGGTGAAGTTCGCCAAGCAGCGGGCCGCCGAGTACGAGGCCAAGCTTCGGGCGGCGCAGGCCGCCAAGGAGGCCGCCGAGCGGGCCCGCAAGGCCAAGGCCGCTGCGGCGTCGCGCAAGGCGGCCGAGCGGAAGGCGGCGGAGAAGCCCAAGCCGTACGACGGGCCGATCCCGGCGTCCTGCGCCGAGTACAGCGGCAACCGCAAGGTCGGCTGCGCCATGATGATCGACGCGGGATTCGGCATCGCCGAGTTCCCGTGCCTGGAGAAGCTCTGGACCAAGGAGAGCGGCTGGAACCACAAGGCCAGCAACTCCTCGTCCGGTGCGTACGGAATCCCGCAGGCCCTGCCGGGCAGCAAGATGGGTACCGTCGCCGACGACTGGCGGACGAACCCGGCCACCCAGATCAAGTGGGGTCTGGGCTACATCAAGGGCAGGTACGACACGCCCTGCGGAGCCTGGGGTTACTTCCAGAGCAACGGCCACTACTGACGTGTCGACGGCGGGGCGGGTGGGCGACCACCGGCCCCGCCGTTTGTGCGTACCGGGCCGGCGCGGACGGGACGCGAGTGGCGGCCGGCCCCTTTTGCTGATAGCAGTTGGGGGGTGACCCTGCACCCTGGAAGCGGCGACCCCCACCGGTTCGGCACCGAGGCGTTCTACGCCGCGCTCGGCCGGGCCTTCGTCGCGATGTGCGCGGTGGTCCCGTTCCTCTTTCTCATCGAGGCCGTCGACCAGGGGCTCGAGTTCGGCCTGGACGCCACCGCCGGCATCATCCCGAAGCGTATCGACGGGCTGGACGGGGTCTTCTTCTCCCCGTTCCTGCACCACGGCTTCGACCACCTCTACAGCAACAGCATCCCGCTGATCCTGCTGGGCACCTTCGTGCTGGCCGCCGGCGCCCGCCGGTTCCTCTGGTCGACCCTGATCATCATTCTGGTCAGCGGGCTCGGCGTCTGGTTCACCGGCTCACCCAACTCGGTGGTGGTCGGCGCCAGCGGGGTGATCTTCGGGTACCTGGGCATCCTGCTCACCCGTGGCATCTTCGAGCGCAGCTGGTGGAACTTCGCCGTCTTCCTGCTGGTCGGCCTGCTCTACGGCTGGCAGTTGGTCGGCATCCTCCCCACCGACGAGCGGATCTCCTGGCAGGGGCACCTGTTCGGGCTGCTGGGCGGGGTGGTGGCCGCAATCCTGTTCCGTCGCCGCCGGCCAGTCGTCGGCGGCTCGGACTACACGGGGTCCACGCTCAGCCTGCCCTGACCGGTTCCTCGGCGCGCCTCTGGGACGTGCTTGCCGGACCGCTGCCACCCGCCTACCGTCGTGATCAGCAAGCGTTGATCCGTGAGCGGAAAGCGACGGTACGCCATGCGTGAGGTCGATGTTGCCGTGATCGGGGCCGGTCCGGCCGGCCTCTTCGCCGCGTACTACGCCGGGTTCCGAGGGCTGTCGGTGGCGGTCATCGACGCGCTTCCGGAGCCGGGCGGTCAGGTCACCGCGATGTACCCGGAGAAGCTGATCCTCGACGTGGCCGGTTTCCCCGCCGTCAAGGGCCGCGACCTGGTCGCCAACCTGGTGGCTCAGGCCGCCCCGTTCGGCCCGCACTACCTGCTCGGCACCCGGGCCGAGAAGCTCTCGTACGCCGAGGAGCGCCCGGTGCTCGGGCTGGCCGGTGGCGAGCAGCTCGGCTGCGGCGCGGTGGTGATCACCGGCGGGCTGGGCAGCTTCAGCCCTCGGCCGCTGCCCTGCGCCGACAGCGCGCCCGGCGCCGGCATCGTCTACTTCGTACCCGAGCCAACCGAGCTGGCCGACCGGGACGTGCTGATCGTCGGTGGCGGCGACTCCGCGTTCGACTGGGCGTTGACGCTGCAACCGCTGGCCCGCTCGGTGACCCTGGTGCACCGGCGGGAGAAGTTCCGGGCGCACGCCTCGACCGTCGCCCGGGTGCTGTCGCTGCCGGTGCGGGTGGTGGTCAACGCCGAGGTGACCCGGCTGTTCGGAGAGTCCACGGTCACCGGCGCCGAGGTGACCGTTCGTGGTGGCGCGACCGAGACGCTGCCGGTGGACACCGTGGTGGCCGCGCTCGGCTTCACCGCCGACCTGGGCCCGCTCGCCGAGTGGGGGCTGCGGCTGGACCGCCGGCACATCCTGGTGGACAGCGCCATGGCGACGAACCTGCCCCGGGTCTTCGCGGCCGGTGACATCACCGAGTATCCGGGCAAGGTCCGGCTGATCGCGACCGGCTTCGGCGAGGCCGCGACGGCGGTCAACAACGCGGCGGTGGCCATCGACCCGAGCGCCCACCTGTTCCCCGGGCACTCCTCCGACGCGGGCTGACCGCGGTGCCGGCAGCGGGCCGGTCGTTCACTCCGGCCGGGGCAGGCCGATCAGGTCGGCCAGCAACCCGACCTGGTGGTCGAAGTACGCGTCCCGGTGCGTGACGGTCCCGTTCAACCGGCCGAACAGCTCGAAGCTGATCAGCCCGAAGAGCTGGGTCCAGCCAGCCATGCCCCGGGCCAGCAGAGCGGGTGGCATGCCGGGAAAGAACATGTCGGCCAGTTCGGTCAGGTCGTCGTGCAGCCGCGTCGGCAGGTCGTCGGCGGGGACGGTGAGCCGCCCGTCAGCCAGGCCGTCGCGCAGGATGCCGACCAGGGCCAGTGGGGGGCGCTGGGCCGGTAGGACGGTGTCCTGAGGAGCGGCGTACCCGGGGACCGGGCTGCCGTAGAGCAGCGCGTACTCGGCGGGGTGGGCCAGCGCCCAGGCCCGGGCCGCCCGGCAGGCCGCCTGCCAGCGGGCGCGGAGGTCGAGCCGGTCGGGCGCGGCGGCGGCGTCTTCCACCGCGTCGCCGAGCGCGTCGTACGACTCGATGATCAGTGTGGTGAGCAGGTCGTCCCGGCTCGGGAAGTAGCGGTAGATCGCCGACGAGACCATGCCCATGTCCCGGGCCACCGCCCGCAGCGAGAGGTTCGCGCCGTCGGTGGCGAGGTGCCGGCGGGCCACTGCCTTGATCTCGTCGAGCATCTCCGCGCGGACCCGGGCGCGGATCGAGGAAGCGGGCATGGGGTCAGTCTGCCACGCGTGGAAGCACCAATCAAAAAAGAGAGCGCTGCTCTTGACTATTGCCGCGGTGGCGGGCCATGCTGGGTGAGTAGCAGAGAGCACCGCTCTCGTTTCGGATCCCCGCTTCGGAGGAGTTCCCATGGCCCTGCACGTGATCGTCGGCACCGGCCCGGTCGGCACAGCGACCGCACTTCTTCTCGCCGAACGAGGTGAACAGGTCCGGGTGATCAGCCGCCGAGGCGCCGGGCCGGAGCACCCCGCCATCGAACGGATCGCCGCCGACGCCGCCGACGCCGACCGGCTCAGCGTGCTGACCGACGGCGCGCGGGCGCTGTACAACTGCGCGAACCCGGCCTACCACCGCTGGCCCATCGACTGGCCGCCGCTGGCCGGCGCGCTGCTCGCCGCCGCCGAGCGGACCGGCGCGGTGCTCGCCACGGTCGGCAACCTCTACGGGTACGGACCCGTCGACGGCCCGATGACCGAGCAGACCCCGCCGAACGCGACCGGCACCAAGGGACAGGTACGCAATCGGATGTGGGCCGACGCGCTCGCCGCCCACCGGGCCGGCCGGGTCCGGGTCACCGAGGTCCGCGGCTCGGACTACATCGGCGTCGGCGGCACCTCGCTGGCGATGATGGTGCTACCCCGGGTGCTCGCCGGGCAGCGGGTCTTCCTGCCCGTCAACTGGGACGCCCCGCACACCTGGACGTACATCGCCGACGTCGCCCGTACCCTCGTCGCGGCAGCCGCCGAAGAGCGGGCCTGGGGGCGGGCCTGGCACGTGCCCAGTTCGCCGGCCGCACCGATGCGCGAGCTGGCCACCCGGGCGGCGGCGCTGGCCGGCGCGCCCACGCCGAAGCTGATCCGGATGCCCTACCCGGTGTTGTGGCTGGGCGGCCTGACCAGCCCGTTCATCCGCGAGCTGCGGGAGACCGCCTACCAGTTCGACAGCCCGTTCCTGATGGACTCGACCACCACCACGGCCACCCTCGGCGTCGAGCCGACCCCCCTGGACCGCGCCCTGAAGGAGATCGTCGAGGCACTGCACGGCTGAACCCCGCCCGTCACCCGCCGCGAGAGCGGTCCGGCTCAGCGGCGGGCGGGCGGTGCGAGCGCCGCGATCAGCACGGCCACCATTGTCAGCGCGGCCCCGAGCAGGGTGTTCGCGCCCGGGTGCGACGCCGCGGTGGGCAGCAGCAGGTCCAACAGGACGGCCCCCACGATCTGACCGGCGATGGTGGCCAGGCCGAGCAGCAGCACACCGGTGAAGCGCACGATCGCCGCGGCGATCGCGATGAACACGATGCCGATCGGGCCACCCAGGTAGAGCCACGGCTCGGTCGGCAGCTGGCCGGCCGGCCAGCCGCGTACCGCGGTGTCGACCGCGAACGCGACGAGCAGGGCGACCGTACCCACGCCGAAGTTGACCAGAGTGGCGGTCAGGGCGCTGTCGGCCGCCGCCCGGACCCGGCCGTTGACCGCCTGCTGCCACGCGATGCCCACCCCGGCGAGCATCGGCAGCAGGGCCAGCGCCAGCGCGCCCGGGTCACCGAACCGGTCGCCGACCGCCAGGCCGACCGCCAGTACGGTGAGCACCGCACCGGCCAACCGCTGCCGGGTGACCGGCTGCCGGCCCATCGGCCCGATCCCCGCCCGGTCCACCGCGAGGCTGCTGCCGGTCTGCCCGGCGACCACCGCCACGGTGAAGACCGCCACGCCCAACGAACCGATGGTCAACCCCTGGGTGGCCACCAGGAACGCTCCGCACACCCCGCCGAGGCACTGCCAGGGCCGCAGCGTGCCCGAAGTGAGGGCCGACCGCACCGCGCGCAGCCCCCGCCGCCCGCCGGGGGTGGCGGGCACCAGCACCAGCAGCACCAGCAGGCCGACGCCGAACGAGATCACCGCGGCGGCGAAGCCGTCGGCCAGGCGTACCCCCAGCTCGCCGTTGATCCGAGACTGCACCGCCACCGCGAGCCCGGAGACCGACGCCAGCGCGACACCGGTGATCCGGCGGGTGGCTGACAAGGTCTGCGGCGTCGCCGTGCCGGTGACGCTCACTCCTGCTCGGCCAGTGGACGACCGTCGAAGTCGACCGCGGAGTAGAGCGCCAGCTTCTCCAGCCGGTGGTACGAGTCGATCACGCGGATGGTGCCGCTCTTCGACCGCATCACGATCGACTGGGTGTACGCGCCGCCGGCCCGGTAGCGCACCCCGCGCAGCAGATCCCCGGAGGTGACACCGGTCGCCACGAAGAAGCAGTTGTCCCCGGTGACCAGGTCGTCGGTGCCCAGCACCCGGTCCAGGTCGTGCCCGGCGGCGAGCGCCTTCTCCCGCTCCTCGTCGTCGCGCGGCCAGAGCTTGGCCTGCATCGCCCCGCCCATGCACTTCAGCGCGCAGGCGGAGATGATGCCCTCGGGGGTGCCACCGATGCCCATCAGCACGTCGACGTCCGACTCGCCCCGCGCCGCCGCGATGGAGCCGGCGATGTCCCCGTCGGAGATGAACCGGATGCCCGCCCCGGTGCGCCGGATCTGGGTGACCAGGTCGGCGTGGCGGCTGCGGTCCAGCACACAGACCGTCACCTCGGACACGTCGGTGCCCTTGACCTTGGCGATCCGGCGCAGGTTGTCGGCCACCCCGGCGTTGATGTCGATCACGTCGGCGTACGCCGGCCCGACGGCGAGCTTCTCCATGTAGAAGACGGCGCTCGGGTCGAACATCGCGCCGCGCTCGGAGACGGCGAGCACAGCCAGCGCGTTCGGCATGCCCTTGCTCATCAGCGTGGTGCCGTCGACGGGGTCGACCGCGACGTCCACCTCCGGACCCGTGCCGTCGCCGACCTGTTCACCGTTGAAGAGCATCGGGGCGTTGTCCTTCTCGCCCTCGCCGATCACCACGACGCCGCGCATCTGGATCGAGTTGATCAGCTTGCGCATGGCGTCGACGGCGGCCCCGTCGCCGCCCTCCTTGTCGCCCCGGCCGACCCAACGGCCGGCGGCCATCGCCGCGGCCTCGGTGACCCGGACCAGGTCGAGGGCAAGGTTACGGTCGAGATCCTGTGGGATCCGCGTCCTGGTGTTCGTCATGACGGCTGCTCCTCCTCGCGACGGTGCGGGGTGGACCGACGGCGGGACGCCTCCCGCTGCCGGCTTTGTCGCTGATCCTCACACGATGGCTGACCCGGCGTCGGCGCGGGGCGGTGATGGGCCGGATACCGCCGGTCGGGCGGCTGCGAAGATGGCGGGGTGGAACCCGCACAGCCAGCCGACCGCGTACCCGACGACCCCACGCCGCCCGGCGGCCAGCCGCCGGCGGACCTCCCCGCCGGTTCCGGTGCTCAGCAGGCCGCGACCGACCGGACGCCGCCGCCGGCCGACGAGCCGGCCCTGGTCGCGTCGGGTCCGGCCGCCACACCACCGATGGACGAGCAGGTCCGGGACGGCTCCGCCGCCGGAATCGACGTCGCGGCGGAGACCGGCGAGCGGCCCGCGCCGCCGCCGCGGACGGAATCCGTGAAATCCGAGCGGTCGCCGAAGGACATGGCGATCTCGCTGCTGGTGCTGCTGATCCCGATCGCGCTGCTGTTGGCCTTCTACCGGGGATTCCTCGGCGGCGACGAGCCCACCACTGTCGATCCGGCGCCGGCGATCGAACAGGCCCAGTCGGCGAACGCCTTCCCGGTGAGCCGGCCGCAGGGGCTCAGCTCCGGCTGGCGCACGGTAAGCGCCCGCTTCCAGACCGTCGAGGACGGCGCGAATCTGCGCATCGGGTACCTCACCCCGGAGGGTCGCGGCGTGCAGCTGGTGCAGAGCAGCGTGCCGGCGGAGCGGCTGCTCCCGGCCGAGCTGACCGACCAGGGCCAGCCGCAGGGCCCGACGGAGCTGGCCGGACGCACCTGGCAGCGCTACACCGCGCGGGGCAACCAGCAGGCGCTGGTGCTGTTGGAGCCGGCCCGGACGGTGCTGATCATCGGTGATGCCCGGGACAACGAACTGCGCCAACTCGCCGGCTCGCTGCGTTGACGGGCGGGGTGGCCTCGCGCCGCCCGCGGTCCCACCGGCGCCGTCCTGGCCCGGGCAACCGGACAGAAGGGTGATTGTCCGACCGGTCGACAGGGAACAGAGAGGGAGTGATCCGGGCGCGCGTACGGCCCGGGTCGCGCGGCGCAGCCGAGGGTGCTGCTGCGTCGCCCGGTTTCCGGCGCCGTCCTGGTCGTCGGGTGACCCCCTTGGGAGACACGTATGACTGTTCGACGACGACTCAGTGCCGGCCTGGTGGCCGCCGCCCTGTTCACGCCCGGCCTGGCCGCCTGCGACAGCAGCGGGACCTCTACCGCCGGATCGACCGCGTCCCCGACGGTGAGCGCGTCCGGCGCGCCGAGCCCGTCCGGCTCGCCCGTGGCGGGCGACGCCAAGCAGGCCCTGCTCGACTCCACCAGGGAGATCAGCAACGGCAACTTCCGCTTCACCCTCGCCGGCGCCGGTTCCACTGCCGAGGGCCAGGTGCACCAGCCGAGTCAGAGCGCGGCCATGAAGATCGCCATCGGCGGTCCCTCGTCCGACCTGGCCATGAAGCTCGACGTGATCCACTTCAAGCCGGACAGCTGGGTGAAGCTGGAGCTGGCCGGCCCCACCGCCGACAGCCTGCCCGCCATCAAGCAGCTCAACCTCGGCAAGTACCAGCACCTCGACCAGGCCCGGATCAAGGGCAACCGGAGCCTCGGCTTCGACTTCGAGAAGGTCGACCCGGCCGGCAGCGCCGTGCTGACCCAGGGCATCACCGAGGTCCGCAGCACCGGCACCGGCACGTACGCTGGCACCATCGACGTCACCAAGGCGGCCGAGGCCGGCTCGCTGAACGCCGCCACGATCGCCGCGCTGGGCACGCAGGCGAAGACGGTTCCGTTCACCGCGAAGGTGGATCCGCAGGGCCGGCTCAGCGAGTTGGTGCTGCAACTCCCGGCCGCCGGGCAGACCGCGGCCCAGGAGATCCGGATGACGTACTCCGACTACGGTGCCGCCACCGCCGCGCAGAAGCCGCCGGCGAACCAGGTCGTCGAGGCGCCAGCCGAGCTGTACAGCCTGTTCAACTGACTGTCGTACGCGGGTGGGGCGGCTCCGGTCGCCCCACCGGCGGTCAGGAGGCGGGCTCCTGCCGGGCGGCTTCGATCCGCGCCCGGGCGCCGTCCAGCCACCGCTGGCAGATCACCGCCAACGCCTCGCCGCGCTCCCAGAGCGCCAGCGACTCCTCCAGGGACGTGCCGCCGGCCTCCAACCGCTCGACCACCGAGGCCAGCTCGGCACGGGCCTGCTCGTAGCTGAGCCGTTCGTCCGGCCCGGCCTTCGTGTCGTCAGTCATCGCGTCCATCTCAGCACACCACCCTCCGGTCGCCGCGCCCCGCCACTCAGCCGTCCACCGTGGCGGCCAGCTCACCGTCGGCCAGGCGGACGCGCAGCGGGTCGCCCTTGCCGACGTCGGCCGCGGCGCGGACCACATGGCCGTCCGCGCGCTGCACGATCGCGTACCCCCGGTCGAGGGTGGCGGCGGGCGAGAGGGCGCGTAGCCGGGCCAGGGTGTGTCGCAGCTCGTCGTCGGCCGCGGCCAGGCGGTGGGCCAGGCACCGTCCGGCCCGCTGACGCAGCGCACCCAGGTCGGTCGCCCGCTGTTCCACCATCACCTGGGGCCGGGCCAGCACCGGACGGGAGCGCAGCCCGTCGAGCCGGTGGGACTCCCGGTCGACCAGGTTGCGCACCGCGCGTTCGAGGCGGTGCCGGGCCTGACCGATGAGGCGTACCTCCTCGGTGAGGTCGGGGACCACCCGCTTGGCCGCGTCGGTCGGGGTGGACGCGCGGACGTCGGCGACGTAGTCGATCAGCGGCGCGTCCGTCTCGTGACCGATCGCGCTGACCACCGGGGTACGGCAGCCGAACACCGCGCGGCAGAGCGCCTCGTCGGAGAAGGGCAGCAGGTCCTCGATGCCGCCGCCACCCCGGGCAATGATGATCACGTCGATGCTGGGGTCGGCGTCCAGCACCTTGAGCGCGTCGATGATCTGCGGCACCGCGGACGGGCCCTGCACGGCCACGTTCACGGTACGGAAGTCCACCGCCGGCCAGCGCCGGCGTGCGTTGGTCAGCACGTCCCGCTCGGCGGCCGACGCCCGGCCGGTGATCAGCCCGATGCGGCCGGGCAGGAACGGCAGTCGGCGTTTGCGGGCCCGGTCGAACAGCCCCTCGGCGGCGAGCAGCTTCTTGAGCTTCTCCAGCCGGGCCAGCAGCTCACCCAGCCCCACCTGGCGGATCTCGTCGGCACGCAGGCTCAGCGTGCCCCGGGCGGCGTAGAACTCCGGTTTGGCGTGCAGCACCACCCGGGCGCCTTCGCGCAACTCGGGCGCACCGGCGTCCAGTACGTCCCGGTTGGTGGTGACGGTCAGGCTCAGGTCTGCCGACGGGTCACGCAGGGTGAGGAAGACGGTGCTGGCCCCGGGTCGACGGCTGATCTGCGCCACCTGCCCGTCCACCCACACCCAGCCGAGCTTCGCGATCCAGGCGCCCACCTTCTGGCTGACCACCCGGACCGGCCACGGCTCCTCCGCGCTGCTCCGCGCCCCGTCACTCACCCGCCCACAGTACGACCCACCCCACCCGACCCGTTGATCATGAAGTTACTGCCCTCCGTGTCGACGTGTCGCAGCAATAACTTCATGATCAACCGGCGGATCTCGGGCCTGGGGGGACCGGGGACGGGCAGGGGGGTGGGGTTGCGGGCGGGGCGGTGGGGAAATCGGACACGTACGATGGACGGGTGACCGAGGCTCAGGCGACCCCCCAGACCGGTAAGCGCGTGCTCCTGGCCAAGCCCCGTGGCTACTGCGCGGGCGTCGACCGCGCGGTGCAGACCGTCGAGGAGGCGCTGAAGCTCTACGGCGCCCCGATCTACGTCCGCAAGCAGATCGTGCACAACAAGCACGTCGTGCAGACCCTGGAGGCGCAGGGCGCGATCTTCGTGGAGGAGAACGAGGAAGTGCCGGAGGGCGCCACCGTCATCTTCTCCGCGCACGGGGTGGCCCCCGAGGTCTACGAGCAGGCGAAGGCGCGCTCGCTGAAGGCGATCGACGCGACCTGCCCGCTGGTCACGAAGGTGCACCAGGAGGCGAAGCGGTTCGCCGCCGAGGACTACGACATCCTGCTGATCGGTCACGAGGGGCACGAGGAGGTCGTCGGCACCGCCGGCGAGGCTCCCGCCCACATCCAGCTGGTGGACGGGCCGGACGGCGTCGACAAGATCACCGTTCGCGACCCGGAGAAGGTCGTCTGGCTCTCCCAGACCACGCTCTCGGTGGACGAGACGTTGGAGACGGTCGCCCGGCTCAAGCAGCGGCTGCCGCTGCTTCAGTCCCCGCCCAGCGACGACATCTGCTACGCGACCTCCAACCGGCAGCACGTGGTCAAGGAGATCGCCCCGGAGTGCGACGTGGTGATCGTCGTCGGCTCGACGAACTCCTCCAACTCGGTCCGGCTGGTCGAGGTGGCCCTGGACGCCGGCGCCCGCGCCGGTCACCTGGTCGACTTCGCCCACGAGATCGACGACGCCTGGCTGGCCGACGCGCGTACGGTCGGCGTGTCTTCCGGCGCAAGCGTCCCGGAGGACCTGGTGCTGGAGGTGCTGGACCACCTGGCCGCGCGCGGTTTCGCCGACGTCGAGGAGATCACCACCGCCAACGAGCGGCTCACCTTCTCGCTGCCGCAGGAGCTGAAGCGGGACATGAAGGCCGCGGCGGCTCGCGGTTGAGCGGCGTCGTCCGGGTTCCGGCGGGAACGCCCCGGCACTCCGGCGCGTCGAAACCGGTATGAGGACCTTTCGGCTCGTCGTCTCCGCCCTGGTGTTCTGCTCGGCGCTGAGCGCCTGCGGCGGAACGGACGGCCCCGCCCCGAGCGGATCGTCACCGGCGACCGGGCAGCCGACGCCGTCCGCGGCGACCCCGTCGACGGGCGCACCCACGACGCCCACCGCGCCCGGGCCAACGCCGAAGACGCCGAAGCCGCCCGGCGGTCCGACCCTGCCACCGCCGGTCGGAGCCACCGAACTCACCGGCACGATCACCCCTGGCGTGGAGCCGAACTGCGTGCTGCTCGACGGCTACCTGCTGATCGGCGGTCCGCGGGACGTGCTGACCGCGGGCGCCAAGGTGACCGTCACCGGTCGCGTGGAGCCCGGCATGATGACCACCTGCCAGCAGGGCACCCCGTTCGTCGTCGAGGGGGCGCGCCGGAGCTGACCCGGCGTGCCCAGCGGATGACGCGCCCGGCGAACCGGTCAGCTGCCGGCGAAAGCGGTCAGCGGTCGCGGTCGACCGGGACGACGTCGTCCAGCAGCTCGGGAGCCTGGGGCTGACGGGGGGTCAGCTCGACCTGGGCCGGGCTGGCGAGTTCCTCGTCCGAGACGCCCAGCTCGGCGAGCTTGCGGGCGCTGACCAGCACCCGGGCCTCCAGCGAGCCGACCGCCCGGTTGTACGCGGTCACCGCGCCGGCCAGCGACGAGCCGAGCTTGCCCACGTGGTCGCCGAGGGTGGCGAGCCGGCCGTACAGCTCCCGGGCGAGCGTGTGCACCGCGAGCGCGTTGCGGGCCAGCGCCTCCTGCCGCCAGGAGTAGGCCACCGTGCGGAGCAGGGCGACCAGGGTCGCCGGCGTGGCCAGCACCACGTTGCGGGCGAAGGCGTGTTCCAGCAGCGTCGGATCACGCTGGAGCGCGACGTCGAGGAACGGGTCGGCGGGTACGAACAGGACCACGAACTCGGGCGAGCTGTCGAACGCCGCCCAGTAGGACTTGGCGGCCAGCGCGTCGACGTGCCCCCGCAGGTGCCGGGCGTGCGCGTCGAGGTGGGTGTCCCGGCCGCGCTCGTCGCGAGCCTCCATCGCCGTGAGGTACGCGTCGAACGGTGCCTTGGCGTCCACCACCACCGACCGGCCGCCGTGCAGCCGGACCACCAGGTCCGGGCGGACGACCTGCTCGTCGGTGGCGGCGGTGACCTGCTCGGAGAAGTCGCAGTGCTCCAGCATGCCGGCCGCCTCGACGATCCGGCGTAGCTGGTGCTCGCCCCAGCGGCCCCGCACCTGGGGCGCGCGCAGCGCCGCCACCAGCTGCTTGGTCTCGGTGCGCAGCTCGCCGGACACGGCATTCATCGAGCGGACCTGCTCACGCAGCTCGGCGTACGCGTCGACCCGATCGTGCTCCAGATCGGCGACCCGCTGCTCGTAGCGGCGCAGGGTCTCGTGCAGCGGCGCCACCGCCCGGGCCACCGCCTCCTGGGACTGGGCTGTGGCCTCGTAGCTCAGCGCCCGCATGGACTGCTCCAGGCGCCCCTCGCCCTCGCGGGTGGCGGTCAGCGTGGCGTCCAGCCGGGCGATGTCGGCCGCCGACCGGGACCGGGCCGCGAGCCAGCCCACCGCCCCGCCGGCGCCGAGGCACACGATCACCAGGAGCAGCGTCGAGACGTCCATCACCGGAGCTTGCCAGACGGATACGACGTGACGCCCGGGGGTACGTTCGGAGACATGGAACCTCTGCTGTGCCTCGCCATCGTGGTGGTCGGCGTGCTGGGCGCCGCGGCGATCATCCGTGCCCAGGCCACCGCCCGGCAGCGCACCGAACTCGGTGACGCTCGCGCGGAGGCGCAACGCTGGTACGAGCGCCTCGGCGGCCAGCTGATGAACCTGCACGGCGACGAGCCGGCGGTCCGCCAGGCGCTGTCCGACGCCGGTGAGCGGTACAACGCGGCGGGCTCGCAGCTGGAGCAGGCGCGTACGCCCAACCAGTTCGCGCTGGCCCGGGAGACCGCGCTGGAGGGGTTGGCGTACATCCGGGCGGCACGGACGGCGCTGGGCATCGATCCCGGCCCCGAGGTGCCGCAGTTGGCCGCGGCGCGCGGGGTCGGGCAGCTCACCAAGGAGCGCGAGGTCGACGTGCAGGGGCAGACCTTCCGGGCCGGCCCGCAACCCGGCCGGGAAACGCCCTACTACTACCCCGGTGGCCGTTACCAGGGCCGGCCGGTGCCGGCGGGCTGGTACTCGACGCCGTGGTGGAAGACGGCGTTGGGCGCCGGCGCCGGGGTGCTCGGCGGCATCCTGATCGCCGACGCGCTGTTCTCGCCCGCCTTCGCCGACCCGGGTTACGGCTACGACGAGGGCTACCAGGAGGGCTTCGGCGACGGCGTCGACCAGGGCGCGGACGGCGGCGACCAGGGCTTCGACGGCGGCGACCAGGGCGGCGGCGACTATGCCGGCGGCGACTACGCGGGTGGCGACTTCGGTGGCGGCGGTTTCGGTGGTGGTGACTTCGGCGGTGGCGGTGACTTCGGTGGTGGTGACTTCGGCGGTGGCGACTGGTGAGCGCCGCTGAGTGACACGCGAACGGGCCCCGGTCACGCAGACCGGGGCCCGTTCCTACGTGCCGTAGCTCAGCCGGTGTTGCGCATTCCGGCGGCGATGCCGTTCACCGTGGTGAGCAGCGCCCGCTCCAGGGCCGTGCCGTCGCTCGGGGCGCGCCGGCCGCCCGGCGCGGTCGCCACAGCCCGTCCGGCGGCACCGGACTCCCGGTACTGCCGCAGCAGCGCCACCTGGAGGTGGTGCAGCGGCTCCAGGTAGGTGTCCCGCACCGCGAGGGTGCGCTGGAGCACAGGTGAGTTCTCCAACAGGGCGGGCGAGGCGGTCACCGCCAGCACCTCCCGCTTGGTCAGCTCGTACTCCCGCTCGATCTGCTCGAAGATCGGGTGCAGCTTCTTCGGCACCAGCGTCTCGACGTACCGGCGGGCGATGCTGAGGTCGGTCTTGGTCAGCATCATCTCGACGTTCGACAGGAACGTGCGGAAGAAGTGCCAGTTGCGGTGCATCTCGGCCAGCACGTCCGCCAGCCCGGCCTCGCGGGCGGCGGCCAGCCCCGCGCCGACGCCGAACCAGCCGGGCACGATCTGCCGCGTCTGCGTCCACCCGAACACCCATGGGATGGCCCGCAGCCCGGACAGCCCGGCACCGGTGTTCGGGCGCTTCGCCGGCCGGGAGCCGATGTTCAGCGCGCCGAGCAGCTCGGTGGGGGTGGACGCCCAGAAGTACGCCGGCAGGTCCGGGTCCTCGACCAGCGACCGGTACGACCGGTACGCCGACTCGGAGACCACGTCCATGGCCGCGTCCCAGCGTTCGAGCATCTCCGCCGGCTGCCGGGGGCCGGTGTGCAGCAGCGTCGCCTGGAGCACCGCGGCGAGCGTGAGTTCCAGGTTCTCCCGGGCCAGCGAGGGCAGGCTGTACTTGTCGGAGATCACCTCGCCCTGCTCGGTCACCTTGATCGCGCCGTCCAGCGTGCCGTACGGCTGGGCCAGGATCGCCTCGTGCGTCGGCCCGCCGCCGCGACCCACAGTGCCGCCCCGGCCGTGGAACAGCCGCAGGTGCACGCCGTGCCGGGCGGCCACGTCGCGCAGCGCGCGCTGTGCCCGGTGGATCGACCACTGGCTGGTGGTGATCCCGGCCTCCTTGTTGGAGTCCGAGTAGCCGAGCATGACCTCCTGCACGTCACCCCGGGCGGCCACCAGCGCCCGGTACGCGGGCAGCGACAGCAGTTCGTCGAGGAGTTCGCCGCCGGCGTTCAGCTCGGCCGGGGTCTCCAGCAGCGGCACGAGCCCGATCCGGGCGCGGCCGCTGTGCACGTCGACCAGCCCGGCCTCGCGGGCCAGCACCACGGCGGCCAGCACGTCGTCCACACCGAGGGTCATCGAGATGATGTACGACTCGATCACCTCGGTGCCGAACCGGTCCTGCGCCTCCCGGATGGTGCCGAACACGTCGAACGTCTTGCGGGCCGACTCGGACAGCGGAGTGTCCAGCGTGGACAGCGGCCGGCGGCCGGTCAGCTCGTCGGCGAGCAGCTTGGTGCGTTCCAGGCGGCTCAGCGCCGGGTAGTCGGAAACCTCCCCGACCGCCCCGTACAGCTGGGCTAGCACCGCGTGGTGCGCCTCGGCGTGCTCCCGGACGTCCATGGTGGCCAGGTGCAGGCCGAACGCGGAGACCGTACGGATGGTGGAGGCCAGCCGGCCCACGGCGGTGAGCTGCCCGGAGTTACGGGCCAGCGACGCGCGCAGCAGCTCCAGGTCAGCGATCAGCTCGGCGGAGCCCCGGTAGTCCCGGCCCGGCACGTGCGCGGTGCCCTGGCGCAACCGTTGCCGGGTGTTGGCCAGCTTCGCCTTCACGCAGCGCGCCTTGAGCCGGTACGGCTCCTCGGCGTTGACCCGGCGGAACCGGGGCGCCACCTCGGGCAGCGCGTCCAGGTCGGCGGCGAGGCTGGCGGAGAGGTCCAGTGACACCCCGCGCAGCCGGCGGGAGACCGAGACCTCGTTGATCAGGTGGTCCATCGCCTTCTCGGTGGCCGCGATGCCGTGCTCGTGCTGGATGGTCAGCACCTCGCGGGTGACCGCCGGGGTGACGAAGGGGTTGCCGTCCCGGTCACCGCCGATCCAGGTGCCGAAGCTCAACGGGCGGGCCGTCGGCGAGGTCTCCACGCCGAGCGTGCGCAAGGTGTCGGCCAGGTCGTCGAGCACCTGGGGGGCGGCCTCGGCGTACAGGTCGCGCAGGTAGTAGATGGCGTTGCGGGCCTCGTCGGTCGGGTCCGGCCGGTCGAGGCGCAGCTCGTCGGTCTGCCACATCAGGTCCAGCAGCTCGGCCAGTCGGCGGTTGGCCGGGCCCTCGTCGCTGGCCCCGTAGAGGATCGCGTTGGCGGTCTCGGTGTCCAGCTCGTCGGCGATGGCCCGCAGCTTGGACAGGATCGAGCGGCGGGCCGCCTCGGTGGGGTGCGCGGTGAAGACCGGCCGGACCGCCAGCCGACGTGCCGCGTTGGCGATCTCCTCGGCCGGCACCCCGCGCTCCGCGATCATCTTGGCCGCCTGGTCCAGCCAGCCGCCCTGCACGGCGCGACGGCGGCGCAGGTCCCGGGCGCGGTGCACCTGCTCGGTGATGTTGGCCAGGTGGAAGTAGGTGGAGAAGGCGCGGGCCAACTTGGTGCCGGTGGTCACGTCCAGGCCGCCGAGCCGCTGGGCGGCCGCCGGGGCGTCGGTGCGGACCTGGGCGCGGATCTCCTCGACGAGGTCGAGCAGCGGTCGGCCCTCCTGGCGGGCCAGGGTCTGGCCGAGGAGGGTGCCGAGCCGGCGGATGTCGGCGCGTAGAGCGGCGTCCGGGCCGTCGTGGTCGTGCTGGTCGGTCACGATGCGCTCCTTACGTGAGTACGAAGGACAGCGCTGTCCGACTCCCTGGATGGTATCCGCGCCGGGCCGGATGGCAGGAGGGGCTCTCCGCATGGTGCGCCGTGACGCGGAACACCTCGGAGATCACCTCAACGGCCCACGGTTTTGATCTTGTCGGTCCCGGCGCACGTCCCGTGGGCGGCGATGACGGTAATCCGCTGGCTCTCAACGCTACCGTTCGATCATGGACGCGCCGCGTTATCCCACCAAACCGAAGCCCGGCGACCGGGTTGCCATCGTCTCACCCTCCGCCGGTCTGCCGGGCCTCTTCCCCCATGTGTACGAGTTGGGGCTGCGCCGGCTGCGCGAAGAGTTCGGACTGGAGCCGGTGGAGTACCCGACCACCCGGGTGATGGGGGCCGACCCGCGCGACCGGGCCCGCGACCTGACCGCCGCGTTCGCCGACCCGAGGATCACCGCCGTGCTCGCCACCGTCGGCGGAGACGACCTGATCACGGTCACTCCGCACCTCGACGACGACGTGCTGCGGGCCAACCCGAAGCCATACTTCGGCTACTCCGACAACACCAACGTGCTCAACCACCTGTACCGGCTGGGCATCGTCGCCTACCACGGCGGGTCGGTGCTGGTGCACCTCGGCCGGCCGGGCGCGCCGCACCCGCTGACCTTCGACTCGCTGCGGGCGGCGCTGTTCACCTCCGGGTGGTACGACCTGACGCCCGCGCCCGCCTGGGGGGACCGGCCCAACCCGTGGACCGAGCCCGAGACGCTGGAGTACGAGCCGGAGATGCTGCCCGGCGAGGGCTGGCGGTGGCAGGGGCCGGAACGGGTGGTGCGAGGGCGTACCTGGGGTGGCTGTCTGGAGATCCTGCACTGGCTGATGGCCACCGACCGGGTGCCGACCGTCGCCGAGTTGGACGGGTCCGTGCTGCTCTTCGAAACCTCCCAGGAGATGCCCAGCGCGCAGGAGGTGTTCCGGATCGTGCGGAACATGGGGGAGCGAGGGCTGCTCGCCGCCTTCCCGGCGATCGTCGTCGGCCGGCCGAAGGCGTGGAACTTCGACCGGCCGCTGTCGGTACCGGAGCGGTCGGCGTGGGGAACGGCCCAGCGGGAGGCGATCATCCACGCCCTCACGCCGTACAACCCGGACGCGGTGGTGGTCTTCGACGTCGACCTCGGTCACACCGACCCGCAGTTGATCATCCCGTACGGCGGCGAGATCCTGGTCGACGCGGTCGACCGCCGGATCGCGGTGCGCTACTGACGCGCCGGCGCGGGGATCTCGCCGCCGGTCGGGTTCAGTCTGTCGTGCAGAGGACCGACTGCATCGCGGCCAGGGAACCCGCGCTCGCCGGCACCGGCGGCAGGCCCCGAACGTCCCGGTCGATGTCGTAGACGTTGCCGGCGAGGACAAGCTGTCGGGAGTTGTCCAGGCTGGTCACCGCGATGCTGGTGAAGCCGGGCCCGCCGCCGTCGGTCGTCCACACCTCCGTCGGACCCGCGGCACAGGGGACCGTCATCCGTTGCACGCCCAGGCCGTACCCGTCCGGCCCGCCGTCCGTCGCCACCAGGGTCTCCAACTCACGCTGCTGCGCCGGCGCGAGCAGCCGCCCGCCGAACAGCGCCCGGTGGAACCGTGCCAGGTCCGCCGCCGTCGAGATCATCGCCCCGGCGGTCCAGTCGTACGACGGGCTGAACGTGGTCACATCGCGGCCCGTCAGGTCGTAGCCGTGCAGGTGCCGGCCGTGGATCTTCGGATCGGTGACCGGGAACGAGGTCTGAGCCAGGCCGAGCGGGCCGACGATCCGCCGCAGCACCTCGCTCTCCGCGTCCCGGCCGGTGACCGCCTCGATGATCAGGCCCGCCAACAGGTAGTTGGTGTTCGAATAGCCCCACGAGGCGCCGGGGGCGAAGTCCGGCGGGTGCGCCACCGCCAGGGCGATCACCGTGCGGGGCGTGATGACCCGGTCCCAGTCGTGGTCGTCGAGGTACGGGGCCCAGAAGCTCCGCTCGCCGGTCGGGTCCCAGATGCCGCTGGTGTGGTTGAGCAACTGCCGGACGGTGATCGTCGAGCCGTCGTTGCCGTTACCTCGGACGACCCCGGGCAGCCACCGCTCGACCGTGTCGTCGAGGGTGAGTCGACCCTCACCCACCAGTTGCAGCAGCACGGTCGACACGAACGCCTTGGTGTTGCTGGCGATCCGGAACCGGTCGTCCGGCCGGGCCCGCGCCCCGGTGACCCGGTCGGCCACCCCCGCCGCCACCTGCCACCGTCGGCCGTCCACGCGGCCGTACGCCACCGCACCGGGGAAGCCGTCCGCGACCAACTGGTCGAGCGCGACAGCCAGTGCCCGCCGTTCCGCTCCCGGACGGTCGGCACCGGCCGGTGGGGGCGGAACGGCGAGTGTGGCGACCAACGAGCCGACCGACACCACCACGGTCCATAGCGGACGCGACATGACCTGCTCCAATCGACGGAACGAATATCCCCGTCGACCCTGCCGAAGTGCGGACCGCAGGTGAATGCGGCTCTCCCGCCGGTCGGGTGGGGTTAACCCGACGGATCACGGCGGGTTGCCCGGCTGCACAGCAGGCCCGTGGCCGGGCATGCTGAGCCGGCATGTCGTTCGGCTGGTCGGGAGGATCAGATGACGCGTCTCCGGCACCTCCGCAACCAGGTTGGGTACGCGCTGGTCGGCCTGCCGCTGGCGGTCGCCGGTTTCGCGTACGCCGGTCTCACGGTCGTGGTCGGCGGCCTGACCTCGCTGACGCTGCTCGGCCTGCCGCTGATGTCCTCCGGCGTCCTCGGCGCTCGCGGCTGGGGCCGGCTGCACCGCGCGCTGGCCCGCGCGACGCTCGGCCTGCGCGTCGACGACCCACGTCCGGTCCGGCGACGGCCCGGGCCGGTGGGGTACGTCCGGACCGGCCTCGGCGATGCCACGGGCTGGCGGGCACTGGCCTACCTGGTCGTCAAGCTGCCGGTGACCCTGCTCGCGGCGGCGGTGATCGCGGTCTTCCTCTGCTACCCGGTGTTTCTGCTCAGCCATCCCCTCTGGTGGAAGTTCATCCAGCCGGTAAACACCGACAGCCTGGGTCGGCCGCACCGCGCCGCCCTGCAACTCGGCGACTTCTTCTTCGACACCTGGCCCCGATCGTTTCTGCTGGCCGGGATCGGGGCCGGGATGCTTCTCGCCGGCCCCTCGCTGCTGCGCCTGGTCCTGCTCCTGGACGAGCTGCTGATCCGTGGCCTGCTCGGCCCGACCAGCCTCGACGAGCGGGTCGACAACCTCGAGGAGGCCCGTGCCCTGGCCGTCGACGACGCCGCCGCGCTTCTGCGTCGGATCGAGCGTGACCTGCACGACGGCACGCAGGCGCAGCTGGTCGCCCTGGCCATGAAGCTCGGGTTGGCCAAGGAGAAGCTCGCCGAAGGCGCCGCGCCCGAGGCCAGGGCGCTCGTGGAGACCGCACACCGGGACGCGAAGACCGCGATCACCGACCTTCGTGACCTGGCCCGGGGCATCCACCCGCCAATGCTCGACAGTGGTCTGGAGGCCGCGTTGAGCACCCTGGTGGCGCGGGGCACAGTGCCCGTCGAGCTACGGGTCGAGGTGGGCGACCGACCGTCACCGGCCGTCGAGACGATCGTCTATTACTGCGTCGCCGAGCTGCTCACCAATGTCGCCAAACACGCCACGGCCCGGCGGGCGACCGTCGACCTGCGCCAACACGACGGTCTGCTGCGGGTGCAGGTCGGGGACGACGGTGGCGGAGGAGCCAGGATCGGGTCGGCGGCCCGTGGGTTGTCCGGCGGCGGGTTGGTCGGGCTGCACGACCGGGCCCGTACCGTGGACGGCACGATGCGGATCGACAGCCCACCCGGCGGGCCGACGCTGGTCACCCTGGAATTCCCGGTACGGCCGTGACCGGGCTGCGAGTGGTCATCGCCGAGGACTCCGGAATTCTGCGCGACGGGCTCAGCTATCTGCTCGTCGACCGGGGGCACCGGGTACTCGCCGCGGTGGCCGACCCGGAGGCACTCCGGATCGCCGTCGACGAACACCGCCCGGACGTGGCCGTGATCGACATTCGGATGCCACCCACGTACACCGACGAAGGGCTGCGGGCCGCACTCGCCGTACGCGCCGCCCATCCCGGTACGCCCGTGCTGCTCTTCTCCCAGTACGTGGAGACCCGGTACGCGGCGCAGCTGCTCGCCGGGGGTGCTGGAGGCGTCGGGTACCTGCTGAAGGACCGGGTGGCCGAAGTCGGCGAGTTCGTCGACGCGCTCACCCGGGTCGCCGGTGGCGCGACCGTGCTCGACCCGGAGGTGGTGACGCAACTGTTCGGCGCGGCCCAGGGCGTCGCGGAGCTGGCCGGCCTCTCCGAACGGGAACGGAACGTGCTGGCCCTGATGGCCGAGGGACGGTCGAACGCGGCGATCGCCTCGGCGCTGTTCCTCAGCGTGGGGGCCGTGGAGAAACACATCACCAGCATCTTCGGCAAGCTCGACCTGCCCCCCACGGAGACCGATCACCGCCGGGTCCTCGCGGTCCTGCGCTACCTCCAGTCCGGCACCTGACGCATCAGCGTCGGTGGTTTCAGGGGTTGACGACGGCGAAGGCGCGAACCGGGAAGGTGCCCATTCCGGTCACCATCGGCGGGGCCGCGGTGAACCGGAACCCGCTCGGCGGCAGCGCGTCCAGGCCGGTCAGGTGCTCCACGATCGGGATACCGGCGGCGAGCAGCGTGCTGTGCGCCGGGCGTCCGCCTCCGGCCGTCGGGCTCATGTCGTCGATGTTGATCGAGTCGATGCCGATCAGAGCGGCGCGAGCGTCGGCCAACGCCCGGGCGGCGTCCCCGGTCAGGTACGGCGCCTCCGGCGAGCCGTACCGCTCGGTGCCGAAGTGCGCATCCCACCCGGTGTGCAGCAGCACCGCCCGCCCGGCCACCTCGTACGGCGCCAGCATCAGCCGGTCCACGGCCCGGGTGCCGGCCGGCACCCGAACCACCACCCCGGGTAGGTCAGCGAGCCGGTCCAGCGACACCCCGGCCAGGTCGTCGCCACCGGCCCAGCGATGTGCGGGAGTGTCCAGGTACGTGCCGGTGTTGGCGATCATGTCGATCCGGGCCACGTGAAACTCGGTGCCCGGGGCGTACCGCTCGCGGGATGCCGCGAAGGTCAGCCAGTCGGTGATTCCCGGCGCCGGCCAACCGGGCAGGGTGGTCATCCCGTCGCTGATCACATGACTCAGCTCGACCAGCCGGTGCGCGGGCGCCGGCCGATCGACGGCGACACCCCGGCCGCCCTTGTGCGGCTCTTCGATGATCGTTTTCGCGCTGATCCGAACCTCGGCGACCAACAGCAGCCCAAGGTGCCGGACGAACAACGCCGCCAGGTCGTCGTCAGTGATCTCCTGACCGGGGATGTCCAGCCGGAACCCCTCGGTGCGTAGCCCGCCGCCGTTGGCGAAGATCACCTCCGCGTCGAACTGTGCCCGCCACTGCTCACCCATCCCGAAACCCGACCACGCCGCCAGCGGCCGGTCAAGATCCGCGTAGACCACTATTTCCTGGATGAAGCAGGATCTTGCAACGGCCAGCGGGCCCTGTGCGGGGCGAGTTGGCCTGACCTCTGCGAACCCGCTGACGCTGCAGGTGGCGGGAAACCGGAGATGGTCGGTCGACGGAGATAGGCTTGCCGGGTGCACCCCCCGTCCGTCCTGGACGCGGGGTGATCGTCGTGCCATCCGTGGGAAGTGATCTCGCATGCTCACCGGTCTGTTCTCCGCCGCCCTGGCCGACGCCGGGCTGGTCCGGGCGCGTGACCTGGCGCGCTCCGGTGCCGCCCAGGTCGACGGCCTCGACATCACCGCCCCGCAGGCGCTGCGCCCGTTCGCGGTGGCCGCCGTCGCCGCCGACCCCGACGGCCCCGGTGGTGGGGCCGGGCGGCCGGTGCTGGCGGTGACCGCCACCACCCGCGAGGCCGACGACCTGGCCGCCGCGCTCGGTGGGCTGCTGCCGGCGGAGCAGGTGGTGGTCTTCCCATCGTGGGAGACGCTGCCGCACGAGCGGCTCTCCCCGCGCTCGGACACCGTCGGCCGGCGGTTGGCCGTGCTGCGCCGGCTGGCGCACCCGGAGTCGGCCGACGCGCACGGCAGCACCGGGCCGCTGCGGGTGGTCGTGGCCCCGGTTCGTTCGCTGCTCCAACCGCAGCTCAAGGGGCTCGGCGACCTGGAGCCGGTGCAGCTGGCCGCAGGCGAGGAGGCGGACCTGGAGGAGGTCGCCCGCCGGCTGATCGACATGGCGTACGCCCGGGTCGACCTGGTCACCAAGCGCGGCGAGTTCGCGGTACGCGGCGGCATCCTGGACGTTTTCCCGCCGACCGACGAGCACCCTTCCCGTGTCGAGTTCTGGGGCGACGAGGTGGAGGAGATCCGCACCTTCGCCGTCGCCGACCAGCGGACCATCGAGCAGGTCCCGCTGCTGTGGGCGCCGCCCTGCCGGGAGTTGCTGCTCACTCCGGCGGTCCGTGAGCGGGCCGCCGCGCTCGCCGAGCAGCACCCGGAGCTGGCCGAGATCCTGGACAAGCTGGCCGAGGGCATCCCGGTGGAGGGGATGGAATCGCTGGCGCCGGTGCTGGTCGGCCCCGACTCGCTGGAGTTGCTGCTGGACGCCATGCCGGCCGGCACCCACGTGCTGCTCTGCGACCCGGAGCGGATCCGCACCCGGGCGCACGACCTGGTCCGTACCTCGGAGGAGTTCCTCCAGGCCAGTTGGGCCGCCGCGGCGGTCGGCGGGCAGGCGCCGGTGGATGTCGGCGCCGCCGCCTTCCGCACCCTGGCCGAGGTGCGCGCCGCCGCCGGCAAGCTCGGCCAGCCGTGGTGGACGCTGTCCCCGTTCGGCCTGGTCGAGGCGGAGACCGCCGAGACCCGGCAGCCCTGGGAGGACGCGCCGGAGCAGGCTGCGGTTACTCCGGACGACGCCATCGCGGTGACCCTCTCCGCCCAACCGGCCCCGCTCTATCACGGTGAGACCGCGCGTGTCGTCGACGACCTCAAGCGCTGGGCCGGCGAGGGCTGGTCGATCGCGCTGGTCTTCGAGGGGCACGGCCCCGCCCAGCGGGCGGTGGAGGTGCTGCGCGACGCCGGGCTGGGCGCACGGCTCGCCGAGGAGGTGCCGACCGCGCCCGCCGCCGGCGAGCTGGTGGTCACCTGCGGCGCGCTGAGCAGCGGGTTCGTCGACGAGGCGTCCCGTTTCGTGCTGCTCACCGGCAACGACGTCACCGGGGGTCGGGGCACCTCCACGCGGGACATGCGCAAGATGCCCAGCCGGCGGCGCAACACCATCGACCCGCTGGAGCTCAAGGCCGGCGACCACGTGGTGCACGAGCAGCACGGCATCGGCCGGTACGTCGAGCTGGTGCAGCGCACCGTCAACGGCGCCAGCCGGGAATACCTGGTCATCGAGTACGCGGCCAGCAAGCGCGGCCAGCCCGGTGACCGGCTCTTCGTGCCGACCGACCAGCTCGATCAGCTCTCCCGCTACGTGGGCGGCGAGCAGCCGACCCTGCACAAGATGGGCGGCTCGGACTGGCAGAAGTCCAAGGCCCGGGCGCGCAAGGCGGTGCGGGAGATCGCCGCGCAGCTGATCCAGCTCTACGCCGCCCGCAAGGCGTCCAAGGGGCACTCGTTCGGCCCGGACACCCCGTGGCAGCGGGAGCTGGAGGACGCCTTCCCCTGGCAGGAGACGCCGGATCAGCTCGCCGCGATCGACGAGGTCAAGCGGGACATGGAGCAGACCGTCCCGATGGACAGGTTGATCTGCGGTGATGTCGGCTACGGCAAGACCGAGATCGCGGTCCGGGCCGCGTTCAAGGCGGTACAGGACGGCAAGCAGGTGGCGGTGCTGGTGCCGACCACGCTGCTGGTGCAGCAGCACTACAACACGTTCGCTGAGCGGATGAGCCAGTTCCCGGTCCAGATCCGGCAGCTGTCCCGGTTCCAGACTCCGAAGGAGACCGAACGGACGCTGGAGATGGTCGCCGACGGCACGGTGGACATCGTCATCGGCACCCACCGGCTGCTCCAGACCGCCACCCGCTTCAAGCAGCTGGGTCTGGTGATCGTCGACGAGGAGCAGCGCTTCGGTGTCGAGCACAAGGAGCACCTGAAGACGCTGCGTGCCTCGGTCGACGTGCTGAGCATGTCGGCGACCCCGATCCCGCGCACCCTGGAGATGGCGATCACCGGCATCCGGGAGATGTCGACCATCGCCACCCCGCCGGAGGAGCGGCACCCGGTGCTCACCTTCGTGGGCGCACAGGACGACCGGCAGGTGGCCGCGTCCATCCACCGGGAGCTGCTTCGCGACGGACAGGTCTTCTACCTGCACAACCGGGTCGAGTCGATCGACCGGGCGGCACGGCGGCTGCGCGAGCTGGTGCCCGAGGCGCGGGTCGCGGTGGCGCACGGCCAGATGGGCGAGGAGGCCCTGGAGAAGGTCATGGTCGGCTTCTGGGAGAAGGAGTTCGACGTGCTGGTCTGCACCACGATCGTGGAGTCCGGCATCGACATCCCGAACGCCAACACCCTGATCGTGGAGCGGGCCGACCTGCTCGGCCTGGCCCAGTTGCACCAGATCCGTGGCCGGGTGGGCCGGGGCCGAGAGCGGGCGTACGCGTACTTCCTCTACCCGCCGGAGAAGCCGCTCACCGAGCACGCCCACGAGCGGCTGGCGACCATCGCCCAGCACACCGAGCTGGGCGCCGGCATGTACGTGGCGATGAAGGACCTGGAGATCCGGGGCGCCGGCAACCTGCTCGGCGGCGAGCAGTCCGGGCACATCGAGGGTGTCGGCTTCGACCTGTACGTGCGGATGGTCGGTGAGGCGGTCTCCGCGTTCAAGGGCGAGCGGCCGGAGGAGGAGGCCGATGTCAAGATCGACCTGCCGGTCGACGCGCACCTGCCGCACGACTACGTGGGGGTGGAGCGCCTGCGGTTGGAGATGTACCGCAAGCTCGCCGAGGCGCGCGACGAGGAGCGGCTGCGCGAGGTGGTCGCCGAGATGACCGACCGGTACGGCGAGCCACCGGCCCCGGTGCAGAACCTGGTCGCGGTGGCCCGGTTCCGCCTGCTGGCACGCCGGTACGGCCTGGCCGACGTGTCGATGCAGGGCAAGCACGTCCGGTTCGGGCCGCTGCCGCTGCCCGACTCGAAGCAGCTACGGCTCAAGCGTTACCACCCGGACGCGGTCTACAAGCAGGCCACCGACCAGGTGAGTGTGCCCCGACCGAGCACGCGTCGGGTCGGTGGCGAGCCGCTGCGCGACCAGGCCCTGCTGGAGTGGTGCGCCCAACTGCTCTCCGACGTGCTGGGCGCCCCCGCCCCGCTGGTCGCGGCAGCCGGCTGAGGGTGGGGGCCGTCACAGCGTGGGAAAGGGCATGAGAGAGTGACCGGCATGCGTGCTCGTCGTCTGATCGCCGCCGCCAGCGTCGCGGCCCTGGGTGTCCTCTCCCTCGCTGCCTGCGGGAAGTCCGCGCCGGCCGTCGCCGTGTACGTCGGTGACACCACCTATTCGGTGGACCGGGTCGACGCGATCTACGACGACGTGCAGGCGAAGTTCGGCGAGGCCGTCCGGCAGGAGGCCAGCCAGGCCGGTGCGACGCCCGCGCCCGAGCAGTTGCGCTCCGCCGTCACCCGGCAGGACGTGGTGAACCTGCTGGTCAGCCTGGAGCTGGGCAAGCGGGTGGCGGCGGCGAAGAACCTCCAGGTGCCCGACGAGGTCAGTCCGCAGCAGTTGGAGCAGAACCTGCGGGTGCCGGCCAGCACCGAGTACGCCAAGCTCTGGGGCGAGTGGATCGACCTGCTCCAGGTGCTCAACCAGCAGCTTCCGCCGGCCGAGCTGAGCGACGACTCGATGATGGCCGTCTACCAGGCCATCGCGAAGACCGGAGAGATCCAGGGTGGGCTGTCGGTGGCCGACGTCCGCCGGGCGTTCGGCGACGGCGGCTTCGTCCGCGCCGCCACCGCGCTCAGCGTCGCGCTGGAGGATGAGGCGGGCCGGGCTGACGTCTCCATCAACCCGCGTTACCGTGCTGTCGGGGTGCCGTCGGTGGTGAGCACCGGTCAGTCGTTGGTCTTCTACTCGTTGCCGTACATCAATGAGGACGGTCCGGTCACGGACATCTCCACCCCGGAGCCGGCGTCGTCGAGCGCGGCGCCGGAGGCCGAGGGCACGGCCAGCTGAGCATGACGGCACGGATCGTCCTGCTGGTCACCTCGCCCCGGCTGCCGGCCGGTCTGCTGACCTCGGCTGCCTGGGATGTCGTACGCCAGCATCCGGTGTTGACCGGCGCGGAGAGCGAGCTGGCCACGGCCGTGCGCCAGGCGGGCGCCACTGTCACCGTCGTGGACGGCCCGGCGACGCAGCCGCTGCTGGACGCGGTGGCGGCGCACGGCGCCGCGGTGTGGCTGGCCGGCCCGGCCGGCGACGAGTCGCTGGCCCGGGAGCTGGGCCTGCGGCTGGCGCGGGAGCCCGGGTTGGCCGAGTTGGAGCTGATGTACGGCTCGTGGGATCCGCCGGGCGCCCGGCTGCTGGACGCGGTGGCCGTGCTGGACCGGCTGGCGTCGCCTGGGGGAGACCCGTGGAAGCGTGCGCAGACGCACCGCAGCCTCGCCGGGTTTCTGCTGGAGGAGAGCTACGAGGCGTACGACGCGATCAGCGCCGGCGACACCGACGCGCTGCGCGAGGAGTTGGGTGACGTGCTGCTCCAGGTGGTGCTGCACGCCCGGCTCGCCGAGGAGCTGCCCGAGGGCGAGCGGTGGAACGTCGACGACGTGGCGGGTGGCCTGGTCGACAAGATGATCCGGCGCAATCCGCACGTCTTCGCCGGTGCCGAGGCGGGCACGCTGGAGGAGATCACCGCCAACTGGGAGCGCATCAAGCGGGCCGAGAAGGCGCGTGACTCGGTGCTGGACGGCGTGGCGCTGAGCCAGCCCGCACTGGCTCTGGCGGCGCAGATCCTGGACCGCGCCGCCCGCATCGGCCTGGCGGTCCCCCCGCCGCTGGCCGACTCCCAGGTCGACGCGGAGGCGAGGCTCGGCGCCAGCCTCCTGACCACGGTCGCGGCGGCCCGTCAGGCCGACCTGAACCCGGAGGCCGCCCTCCGCCGCACCACCCTCGCCTACGCCGAAGCAGTCCGCGCCGCCGAGCAAGCCTCCCCATCCCCCACCACCCCACCCGCCGACCCAAGTTGATCATGAAGTTGTTGCCGGGACACGCCGAGGTGGGCGGCAATAACTTCATGATCGACCGATGTGGCGGTGTGGGAGGGGGCGGTCGGTAGGGTCGGGGGGTGGAAGCGTTTGGGGTATTGGCGGAGCGGGTCGTCGAGGCGTTGTTGGAGACGCGGCCGGGGGTCGCCACCGCGGCGGGGGACCATCGGTACGACGACCGGCTGCCGGACCTGTCCGCCGACGCGCTGGCCACCGATCGGGCGATGCTGTCCGACGCGGCGAACGCACTGTCCGAACTGGACCCGGACTCGCTCGACGTCGAGGAGCAGGTGGACCATGCGCTGCTCACCTCATTCGTGGACCGGGAGCTGTTCGAGCTGACCGAGATCCGCTCGCACGAGTGGGACCCGCTGCGCCACAACCCCGGCCCGCTGCTGCATCCGCTGCTGGCCCGCCCGTACGCCTCGGCCGAGGTGCGGCTGACCCACGTGGCCGGTCGCCTCGCCGCCGTACCGGACGCCCTCGCCACCGCCCGCGCGACGCTGCGGGACATGCCGCGGATCCACGCCGAGACGGCGGTCGGGCAGTTCACCGGCACGGCCGCGCTGATCCGCGACGAGTTGCCGCCGCTGCTCGCCGAGGCGCCCGGCAGCCTCGACCGGGTGGAACCGGCGGCCACCGCGGCGATCGCCGCGCTGGAGGAGTTCGTCGCCTGGCTGCGCACCGGCCTCGCCGCCGACAGCGGCCCCGGCCGGGACCCCCGCCTGGGCCGCCGCCGCTGGGAGGCACGGCTCTGGCACACCCTCGACACCGAGCTGGGCGCCGCCGAGATCCAGCGCCGTGCCTGGGCCAACCTGGACCGGGTCACCGCGGAGATCCGCGAGGCGTCCGTCGAGCTGGTCGGTGGCCGGGCCGACGACGCGGCGGTACGCCGGGCGCTGGACGTGCTCGCCGCCGAACACCCGGACGACCGGACCATCGTCGAGCTGGCCGGGGTGACCCTGGACGAGGCGACCGACTTCGTCCGCGCGCACGATCTGGTCACCCTGGTCGACGACCGGTGCGTGATCCAGGAGATGCCGGAGTTCGCCCGGGGAGTCGCGGTGGCGTACTGCGACTCGCCCGGCCCGCTGGAGACCGCGGCACTGCCGACGTTCTACTGCATCGCGCCCACGCCTGTGGACTGGCCGGCGCACCGGGTCGAGTCGTTCTACCGCGAGTACAACGACCACATGATCCGCAACCTGACGGTGCACGAGGCGATGCCCGGGCACTTCCTCCAGCTCGCCCACGCGCGCCGCTACGTCGGCGGCACCCGGGTCCGGGCGCTGGCCGAGTCGGGCCCGTTCATCGAGGGCTGGGCCGTGTACGCCGAGGAGCTGATGGCCGGGCTCGGCTTCGGCGGCCTGCCGGTGCGGTTGCAGCAGCTCAAGATGCAGCTGCGGATGACCATCAACGCGCTGCTCGACCAGTTGGTGCACGCCGATGACCTGCCCGAGGCGGAGGCGATGGCGCTGATGACCGGGCGCGGCTTCCAGGAGGAGGGCGAGGCCGCCGGCAAGTGGCGGCGGTCGCTGCTCACCTCCACCCAGCTCTCCACCTACTTCGTCGGGTACAGCGAGGTGGCCGAGATCGCCGCCGCCCGCCCGCACGGGATGTCGGCGCGTGACTGGCACGACGCGATGCTCGCCCACGACTGCCCGCCCCCGCGCCACCTACGCACCCTGCTCGGCGTCTGAGCAACACCAGCGCCCGCACCGGTCACCGTCGCGCGGCGCTCACCGTCGCGTCGATCAGCCAGCGCGAGATGGAGTACGCGGGCGGCAGTTGCGCCGGCAGCGCATCCACGCCGAACCACTGAGCCTGGGTCAGCTCCCGGCCGTCGACGACCGGCTCGGCGTGCGGGTCGGCGGCGCGGGCGGTGAAGCCGGCGAGCAGCACCCCGGGGCCGGAGATCGCCCACGGTTGGCTGCCGAAGTAGGTCAGCCGGTCGACGCCCAGCCCGACCTCCTCGGCGACCTCCCGGTGCACGGCCGCCTCCAGGGTCTCGCCGGCCTCGACGAAGCCGGCGACCAGTGCCCACAACCCGCTCGGCCCGGTGGCGTGCCGAACCAGCAGCAGCTCGTCGGCGCGGCCGGCCGGGCCGGGTCGGGTGATCGCTACCAGCACCGCGGCGGAGAGCTGCATCGGCACGTACAGGCCGCAGTCGGGGCAGCGCCGGGCGGTCTCGCCGGGCTGGTCGGTCAACTCGGCACGGCAGGCGCCGCACCACCTGTGGGTACGCCGCCAGGTGACCACGGCCAACGCCCGTCCGGCCAGCGTGGCGAGCGGCTCGGGAACCTCGGCGGCGAGTGACGCCCAGCCACGTACCCGGCCGGGGACGCCGTCGGCCGTGGTCAGGTCGGTCGCCCACGCTGGCACCCCGTCGAGGATGCCCAACGGCACCCAGGGGGTGTCGGCGGGGAGGTCGGCGACCCGGGCCACCGTCCCGTCGGCGTTGGTCAGCAGCTTCGCTCCGATCACCGGCAGGGCCAGGTCGGTGGGCGCTGGTGGGTGGCCGAGGTCGGCGCCGGGCTGGAACCCGGCGCGCCGCGCGGTGGGAACGGACCGCACGGCCGGATCGGTCACGAGCCGCCCGGCCGGTGGTCCACCACGCTGGCACCGGCGGGAGGGTCGAACGCGTCCTTCGCCACCGTCCCGGAGTAGCTGCTCAGCGCCAGCTCCATCGGCTTGCCGTCGACGGTCCCGGTGAAGCTGCCGAGCACGCCGTCGGTGGTCACGCAGGCCGTGAGGCCACCGTCCGGCCGCTGCACCTCGACGCAGGTGGCGTGCTGCCCGGCGACTGTGGTGTCGCTCTGCTCGATGACCGCCTGCGGGTCCAGCGCGGCGGCGGTCAGCAGCCCCACCACCACCGGCGGGGTGACCAGGCCGTGCTGGTTCGCCTCGGCGAAGAGCGCGACTGTGGGCTTGCTGCCCGGGGTGGGCGGCGTGACAAGCGTGCACGCCGTGCGGCCGCCGGCAGTCGTGCACCGGGTGACGCCCTCCGGGGTGACGGTGAGTCGTCCGCCAGGGTAGCTGTAGGTGGAGCGGGCCGGGTCCTGGGCCTGCACGATCGCGGCGGTCTCGCCGCCGGGGAGCTGGTATTCGGCCGAGTAGGTCAGTTCCAGCGCCCGGTCGAGCCGGGCGGCGAGGTCGTTGACCAGATCGGAGCGGCCCATGGCGCGTCCGGCGTCCTCGAATGTCTGACAGCCGGTGACCGTGAGCGACGCGATGACCGACACGGCGAGCATGCGGAGGGTGGTCGAGGCGGCGGGCATGGCGACCAGCCTGGTGGATCGGGTCCGCGCAGCGCAAACCCGTTGCCGGTTGAGGCCCGGAAATCCGGGAATGTCCGTCACCGTGGGGCGACTCGGGAACGCGGGCGACGCCGTGCCCGTTCTCGTGGCCCGATACGCTGCGTTCAACACCTGCCTCAGCCGCACCGTCGCGGCCCACCCACGGACCGGATCACAACAACGAGGAGCGACTCAGTGGCAACCATCGAGGGAATCGTCGCCCGGGAGATTCTCGACTCGCGGGGCAACCCCACGGTCGAGGTCGAGGTCGGCCTGGACGACGGCACGGTGGCCCGCGCCGCCGTGCCCTCCGGCGCCTCCACCGGCGCCTTCGAGGCGATCGAGCTGCGCGACGGTGACGCCGACCGCTACCAGGGCAAGGGCGTGGAGAAGGCGGTCTCCAACGTCGAAGACAAGATCGTCGACCAGATCATCGGGTACGAGGCCAGCGAGCAGCGGCTGATCGACCAGAAGATGCTCGACATCGACGGCACCGACAGCAAGTCGGAGCTGGGCGCGAACGCCATCCTCGGCGTCTCCCTCGCGGTCGCGAAGGCCGCCGCCGGCAGCGCCGAGCTGAGCCTCTTCCGCTACCTGGGCGGCCCGAACGCGCATCTCCTGCCGGTGCCGATGATGAACATCCTCAACGGTGGCGCGCACGCCGACTCCAACGTCGACATCCAGGAATTCATGATCGCGCCGATCGGCGCGCCCACCTTCCGTGAGGCGCTGCGCTCCGGCGCGGAGGTCTACCACGCGCTCAAGTCGGTGTTGAAGAAGAAGGGCCTGTCGACCGGGCTCGGCGACGAGGGTGGCTTCGCCCCGAACCTGCCGACCAACGCGGCGGCCCTGGACCTGATCGCCGAGGCGGTCGAGAAGGCCGGCTACCGGCTCGGCAGCGACATCGTGTTCGCGCTCGACGTGGCGGCGACGGAGTTCTTCGACAACGGCACCTACACCTTCGAGGGCAGCCCGAAGTCCGCCGACGAGATGAGCACCTACTACACGAAGCTGGCCGACGAGTACCCGATCGTGTCGATCGAGGACCCGCTGGCGGAGGACGACTGGACCGGCTGGCAGACGCTGACCGCCTCCATCGGCGACCGGGTGCAGATCGTCGGTGACGACCTGTTCGTGACCAACCCGCAGCGGATCGCCCGCGGCATCGCGGAGAAGGCGGCGAACGCCGTCCTGGTCAAGGTCAACCAGATCGGTTCGCTGACCGAGACCCTGGACGCGGTGGACCTGGCCCACCGGGCGGGCTTCAAGTGCATGATGAGCCACCGCTCCGGCGAGACCGAGGACACCACCATCGCCGACCTGGCGGTGGCCACCGGCTGCGGCCAGATCAAGACCGGCGCGCCGGCCCGCTCGGACCGGGTCGCCAAGTACAACCAGCTGCTCCGGATCGAGGAGGAGCTGGCCGACGCGGCGCGCTACGCCGGCGCCGGCGCGTTCCCGCGCTACCGTTCGGCCTGAGCCGCGTAAGCCTCGGGGGAGGGGTGTGACGATGCAGCAGCGCCGCACACCGGGTGGTCAGCGTCCCGCCCGCCGGCCGGGTCAGTCCGGTCGGCCGGGTGGCGGCCGCGCCACACGGGGATCGGTCCGTGAGGCCGGCGTACGCGCCGAGCCGCGCGGCACCGCTGGTCGGGCGCCGGGCGCGGCCCGGGGCGCCGAGGGGCTTCGCTCCGCGAACCGTCCGGCCGCCGCTCGGCGAACCGGCGCCGGTGGTGCCGTCAAGCGGCTCGCCGCGCCCCACCCCCGTCGCTTCACCGGTCGGGCCACCGTGTTGTTCGCGGTCCTGATCGCGCTCGCTCTGGCCTACACCTACCCGGTCCGGGTCTACCTGGACCAGCAGGCCGACATCGAGCGGATGGAGGCCGCCCAGGCGGCGCAGGAGGAAGAGATCGGCAAGCTCGCCGCCGAGGCCGCCAAGTGGCAGGACCAGGAGTACATCAAGACCCAGGCCCGGGAACGGTTCTTCATGGGCCGGCCGGGGGAGAAGATGATGGTGGTGCTCCACGACCCGGAGGGCGCTGCCCGGGACGCCGGAAAGTCGGCCGGGCCATCCGCCCCGGCCGGGCCGGTGACCTGGTACGACACGCTCTGGTCGAGCGTTCAGGCGGCGGACAGCCAGCAGCCGGGCAAGTGAAGCACCGACCAGCGCACCAGGAGAGATGGGCACCGTGACTGTCGCACCACCGCCGGAATCGGCGGCGGATTCCGTACCCCTGCCGCACCGCGAGCCGGCCACCGAGGCCGACCTGGCCGCGGTGGGCGCGCAGCTCGGCCGCCCGCCCCGTGGGACCCGGGCGGTGGCGCATCGCTGCCCGTGTGGTCTGCCGGACGTGGTGGAGACGACGCCCCGCCTCGCCGACGGCACGCCGTTCCCGACGCTGTACTACCTGACCTGCCCCCGGGCCACGGCGGCGTGCAGCCGGCTGGAGTCGGCCGGGCTGATGAAGGAGATGGCCGACCGGCTGACGACGGATCCCGAGCTGGCCGCCCACTACCGGGCGGCGCACGAGGATTACCTCGCCCGTCGCGAGGCGATCGGCGAGGTGCCCGAGATCGCCGGCATCTCGGCCGGCGGCATGCCGGGCCGGGTGAAGTGCCTGCACGTGCACCTGGGGCACGCGCTGGGTGCCGGCCCCGGGGTGAACCCGTTCGGTGACGAGACGCTGGCGCTGGTCGAACCCTGGTGGACGGCCGGCCCGTGCGTGGACGTGCCGGCGGGCGAATGAGCGCGGACGCCGGGTCGTCGGCACCGGTTGCCGAGAGCCAGATCCTGGTGCGGCGGGCCCGCACCGGGGACGTGCGTGGCATCCGGCGGCTGGTCGACACGTACACCGACGACCGGCGGCTGCTGAGCAAGGCCACCGTCACCCTCTACGAGGACGTGCAGGAGTTCCGGGTGGCGGTCCGCGCCGAGGACGGCGCCGTGGTGGGCTGCGGCGCGCTGCACGTGATGTGGGAGGACCTGGCCGAGATCCGCACGGTCGCGGTGGACCCGTCCTGCCGGGGCCGGCGGATCGGGCACCGGCTGGTCGGTGAGCTGATCGACGCGGCTCGGGAACTGGGCGTGGCCCGGATCTTCGTGCTCACCTTCGAGACCCGGTTCTTCGCCTCGTTCGGCTTCCAGGCGATCGACGGCGCGCCGGTGCCGCAGCCGGTCTACGAGCAGCTGCTGCGCTCGTACGACGAGGGTGTCGCGGAGTTCCTGGACCTGGAGCGGGTGAAGCCGAACACGCTGGGCAACACCCGGATGCTGCTGCGGCTCTAGGGCGTGGCCTTGCGGGGGTGCGCGGCGAAGAACTCCCACATCAGGTCGGTGGCCGACAGACCGGCGGTGGGTGCGGCGAACTGACCGGTTGTCGCCCCCGGCCAGCTGTGGCCCATGCTGGCGATCGTGTAGATGCTGACCTCGCTGCCGTCCGCGCAGCGGGCCATGGTCCGGGTAACCCCCGGCACTCCGGAGGCCTTCGGGCTGGGCTTGCACCGGAGTCGCTGCTGCCAGGTCCGCATGCCCGCCTCGAAGACCGAGTCGTTCCGGTCCTGCGACCCGATGAAGGTGATCACCGAAACGGGGCTCTTCGGTATGTAGTTGTCGGGTGTGGTCATAGGGCCGATGTAGCCGCCGCTGACCACCCCGATCGCGGCGAAACGGCCCGTACTCTCCACCGCCGCCCGGAAACTCATGTCGGCACCGTTCGAGATGCCGGTGAGGAAGACCCGGGCCGGGTCGACCCGCCACGTCTGTACCAGGTGGTCGGTGAGTGCGTTGAGGAAGTCGACGTCGTCCGTCTTGCCGCAGCAGATCAGCGCGTTGAAGCCGCCACCCTGCCCGTCGGGGTAGGCGACCAGGACGTTGTCCTTGTCGGCCTTGACGTCCAGACCGGTCAGCTCCCGCATGGCGGAGCCGGTTCCGGGAAAGAAGTGCAGCGCGATGACCAGTGCGGGTGAGCGGCTGGGGTCGTACCCGGCTGGTGCGTGCAGCAGGTAGGCGCGGTCGAGCCCGTTGTGCTTCAGGGTGAGCCGGTGATCGCCCGGCGCTGGGCGTTCAGCCGACGGGGAGGGTGCGGCTGGAGGGGCCGACGGCTGCCCCCGTTCGCAGGCCGCGACGGCCACGATGAGACAGAGCCCCGTAAAAAATGCCATCGTCCGACGCACGCCGGCCACCCCCCGTCGATTCCGACGTCCAGCCTGGAGGCAGCCGGCGTGTGGATCAACCCTTTCGGTCCTGGCCGAAGGCAGGCAGGCTGTCCCCATGCTTCGCCTCGAGCTCGGGCCGGCGGACCTGTGCCGGGTGCGGTTCGCCGACCGGCTGCACCCGGTCGGGACCGCGCTGCTGGCCAGTCAGTGGCTGCGTGATCCCACGGTCGCGATGATGGCGCCGTCCCTGGCCGAGCACGCGGGGGCTGTCGAGACTGTCGGCGTCGCCCAGACGGCCACCACGATTCTGCGGCACCTCCTGCCCGGTCGGGGGAGCCTGCCGGATTTCGTCACCCCCTTCGACGGCATGGAGTCGCTGGCGGCCGGTCTCGAGGCGATCCGGGCCACCCCGGCGCGCCGGGTCCGGGCCGACGTCACCGCCGCGTACGCCGATGTGGCCGCGAGCCCGCTGCGGCGACGGTTCGCGGCGGCCGACCCGGAGACGCTGGACCTGTTCGGCGGTGCCGTGCGCACCTGGTTCGAGGCTGTCCTGGCGCCGCACTGGCCCGATCTGGTGGCGGGGTACCGCCAGCAGGTGACCTGCGCCAGCCAGCGGTTGGCGCGGCACGGCCTGACCAACCTCTTCGACGATCTGCACCCGGCGATCCGCTGGCGGGAACCGGTGCTGGAGGTGCGGACCTGGTGGCACGGAGAGCTGACCGGCACCGGGCACGGGCTCATCCTGTCGCCCTCCCCGTTGGCGGGTCCCCGGCCCCGGGTGCTGTTCGAGCCGGGTCGGCCGATCCTGCTCGTCTACCCGGTGCCGATGCCTCGCCGGGCGACCTCCGCGGGGGTCGACTCCCTCGGACGGCTGCTCGGCACCACTCGGGCGCTTGTGCTCCGCCGGCTCGCGGACGACGGCGGGCTGACCACGACGGTGCTGGCCCGGGCCGTCGGGATCAGTCTCTCCTCGACGTCGGAGCACGCCAGCGCGCTGCGCTCGGCCGGGCTGATCGCCAGCGAGCGGGACGGCGGGGCCGTCCGGCACCACCTGACACCGCTCGGTGCGCGGCTGCTGGACGCTGGCTCGGAGGCGTCGGTGGCGGACCTCTCGGCGGCGTGGCCCTCGACCGGACAACCCGCCGGGTGACCGCCTGGCCTGCCGTAGGGTTGCTGCCGTGACGACGCGTGTGGCGGCCATCGACTGCGGGACCAACTCGATCCGACTGCTGGTCGCCGAACTGCCCGACCCGGCGGCCGGACCGCAGGCTCCGCTGACCGACCTGACCCGACGGATGGAGATCGTCCGGCTGGGGCAGGGCGTGGACCGGACCGGCCGGTTGGCGCCGGAGGCGATCGAGCGGACCAGGGTTGCGCTGGCGTCGTACGCCGCGGACATCGAGAAGCTGGGTGCGGAGCGGGTGCGGATGTGCGCCACCTCGGCCTCCCGGGACGCGACCAACGCCGCCGACTTCACCGAGATGGTGCGGCGCACCCTCGGGGTCGCGCCCGTGGTGGTCAGCGGTGACGAGGAGGCGCGGCTGTCCTTCACCGGTGCGGTGCGTGGCCTTCCCGCGGACGCGAAGGAGCCGTTCCTGGTCGTGGACATCGGCGGCGGCTCCACCGAGTTCGTGGTCGGTGACCGGGCCGGCGGGGTGCGGGCCGCGATCTCGGTGGACATCGGGTGCGTCCGGATGACCGAGCGGCACCTGCCGGGCGATCCGCCGACGCCGGAGCAGATCGCCGCCGCGCAGGCCGACATCGCGGCGGCGGTGGACCGGGCGCTCGCGGCGGTTCCCGGCCGGGAGGCGGCCACGCTGGTCGGTCTCGCCGGGTCGGTCACGACCGTGGTCGCCATGGCCCAGGGCCTGGGGGAGTACGACCCGGAGCTGATCCACCACGCCCGGGTCTCCTACGACGCGGTGGCCGAGGTGACGGCCGACCTGCTGGGTCGGACCCGTGAGCAGCGGCTGGCGATCCCGGTGATGCACCCGGGCCGGGCCGACGTGATCGGCGCGGGCGCGCTGGTGCTCCGGGTGATCATGGAGCGGGCCAATATGCCGTCGGTGGTCGCCTCGGAGCACGACATCCTCGACGGCATCGCCTGGGGTCTTCAGTAAGGACGTGGCACTGATCGTCGTCGAACCGTGACGACGTTGATGCTCTGAGTCGACGTTGCGCTGCGACCGTCGGAGGATGGGTCTTCAAGCGCAGACGACGACGCGCCGGGCGGCCGCTCTGGCCGTGGCGGCACTCATACTCGGCGGTCTGACCTCCTGCTCGCCGGA
The DNA here is from genome assembly GCF_900091455.1 of Micromonospora coriariae. Taxonomy (NCBI): domain Bacteria; kingdom Bacillati; phylum Actinomycetota; class Actinomycetes; order Micromonosporales; family Micromonosporaceae; genus Micromonospora; species Micromonospora coriariae. Next base: position 1,817,848 of record NZ_LT607412.1, on the reverse strand, counting down.
GCTGAAGGGCGTCACCGGCCTGACCGTCGACGCCGCTGGCCACCCGCTCGCGGCGCTGGCCTGGTGTTCGGACCGACCGCCCGACATCGTGGTGCTCTTCTCCGTCCGGGGGTCGGCATCGCCAAGCCCGTCGGCGTCGCCAACCCTGTCGGCGTCGCCGGCCCCGTCGGTTCCGGCGACGTCGTGGCCGAGGTGGCCGAGACGGAAATTCACAGTGCCGCGTGCCGTGACTTCGCCCACCACCGTGCCCCTGGACGGCTTCCCGCCAGAGTCGGCTGCTGACCCGGACGTCGCCTTCGACATGTACGGAGTCGCCGACGACAGCAGCTTCACCACACACCGGGTGTCCTTCCGCCTCGGCGACCTGACCGAACTGGCAGTCGGATCGGTTCTGGTCACGGCGATCGGCGAGGAGGCGCAGCAGGTTCTCTCCCTCGAGGAGTTCGCGCACCGAGGGGAGAGCGAATGTTGACGCGCCGGGCGAGGCGGAATCGTTGACGCTATTTCGCATTGCACAGTAGTGTGCAGTGCGTGGACACCACACAGTTACTGAAGGGCGTGCTCGATCTGGCCGTCCTGGCCGTGCTCCGGGAAGAGGACGGCTACGGCTACGACATCCTGCGCCGGCTCCGCGAGGCCGGGCTGGAAGAGGTCGGCGACGCCTCGGTCTACGGCACGCTGCGCCGCCTCTTCGCGGCCGGCCTGCTCACCACCTACGTCGTGCCCAGCGAATCCGGGCCGCACCGCAAGTACTACGCACTCAACGCGGCCGGGCGCGACCAGTTGACCCGCTCCGGCAAGCTCTGGCGCTCGTTCGCCACCACAATGGACAGTCTGCTCGACGATCGGGGGATGGCGGCATGACCGTCACGGAGCAGGAAATCACGGACTATGTCGCGCGGGTCCGAGCGGCGCTGGCCGACCTGCCGCCCACCCAACGCGACGAGCTGACCGAGGATCTCGCCGATCACCTCGCCGAGGTGGCCGCCGAGGCCGACGGCACCCTCGTCGAGCGGCTCGGGGAGCCCGAGACGTACGCCGCCGAGCTGCGCGCCGCGGCCGGCGCACCGGGCGGTGGGCGCAACCTCGACCAGCGGGTCGCCACCGCGGTGGTCCGGGCCCGCAGGCGACTGCGCTCGATCGACTCCCGGCTCGGCCCACCGCTGGGGTACGAGACGGCCAGCGCCTTCCTCCGGCTGCTGCGTCCCGGCTGGTGGGTGCTGCGCGGTTACCTGGCGGCGATGCTGGTCACCATGATCACCACTGGCGGCGAATTCGGGCTGCTGCCCCGGTTCGGTGGAGAGCTGTTCGGCGGCCTGATCATGCTGGTGGGTCTTGTGCTCGCCTCGATCTGGCTCGGTCGCCGCTCCGAGCGGTTGACCCGCTGGCCGCGTTGGGCACTGCACGCCGGCAGCCTGGTGCTCGTGTTCTTCGCGCTCGCCGCGCTGGCCAACGCAGAGGACCGGCTCGGCTACAGCGGCTACTACTACGACCAGACCTCGGTCGACAGCCAGTACAGCCAGGTCCGGGATGTCTTCGTCTACGACAGTGAGGGCCGACTGGTGGAGAACGCCCGGCTCTTCGACCAGAACGGCAACCCGATCCGTCTGGGCTATCCAGACTGCTCCGGCCCCATCGACGCCTACGGCAACCCGCTGCTGCGGCCGTACCCGTACTGCATCGACCAGGCGCCCTTCGGCCCCAGGGCTCCGGGCGCACCGGCGCCGACGGTCCCGCCCGCGCCGCCGACGACAACCCCCACAGTGACGCCCGAGCCGACCGGGACGGCCAGTGGGCCCACGGTGGGCCCGACAGTGACGCCGACCCCCACCCCGACGGGCTGATCAACGATGTGAACTGGATCATGCATAGGAAGCTGGGAAATAGCTGAACGGACGAGGCGAGCGGGACGACGCCGGAAATCAATGATCGTTACGGTGTCGTCTGCTCATCAACCCCTCGGAAGGAACCCCCGTGTCAGAGCAGGTCGCACCGCCCCCCGCGTCCGACGTCGCGCCGCCCCAGCCGGCCGTCGAGACGCCGTCGCCGGTCGAACCGGAGGCGAAGAAGCCCGGTGCAAAGAAGGCCCTCGGCATCATCGGCGCGATCCTCGTGTTCGTCGTCATCGCCGGCCTGAAGTTCGGCGTCGCCAGCGCGATCGGCAACTTCCTGAACAAGGACGAGACCGCCGACGCCAAGGCCGGCGACTGCATCGCCGAGCTGCCCGAGGTCACCGGCACCGAGGAGGAGGAGGTCGACGGCGCCAAGGTCGTCGAGTGCACCTCCACCGACGCGGCGTACAACGTGGTCGGTCGCGTCGACGGGCAGACCGAGGCGCAGGCCAAGGCCGGCACCGCGTGCGACGAGTTCCTCAAGGAGGGCGAGGAGGGGTACGTCTTCTACAGCATCGAGCCGGGCAAGACGGGCTACCTGCTCTGCCTGACCAAGAAGGCCTGACCGGGCGTCAGCAGCCGGGCAGCGGCACCGACGGCGGCGGGGAGCCTTCTCCGCCGCCGTCGGCGTACGTGGAGTCACGACCCGGCGAACGGGAGGTGAATGCCACTGTTCCCGCGTCTTCCCCGGCGGCGGCGCGGCATGGCAGGCTACCGGCACGTAGGACCACTGGGCGACCAGCCAACGATGACTGACCGCTAGGAGGACGGGCCGATGGGCGAGATGGTGAGCTACCGCAGCAACGGGGGCATGAGCGAGGGGTATCTCGCGATACCTGCCAGCGGCGTCGCCAGCCCCGCCGTCATCGTCATCCAGGAGTGGTGGGGCCTGGTCCCGCACATCCGGTCGGTGGCGGACCGGTTCGCCGAGGCCGGCTTCGTCGCCCTCGCCCCGGACTTCTACCACGGTGAGACCACCAGTGAGCCGGACGAGGCGCAGCGGCTGCTGATGGCGATGCGGATGGACGAGGCGGCGAAGGACATCGCCGGCGCGGCCGACTACCTGGCCGGGCGGCCGGAGGTCACCGGCAAGGTAGGGGCGGTGGGCTTCTGCGCCGGCGGCAGCCTGGCTCTCTGGTCGGCAACGCTCTCCGAGCGCATCGTCGCCAGCGTGGGCTTCTACCCCGTGCTGCCCTGGCAGTCGATGCGCCCCGAGTGGGTCGACTACGCCGGCAAGGCCGCCGTCATCCACTGCTCCGAAGAGGACGGCACGTCGGCCGCCGAGGGCGTGCAGACCGCACGCCGGGCCATCGAGGAGGCCGGCGGCACCTGCCACCTCTACGACTACCCGGGCACCTCGCACGCCTTCTTCAACGACGACCGGCCGGAGGCCTTCGACCAGCGTGCCGCGTCCAGCGCCTGGGCCCGCACCCTGGAACTCTTCCGGGCCAAGCTTGGCTGAGTCGCGTACCCCCGATCAGGTGGTCGCCCGCGCCGCGCGGGCGACCGACCTGGCCGATCTGGACGCGGCGGTCAGCGACTGTTTCGCCTGCCCTCGGCTCGTCCGCTGGCGGGAGGAGGTGGCCCGCACACGCCGGGCCGCCTTCCGTGACCAGGAGTACTGGGGCCGGCCGGTCCCGGGCTTCGGCGCCGCCGACGCGCGGATCGCCATCCTCGGGCTGGCGCCCGCCGCGCACGGTGGCAACCGCACCGGCCGCATCTTCACCGGCGACCGATCGGGTGACGTGCTGTTCGCCGCCCTGCACCGGGCCGGGTTGGCCAACCAGCCGACAAGCGTCGCCGCCGACGACGGGCTGGCTCTGCGGGACATCCGCATCTTCTCGGCCGTCCGGTGCGCGCCGCCGGACAACAAGCCCACCCCGGAAGAGCGGGACAATTGCGCGCCCTGGCTGCAGCGCGAGGTCACGCTCATCCGGCCCACCCTGCGCGTCGTGGTCGCGCTGGGCGCGTTCGCCTGGGCAGCGTGGTGGCCGGTGCTGCACCAGGTGTACGGGCAGCGCCCGCCCAGCCCGCGACCGAGGTTCGGCCATGGGGCACACTGGTCCGGCACGGCCGCACCGGAATTGCTCGGCTGCTACCACGTCAGCCAGCAGAACACCTTCACCGGGCGGCTGACACCAGGGATGCTGGACGACGTCTTCGGCCGGGCCAAGCAGCTGGCCGGAGTGGACTGAGAGTGCGTGGGGCGGTGGCCATGACGGACGGAACGCGCCCGCCCACGCCGTACCCCGCCGGCCAGCCCGGGGTGCTGCGCCAGGCGCTCGGCCTGCTCCGCCGATGGTGGCCGGTGGGTGCTGTCGCCGTTCTGCTCGCCGGGGCCGCGCTGGCCTCCGCCCACTCGTCGATCGGGGCCAGCCGGATCCCGCCGGTGGAACAGGTCCCGTGGGTTCCCGAGTACCCGACCGCCGAGCCGCCGCCGTCGATCCCGGTGGAGCCGCGCGAAGCCGGCGAGGCCACCCAGGCGCACATCCCGCAGTGGATCGCCACGGTGGCGCTTGTGCTGCTCGGGCTGGCCATCGCCGCCGTGTTGGGTTACCTCACCTGGATCCTCGTTCGCGGCGCGGTGCGCCGTACCACCCGGGCACTGCCGGCACAGGGTTCCCGGCGTACGGCCGAGGGCACCGCTCGCGAGGTGGTCGCCGCGCTCGACGCCGGCCTGGTGGAGCTGGACGACCAGGACAGCGATCCCCGGGTCGCGGTGATCGCCTGCTGGGTACGCCTGGAGGAGGCCGCCGCCACGGCCGGTGTTCCCCGGCGGCCCGGTGACACCCCCACCGACCTGGTCACCCGGTTGCTGCGCGGCGACCCGTCGGCCGGGGTGCCGGCCATCGTCAGCGCCGACGTCCTGGCCGAGTTCGCGCACGTCTACCGGGAGGCCCGGTACGCCACCCGCCCGGTCGACGAACGCACCCGCGACCAGGCCCGAGCCGCGCTGCGCCGGTTGCGCCACGAACTGGCCGCGGTGGCCCCCAGTCCGCAGGTGGCACCGTGAGCGCGAGGAGTGAGCCGGGTTTGCGAGCCCCGCAGTCGCGAACAAAGGTGGCACCGTGAGCAGCACCAGCATCGACGACCTGCTCGCCTTCGAGGAGGAACCGGCACGGGCCGACCCGCGGTCGCGTGGTGGGAAGGCCCGCCTGGTGCTGCGCTCGCTCGCGATCGCGGCCGCCCTGGTCGCGGTGCTGGTCGCCGGGCTGCGCGCGATCGGCCTCCAGGTCTCCCTGCCCGTGCTGATCGCCGGGGTGCTCGCCGTGCTGGCGGTCCGCCGGGTCACCGGCCTGCTCGCACCGCCACCCCCGCCGCCGCCGGCCGGTCGGATGACGACGGGCGAGGAGGACGGCAGCTACAACTGGGGCTCCCGGGACGCGCTGCGGACCGCGATCAACCGCTGGGAATGGCCGCTCGACTGGTCCACTACCCGACCCGAACGCTTCACCGGAGTCGTCCTGCCCCGGATCGGTGAACTGGCCGACGAGCGGATGCGCCTGAAGCACGGCGTCACCCGCGAGTCGGACCCGGCCCGCTCCCGTGCCCTGCTGGGCGAGCGGCTGTGGACGTTCCTGGAAAACCCGCCCCGCCGCCCCCCGTCGCCGCGCGACCTCGCGGTGATCGTCGCCGAACTGGAGAAGATCTGATGAACGACGTGGACCGGAGCATGCCCGCCGCCGAGGTCGGCCGTCTGGCCCGGGCGGTGCTGGACGCGGTCGGCACCGTCGTGGTCGGCAAGCGGGACGCGTTGGAGCTGGTCCTCGCCGGCATCCTCGCCGGTGGGCACGTCCTCCTGGAGGACCTGCCCGGTCTCGGCAAGACGCTCACCGCGCGTTCCTTCGCCCAGGCGCTGGGGCTGGACTTCCGCCGGCTCCAGTTCACCCCCGACCTGCTCCCTGCCGACGTCACCGGCTCGTTCCTCTACGACCAGCGCAACGGCGACTTCGCCTTCCGTGCCGGCCCGGTCTTCACCAACCTGCTCCTCGCCGACGAGATCAACCGGACGCCCCCGAAGACCCAGTCCGCGCTGCTGGAGGCGATGCAGGAGAAGCAGGTCTCGGTGGAGGGGGTGACCTACAAGCTGGACGAGCCGTTCCACGTGCTGGCCACCGCCAACCCGATCGAGTACGAGGGCACCTATCCGCTGCCCGAGGCGCAGCTGGACCGGTTCCTGCTCCGGGTCTCCTTCGGCTATCCGGAGCACGACGAGGAGTGGGAGGTGCTGCGTCGCCGGATGGGCCGCCGCCGCGAGGAGGCGGAGATCAAGCCGGTGGTCGACGCGGCCACCCTGCGGGCGATGCAGGCCGCACTGGAGGACGTGGTGGTGGAGGACTCGGTCGGCCGCTACATCGTGGCGCTCACCGCGGCCACCCGGGAGCACCCGTCGGTGCTGGTCGGCGCGTCGCCGCGGGGCTCGCTGGCGCTGTTGCTGCTGGCCCGGGTCCGTGCCGTGTTCGGCGGCCGGGACTACGTGGTGCCGGAGGACGTCAAGGAGGTGGCGGCGCCCGCGCTGGCCCACCGGATCACCCTGCGTCCGGAGATGTGGCTGCGGCGGGTCGACCCGGCGTTCGTGGTCGGTGAGGTGCTGGAGGGCACTCCGGCGCCGGCCAGCGGCGCGCTGCCCAGCTACGCCGCCGGCGGGCCCCGGCGCTGATGACCGGACCGACCGTGCCCGCGCCGCGATCCGCCGAGCCGGAGCCGGCCACCGGCTGGGCGCCCACCTGGGCACTCGGCCGGGCGGTGCTGCTCGCCGGCCTGTTGCTGGTGGCGGGGGTGCTGCTGGGGCGGGTCGACCTGATCGTGCTGGCCGCCCCGTTCGCGCTCGGAACCGCGTACGCGCTGCGCCGCCGGCCCTCCGTGCTGCCGCAGGTGTGGATCACCTCTGGCGACGACGGGCCGTTGGTCGAGGGCGGTGAGGTGACGGCGGCGGTGAGCGTCGGCAACCCGGACACGGTCGACTACGACCTGGCGGTGGTGCGGTCCCGGGTCTCGCCGTGGCTGCGGATCGAGCGGGCCGGCTTCGCCCTCGACGGGTCGCTCGACGATGCGACGCCCAGCGGTGGTGGGGCACCGGCCGGTGGCACGGGGCGCTCGGTGGCTGATCGGCCGTTCGTGACATCGGTGCCCAGGGCGACGGTTGTGGACCTCGGCCTGGCCGGCAGAGCCCTGCGCTGGGGTCGGCATCCGGTCGGTCCGGCCGGCGCGCGGGTCGCCACGGCGGGTGGCCTGCTGGTCTCCCGGGCGGTGATCACCGAGCCGGTCCGGGTCCGGGTCTATCCGCGAACCGAGCCGTTCGAGGCGGTGGAGGCGATGCCCCGAGCCGCCGGCCTGGTCGGGGCGCACCATTCTCGCCGGCCCGGCGAGGGCGGCGAGCTGGCCGGCGTACGGATCTTCGCGCCCGGCGACCGGTTGCGTCGCATCGACTGGCGGGTGTCGCTGCGCGCCCGGCAACTGCACGTGGCGGCCACCCTCTCCGACCGGGACGCCGAGGTGGTGGTGCTGCTCGACGTGCTCGCCGAGGCAGGCCGCTCGGGCGGGGTTGGCGGCGCCGCCTCGGTGCTGGACACCACAGTGCGGGCCACCGCCGCGATCGCCGAGCACTACCTGCACCGGGGCGACCGGGTCTCGCTGCTGGAGTACGGGCCGGCGGCGCGGCGGCTGCGTCCGGCCGCCGGTCGCCGGCAGTACCTGACCGTGCTGGAGTGGCTGCTCGACGTACGCGCCCAGGCCTCCCAGCACGAGCCGTACGACCAGGTGTTCGGCCCGCAGTTGCTCTCCTCGGACGCGCTGGTCGTGGTGCTCACCCCACTGCTGGACGAGCGGTCGGCGCAGATGCTGGCCCGGCTGGCCCGCGCCGGACGGTTCGTGGTGGCCGTCGACACGCTGCCGACCGACCTGACGCCTCCGAGGGACCGGGGCTGGGCCGAGGTGGCGTACCGGCTGTGGCGGCTGGACCGGGAAGTCATGATCGGCCAGCTCCGGGAGCACGGCGTGCCCGTGGTGCGCTGGGCGGGTGCCGGCAGCCTCGACCAGGTGCTGCGGGATGTGGCGCGGCTGGCGCTGGCCCCGAGGGTTGGCGCCCGATGAGTGCCGTCGCGAACGAAAGCGGCCCGATGGGCGCGGCCGCGAACGAGGGTGGGCATAGATGATCGACGCCGTCACCGGGCGGGTCAGGGCGGCCCAGGACGCCTTCGCCCGGATCAGCGCCGCCCCGCTCATGGTTCGGGCCGGGATCTTCGTCACCGTGCTGGCCGGGTTCGCGCTGGCGTTCCCCGCCGAGGTGCTGTCCGGCCGGCCGCTCGGCTTCCTGGCGGTGGCCGCGCTGCTGCCCGCGGTGGGTCCGCGCCGGGTCTGGCCGACCTTCGCGGCGCTGGTCATGGTCGGCGGCTGGCTACTCGCCACCGACGGTTACGGCCGGCCGGTGGCGCTCTGGCGGCTGCTCGCCCTCGCCGCGCTGCTCTATCTGGGGCACACCCTCTGCGCGTTGGCCGCGCTGCTGCCCTACGACGCGGTGGTGGACCCGGAGCTGATCACCCGCTGGCTGCTGCGGGCGGCCGCGGTGCTGCTGGGTACCGCCGTGCTGGGGGTGCTGCTGTTGCAGGTCGCGGGCATGGGTGGGGAGAGCGGCCACCAGTGGGTCACAGTGCTCGGGTTGCTCCTGGCGGTGGGGACAGCCGCGTTGCTGGGTTGGCTCCTGCGCCGCAGGTAGTTGTGGGTCGAGCGGGGTTACCCAGGTCACAGGGGTTGTGTTCCGTCACAGATCGGGGCCGCGAGCGGGATTACCTGAGCCGGCGGGGGAAAGATAGATGACGTGAATCCGAAGCGGATCCTTGTGGTGGGTGCCGGGCACGTCGGTCTCTATGCCGCCCTGCGCCTGTCGAAGAAGCTCAGCGCCCGTGAGGCTGAGGTCATCGTGGTGGACCCCCAGCCGCACATGACGTACCAGCCGTTCCTGCCCGAGGCCGCGGCCGGCAACATCTCCCCCCGGCACGCCGTGGTGCCTCTGCGGCGGGAGTTGCAGCGGTGCACGGTGGTGGCGGGCACGGTCACCCGTGTCGAGCACGACCGCAAGGTGGCGACCGTGCAGCCGATCATCGGCCCGCCCCGGGAGATCGCGTACGACCACGTGGTCGTGGCCCCGGGCTCGGTATCCCGGACGCTGCCGATCCCCGGCCTGCACGAGCACGGCATCGGCTTCAAGACCATCGGCGAGGCGATCTACCTTCGCAACCACGTGCTGGATCGGCTGGACGTGGCGGCAGTCACCCCCGACCCGGAGGTCCGCCGGTCGGCGCTGACCTTCACCTTCGTCGGTGGTGGCTACGCCGGCATCGAGGCGCTCGCCGAGATGGAGGACATGGCCCGCGACGCCCTGCGCTACTACCCGGAGCTGAAGCCCGAGGAGATGCGGTGGGTGCTCGTCGAGGCCACCCAGCGGGTGCTGCCCGAGGTGGACCGGGACATGGGCGCCTACACGGTGCAGCAGCTGCTCAAGCGGAACATGGACATCCGGCTGGACACCCGGCTGGAGTCCTGCGTCGACGGGGTGGTCAAGCTCTCCGACGGTGACAGCTTCCGCTCCGACACCATCGTCTGGACGGCCGGCGTGAAGCCGTCGCCGATGCTGGACGCCACCGACTTCCCGCGCGACGACCGCCGGCGGGTCACCTGCCTGCCCACCCTCCAGGTGGTCGACGGTGACCGGGTGGTCGAGGGCGCGTGGAGCGCCGGCGACTGCTCGGCGGTGCCCGACCTGACCAAGGAGCCGGGCAACTTCTGCTCGCCGAGCGCCCAGCACGCGGTGCGTCAGGCCGCCCTGATGGCCGACAACATCGCGGCGGTGATCCGGGGCCGCGAGCCGGTCAACTACAAGCACAAGCACGTCGGCAGCGTGGCCAGCCTCGGCCTGCACAAGGGCGTCGCCCAGGTGTACGGCGTGAAGATGACGGGCTGGCCGGCCTGGTTCATGCACCGGACGTACCACATGAGCCGGATCCCGTCGTTCAACCGCAAGGTACGGGTGGTGGTGGACTGGTCGCTGGCGTTCTTCCTCAAGCGTGAGGTGGTCGCCCTGGGCCAGCTGCACGACCCGCGCGAGGAGTTCGTCGAGGCGTCCCAGCCGGTCGGCGCCCCCCGCGTCTGACCAAGCTGTAAGCAGGGGCCCCTTCTTATCGTTTCCGGTAGAGGAGGGGCCCCTTCTTAACGC